>NZ_JANZNP010000001.1:0-317455 GCF_025153065.1 Pantoea sp. XY16 | reverse complement strand
GGGTCGTGCAGGATTCGAACCTGCGACCAATTGATTAAAAGTCAACTGCTCTACCAACTGAGCTAACGACCCATCTTAGGTTGTGAAGCAATGCTGAAGTGTTCTTCTTAAAACAGCGCGGTAAAAGCGCGTCTGAAGGAGATGGTGGGTCGTGCAGGATTCGAACCTGCGACCAATTGATTAAAAGTCAACTGCTCTACCAACTGAGCTAACGACCCATCTTCAGGCTGACCAGACACTTTTCAATGTGTCCCGGCAACGGCGGCATATATTACTGATTTAGCGGGGTAGCGCAACTCTTATTTCTGCTAAATGCTTCAGTTGCTTACCTTTCATACGGCAAGACCAGAAATCACACGATATCTGGTCTGAACCGGACAAATTACAGGCCTGCCAGACGTTTCTGCGCCTGTTTAGCAGATTCGGTGTCTGGATAAAGTTTGATCACCTGCTGGAAGACCGCTTTGGCTTTCGCCGTATCTTTCTTCTCCTGCATGATGACACCCACTTTCAACAACGCTTCTGCAGCTTTCGGCGACTTCGGATAATTCTTCACCACCGTGGCGTAATAATAAGCCGCGTCGTCCTTTTTGCCTTTGTTGTAGTTCAGCTGACCCAGCCAGTAATTCGCATTCGGCTGATAGGTCGAATCAGGGTAACGTTTTACCCACGCCTGAAGCGCGCTGATCGCCTGGTCATACTGTTTCTTCTCCAGAATCAGCGCCACAGCCGCATTGTAATCGCTGTTGGCATCGCCGGTCTGCGCGGGTGCGCTCCCCGTGGATGCTGCCGCGCCTGCGGTTGCTGCTGCGTCTGTATCCGCTGCGGCGTCGCTGCCGGCAGCCTGCTGCCCGCCGCTGCTGCTGGCGCTGCTTAGCGTGTCAATCTGCTGGTAGAGCTGCTTCTGCCGCTCAACAACCTGATTCAACTGATACGTGTTTTGCTGGATTTGCCCACGCAGCGCATCAATATCACGCTGGTTATCACTCATCTGCTGCTGCAGTTGCTGCATCAGCTGTGCCTGGGCATTAGAGATTCGTTCAAGAGTGGTGACACGGTCTTCGACCGAGCCGGAGCCAACGTTACTGATTGACGCTTGGGCATTAGCGGCCCAGGGGGCCGCTACGCCAATCAGTAACGACAGACTCAACAGATGACGTCTGAAGTTACTAACCATGTGATTCTCTTAGTAGACCAGTACGGCACGACGGTTTTTAGAATACGCTGCTTCGTCATGACCCAGAACGGCTGGCTTCTCTTTACCGTAAGAAACGATAGACATCTGATCAGCCGACACGCCTTTACCCTGCAGGTACATTTTAACGGCGTTAGCACGACGTTCGCCCAGGGCGATGTTGTATTCCGGCGTACCGCGCTCATCCGCGTGACCTTCAATGGTCACTTTGTATGATGGGTTGCTGCGCAGGAAGGTCGCGTGCTGATCCAGCATCTGTGCGTAATCAGACTGAACGTCATACTTGTCCAGGCCGAAGTACACGATGTTGTTCTGCTGCAGCTGCTGCATCTGCAGACGAGCCTGCTCGTCAGAAGACATGTTGCCGCCGTTACCGTTCATGCCAGAGTTTGCACCGTAAGCGCCATCAGCGCCCATGCCAGTCTGGTCATTGTTGTTGTTTTTGTGTGAGCTACAAGCCGCTACTGCCAGAACCGGCAGAGCCAGCATCAAACCCTTCAGCACTTTGTTCAGTTGCATTTCAAAAATCCCATTATTGTTTATTGTTTGCGATGTCTGAACTGTCAGACATTACAGATACGGCGACCAGGCAGGAAATTTGACCTGTCCATCAGTTGCCGGAAGACGCGCTTTGAAACGACCGTCGGTTGAAACCAACTGCAGTACGGAACCCATCCCCTGAGTAGAGCTATAGATTACCATTGTGCCGTTTGGTGCCAGGCTCGGCGTTTCATCCAGGAACGTGTCCGTTAACGTTTGAACGGCTCCCGTTTCCAGATCCTGTTTGGCGACGTGTTGAGCACCACCGCTGGTGCTAATCATCACCATAGATTTACCATCTGTTGCGACATCCGCATCCTGGTTCTGACCACCTTCCCAGGTAATACGCTGTGGCGTGCCGCCGTTAAGGCCGACTTTATAGATCTGAGGCGCACCCGCCTGATCCGAGGTATAAGCCAGCGTCTGGCTGTCCGGGAACCAGGTTGGTTCAGTGCTGTTATAGCGGCCATCTGTCACCTGACGCGTCTGACCTGACGCCAGATCCATCACATAGAGGTTCAGACTGCCGGTTTTAGAGAGCGCGAAAGCGAGCTTAGAGCCATCTGGCGAAAACGCCGGTGCACCGTTATGACGTGGATAAGAGGCGACCTGACGGATAGCACCGTTAGACAGCGTCTGAACCACCAGCGCAGATTTGCCGCTTTCAAAGGTCACGTAGGCAACTTTGCTGCCATCCGGAGACCAGGCTGGCGACATCAGTGGCTGTGGTGAACGATGTACCACAAACTGATTGTAACCATCGTAGTCAGCGACGCGCAGCTCATACGGGAACTGACCGCCGTTGGTCTGCACGACATAGGCGATACGGGTACGGAAAGCACCTTTAATGCCGGTCAGCTTCTGGAACGTCTCATCGCTGGCCGTGTGGGCAGCATAACGCAGCCACTGTTTAGTCACTTTATACGAGTTCTGTGCCAGTACGGTACCTGGCGCACCGCCGGTATCAACCAGCTGGTAAGAAACCTGATAGCTGCCATCCGGGTTAGAAGCAACCTGACCGACGACAACGGCATCAATGCCGAGCGCGCTCCAGGCGGCAGGCTGAACTTCCTGCGCGCTGGCAGGCTGCTGTGGCAGACGCGAGCGATCCAGTGGATTAAATTTGCCACTGTTGCGCAGGTCAGCCGCCACGATACCGCCGACATCTTCTGGCGCGGCACCCGCACCCGCCCATTTAAACGGCACCACACCAATCGGGCGCGCGGTGTTAACACCCTGGGTGATCTCAATTCGAACTTCTGCATGCAGCATGGCTGCCCACAGCAGGATAAAAAAGCCTAACGTAACGCGAAGAGCTTGCTTCATTTTATCTCCCTTATCTGAACCTCAGTCCACGATAATTGGCACTGTTCCTGGAAACCACGAGTACAACTTAAGTACGGCAAGCTAAACATAGATCAACTTGCCGACCGTGACTGCATTATTGCGGTTTAAAACGCATCGGGGCGTTTTTAAACACTTCGTAGACCGCCTGCGAAGGCGGCTTCGGAATACGTGCCTGTTTGGCGGCAGCAATCGCGGCCTGACAGAGCGCGGGATCGCCCCCCTCTGACTTAACATCAATCAACAAGCCGTCAGGCGCAAGTTTAATCCGCAAATCACAGGTTTTTCCGCGATACAGATCGGCATCGTAGAATCGGCTCTGAATCGCGCTCACAACCTGACCCATGTAGGAGTTGATCTCCGCGCCTGATGCGCCCGCTTTCTTCTGGTTGCCCTGCCCTGCTGCGCCACCTGAGGTGCCGCTTTTCGGTGCATTTTTGCCGGAAGCGAGTCCACCCAGTAAATCATCGACATCGCTGTCGTTAGCCGCATCAGCGGCCGCTTTCGCTTTGGCATCTGCTTTGGCTTTAGCAGCGGCATCCGCTTTTGCTTTGGCTGCCGCATCGGCTTTGGCTTTTGCCGCGGCATCGGCTTTCGCCTTGGCAGCCGCTTCTGCCTTCTCTTTTGCGGCTTCTTTGGCCGCCTCAGCTTTCTCTTTCGCGGCTTCAGCGGCCTTCTCTTTCGCCGCCTCTGCGGCTTTTTCTTTGGCTTCTGCAGCTTTCTCTTTCGCTTCTTCGGCCGCTTTGGCTTTGGCATCCGCCGCCGCTTTGGCATCCGCTTCAGACTTTGCTTTGGCTTCCGCAACGGCTTTCTCTTTTGCCGCGGCCGCCGCCGCGGCTTTCGCCTGCTGATCAGCCTGCTTCTTTGCGTCGGCAGCGGCCTGCTTCGCCTGCTCGGCGGCGGCTTTTGCCTGTGCATCCGCCTGGGCTTTCGCATCCGCTTTAGCTTTGGCTGCCGCTGCTTCAGCGGTTTTCTGCTGTTCCTGAGCCTGCTTAGCGGCCTCTTCAGCTGCTTTCTGTTGCTCAGCCTGCTGTTTAGCCTCTTCTTTCGCCGTTTCCTGCGCGGCCAGACGCTCTTTTTCCAGCGCTTTCAGACGCTGCTGTTCAGCGGCCTGTTTCTGTTGCAGCTCTTCAGCCTGCTGCTGCGCCTGCTTTTTACGCTGCTGCTCAGCCCGCTGGCTGTCACTCTGCTGGTTCTGCTGACGATTGTATTGACTTACGACGGCACCAGGATCGACCATCACTGCATCAATATCACTGCCACCACCACCCGCACTGCTGGGGTCAACATGCTCATTAAACGAGCTCCAAATCAGCAGCGCGATCAGCACGATGTGCAGAATCACCGAAATGATTATCGCGCGCTTTAACTTCTCGTTTTGCTCGGTTGCCTTCGACACACTCGGTTCCCAAAAAACGGTTCGATTTTAAATCGGCTGCGTCATCAAACCGACAGATTTAACACCCGCCTGATGCAGCAGGTTGAGCGCTTTAATAATTTCATCGTAAGGCACCTCTTTCGCGCCTCCGATCAAAAAGACCGTCTTAGGATTCGCTTCCAGTCGACGCTGCGCTTCGCTGATGACCTGCTCAGGGGGGAGTTGGTCCATACGATCGTGATCCACGACCAGGCTGTACTGCCCCACGCCCGCTACTTCGACAATTACCGGCGGATTATCGTCGCTGGAAACCGTTTTAGAATCGGTCGCATCCGGCAGATCCACTTCCACGCTCTGGGTAATAATGGGTGCCGTCGCCATGAAGATCAGCAACAGCACCAGCAGGACGTCCAGTAGCGGAACGATGTTGATTTCCGACTTCAGGTCGCGGCTTTTGCGACCACGTACTCTGGCCATCATTAACCTCTATTTACTTAGCGCTATCGCTGGAGAAAGCCTGGCGATGCAGGATGGCAGTGAACTCTTCCATAAAATTGTCGTAGCCCTGCTCCAGTTTGTTTACGCGCTGGTTCAGACGGTTATACGCCATGACCGCCGGAATCGCGGCAAACAGGCCGATTGCGGTCGCAATCAGTGCTTCAGCAATACCCGGTGCCACCATCTGCAGCGTCGCCTGCTTCACCGCGCCCAGCGCGATAAAGGCGTGCATAATTCCCCAGACGGTACCGAACAGCCCGATGTAAGGACTGATAGAGCCGACCGTTCCCAGGAACGGAATGTGGTTTTCCAGCGCTTCCAGCTCGCGGTTCATTGAGATGCGCATAGCACGACTCGCCCCGTCAATGACCGCTTCCGGCGCATGATTATTGGCGCGATGCAGGCGGGCAAACTCTTTGAAGCCGGAATAGAAAATCTGCTCCGAGCCACCCAGTTCTTCCCGGCGCTCCTGGCTCTCCTGATACAGGCGCGAGAGTTCGATGCCGGACCAGAATTTGTCTTCAAACGCCTCCGCTTCTCTTCCCGCCGCATTCAGAATACGTGTGCGCTGAATAATGATGGCCCAGGAGGCAATAGAAAAGCCGATCAAAATCAACATGATAAGTTTGACCAGAAGGCTCGCCTTCAGGAACAAATCAAGAATGTTCATGTCAGTCACTGCTTGAACTCCGCGACAATAGACTTGGGAAGCGCAATCGGCTTCATCAGGTGTGGATTAATGCAGGCAATCAGGACTTCTGCCTCATTGAGCACTTTGCCTTCAGTATTCACGATACGCTGCGTGAACGTCATGGTAGCCCGTGTCATTGATGTGACCTCACTCTGGATCTCCAGAAGGTCATCAAGACGCGCCGCCGCCAGATAGTCCACCGATATGCGCCGTACCACAAAAGCGATCTGCTGTTCTAACAGCGTCTGCTGATTGAAATGGTGCTGTCGCAACATTTCGGTACGTGCTCGTTCATAAAAAGCGATATAGCTGGCGTGATAAACCACACCACCGGCATCAGTATCTTCGTAGTAGACCCGAACCGGCCAGCGAAACAGCGTTGTACTCACTCTACATCCCGGCCTCGTTTTAAACGTTGCTACTATACGCAAGAGAATTGGGGTTGGGAATGGGTCGCCAGAGCCAGGCGAAAATAATTATCGCTCCGTAACAAACGGAACGATTTCAGAGAGATTTATTGACCCGGCGCTGACAAATATTCACTGACAGCGCGGGTGAGGCGGGGATTAAAGGTAAAAACGGTAAAGCGCAATCAATAACACCAGCAGAGCCGGTAACGGCGTAAACAGCGCCTGCCATCGGGTTTTCCGTGGCCGGAAACCCACACCGTGAATTACGCCGCAGCAGACCGCCCAGATCAGCACCAGCCCCTGCAGAGCAGGAAGCTGGCCCGCCTGATTAGCAAAACGGGTCGGATCCCACATCACGCCGCCCGCCGTCAGCAGCGCCAGCAGCAGTGAAAGGGCCCGTAACGGGCCCTTATCCATCAGATCATAGAGCATCCGAATTGGCGTGCGCATCAGTGAGTCTCATCCTGCGCTTCAACGTGTTCAATCGCCAGAGCGGTCACGATACCAAAGGCACAGGCCAGCAACGTGCCGAGAATCCAGGCAAAATACCACATGCGACATCTCCTTTATTAATAGAGTGAGTGACTGTTGCTTTCAATCTGCTCTTTGGTAATACGGCCAAACATCTTCCAGTAGCACCAGGTGGTGTAAATCAGAATGATTGGGACAAAGATAGCGGCGGCCACGGTCATGGTTTGCAGCGTCAGCAGACTGGACGTTGCGTCCCACATTGTCAGGCTGGTCCCCGGCACGGTGCTGGATGGCATAATGAACGGAAACATCGCAATGCCGGCGGTCATGATGACGCAGGCCAGGGTCAGTGAGGAGAACAGGAACGCCCAGGCGCCCTTCTCAACCCGCGAGCAGAGTACGGTAAGCAGCGGCAGCACTGAACCGAGCAGCGGGAACAGCCACAGTACAGGATGGTTCTGGAAGTTGACCATCCAGGCACCCGCTTCGCGTACGACAGTTTTTCCCAGTGGATTCGAGGCGGCGAAGTGATCCACTGTGCTGGTCACCACATAACCATCGATACCGTATTTCACCCAGACACCCGCCAGGATGAAGCAGACCATCATCACCAGCGCGGCAAGTTGTGCAGCGGTACGCGAACGCAGATGCAGTTCGCCAGTAGTGCGCATCTGCAGGTAGGTTGCGCCCTGCGCCAGAATCATCGCCACACTGACCACACCCGCCAGCAGGCCAAACGGATTCAGCAGCTGGAAGAAGTTGCCGGTATAGAACAGGCGCAGATACGCATCGGCATGGAATGGCACGCCCTGTAACAGGTTGCCAAAGGCCACGCCAATCACCAGCGGCGGCACGAAGCTGCCAATAAAAATGCCCCAGTCCCAGGCACCGCGCCAGCGGTTATCTTCAATCTTCGAGCGGTAATCGAAACCGACCGGACGGAAGAACAGCGACGCGAGCACCAGAATCATCGCCACATAGAAGCCGGAGAAGGCTGCCGCGTAAACCATCGGCCAGGCAGCAAATAGCGCGCCACCCGCGGTGATCAGCCAGACCTGGTTACCGTCCCAGTGCGGAGCGATACTGTTAATCATGATGCGACGTTCAGTATCAGTGCGGCCCAGCATGCGCGTCAGCATCCCGACGCCCATATCAAAACCATCTGCGACAGCAAAGCCAATCAGCAGCACGCCGATCAGCAGCCACCAGACAAAGCGCAGAACTTCATAATCAAACATGGTCGCTCTCCTTATCCCTGAACCGGCTGAGTGGTTGCCGTGATCTGCTCATGATGATAACGCCCGGTTTTCAGGCTACTCGGTCCAAGGCGGGCGAATTTGAACATCAGGTACATCTCTGCCACCAGGAACAGCGTGTAGAGTCCGCAGATCAGGATCATCGAGAACAGCAGATCGCCAACAGTCAGCGAGGAGTTGGCCACTGCTGTCGGCAGGATTTCACCGATAGCCCAGGGCTGACGACCATACTCCGCCACGAACCAGCCTGATTCGACAGCAATCCAGGGTAAGGGAATACCAAACAGCGCCGCTTTCAGTAACCAGCGGTTTTTGCCGACGCGATTGCGTATTACGCTCCAGAAGGAGAGCGCGATGATACCCAGCAGCAGTACGCCACACAGCACCATGATGCGGAAGGCGAAGTAGAGCGGCGCCACACGTGGGATAGAGTCCTGCGTGGCCTGTTTGATCTGTGCTTCGGTCGCATCCGCTACGTTGTCGGTATAGCGCTTCAGCAGCAGACCATAACCGAGATCCTGCTTGTGGCTGTTGAACGCGTCACGTACTGCGGGATCCTGACTGCCGCTGCGCAGTTCATTCAGCAGGGTGTAGGCTTTCATGCCATTACGGATACGCACTTCATGCTGAGCCATCAGATCTTTCAGACCGGTGACCGGCTTATCGATGGACCGGGTCGCGATAAGGCCCAGCAGCCACGGGATCTGCACGGCATACCGGTTCTCCTGCGTTGCCTGATCGGGCAGGCCAAACAGCGTAAATGACGCCGGGGCTGGCTGGGTTTCCCACTCCGCTTCGATAGCGGCCAGCTTGGTTTTCTGCACGTCGCCCATTTCGTAGCCTGACTCATCGCCCAGCAGAATCACGGAGAGCACCGCCGCCATACCAAAGCTGGCCGCGATAGCGAACGAGCGTTTAGCAAAAGCAATGTCACGCCCTTTCAGCATGTACCACGCGCTGATACCCAGAATGAACATCGCGCCGGTGGTGTAACCGGCCGCAACGGTGTGAACAAATTTAACCTGCGCCACCGGGTTCAGTACCAGTTCAGAGAAGCTGACCATTTCCATGCGCATGGTTTCGAAGTTGAATTCCGAGGCGATGGGATTCTGCATCCAGCCGTTGGCAACCAGAATCCACAGCGCAGACATATTCGAGCCCAGCGCCACCAGCCAGGTCACCGCCATGTGCTGCACTTTACCCAGCCGATCCCAGCCAAAAAAGAACAGGCCGACAAAGGTCGATTCCAGGAAGAACGCCATCAGACCTTCAATGGCGAGCGGCGCACCGAAGATATCGCCGACGTAGTGAGAGTAATATGACCAGTTTGTCCCGAACTGAAATTCCATGGTCAGGCCTGTGGCGACACCCAGCGCAAAGTTAATACCAAATAACTTGCCCCAGAACTTCGTCATATCTTTATAAATTTGTTTGCCGCTCAGGACATAAACCGTCTCCATGATCGCCAGCAAAAACGCCATACCCAGCGTTAAAGGGACGAACAGAAAATGGTACATCGCTGTTAAGGCAAACTGTAACCGCGACAGTTCGACGATATCTAACATAAGGACTCCTTGCTCCTCGCTTTGTCTCTGTCACGCGCGCGATCAGAACGAACGTAATCAGAGTCAGGAACGGCTGTTTATTGATTCCAGTTTTTTTATTACCAGCAGAACAGATCTGTGAGCTGCCCGAACAGGCGAGTAGCGAATGAAGCAGCTCTGAAAATTGTCAATCCGCGCTTTCATTAACGCGTGCTTTAACAGGAGGAAAGCGGGTGTCATCCCGGGTTGAGCAGACGTTTGAAAATTTGTGTAAAAGGCTGGATTGATGCAGCGCAATTTACGCTCTTAGCGTTGCGCTTTGCCAGCGATATAGTTGGATTTAAATCGTGATTAATTGATCTGGATTAACGCAATAAGTTTCCAGATAAAGTCAGGTGGGTTTCTTGTTAATGAGATGTCATTAATGAAATAAGGCGGGGAAAAAATAGTTTACCTTTGATACTTTTTTTTAACGCAACCAATACCTGAATGGTTATCTGACTCTGCCCTCTTCTTTTTAATTGTCTGCGTTAAGACTGTGCGTTACCGGCATAAAAAAAGCCACCCGGAGGTGGCTTAGTCTCAGATGACGCCGACTTAATTTGCCGGTAATACGGCTTTAACCGCGTCACCGATGTCAGCCAGGCTGCGAACGGTCTTCACACCTGCGGCTTCCAGCGCAGCAAATTTCTCATCTGCTGTACCTTTACCACCGGCAATGATGGCGCCAGCATGGCCCATGCGCTTGCCTTTCGGCGCGGTTACGCCAGCAATGTAGCCCACAACCGGTTTGGTCACGTGCTCTTTGATGAAGGCGGCGGCTTCTTCTTCTGCGCTACCACCGATTTCACCGATCATCACGATCGCTTCAGTCTGTGGATCGTCCTGGAACATTTTCAGGATGTCGATGAAGTTAGAGCCAGGGATCGGGTCACCACCGATGCCGACGCAGGTTGACTGCCCGTAGCCGATGTCAGTGGTCTGCTTAACCGCTTCATAGGTCAGGGTGCCTGAACGGGAAACGATACCGACGCGGCCCGGCTGATGAATGTGGCCCGGCATGATGCCGATCTTACATTCGCCTGGGGTGATCACGCCCGGGCAGTTTGGACCGATCATCCGCACACCCGCTTCATCCAGCTTCACTTTCACAGTCAGCATATCCAGGGTCGGGATACCTTCGGTGATGGTGATGATCAGTTTGATACCTGCTTCAATCGCTTCCAGGATGCCATCTTTACAGAAAGGCGCCGGAACGTAGATCACGGTGGCGGTTGCGCCGGTCGCTTCTACCGCTTCGCGTACGGTGTTGAACACCGGCAGGCCAAGGTGAGTCGTGCCGCCTTTGCCTGGCGTTACGCCGCCAACCAGCTGGGTGCCGTATGCCAGCGCCTGCTCAGAATGGAAAGTCCCCTGGCCACCGGTGAAACCCTGGCAAATGACTTTGGTGTTTTTGTCGATCAGAATGGACATTATTTACCCTCCGCGGCAGCAACAACACGCTGTGCGGCGTCTGTCAGGCTGGTTGCTGCAATGATATTCAGACCGCTGTCCGCCAGTTTCTGTGCGCCCAGCTCGGCGTTGTTACCTTCCAGACGTACCACCACTGGCACGTTCACACCCACTTCAGCGACTGCGCCGATGATGCCATCGGCAATCAGATCACAGCGTACGATACCGCCGAAGATGTTAACGAAGACGGCTTTAACCGCATCGTCAGACAGGATGATTTTGAAGGCTTCGGTCACGCGCTCTTTCGTTGCGCCACCGCCGACATCAAGGAAGTTGGCTGGCTGACCGCCATGGTGCTTAACGATGTCCATGGTGCCCATCGCCAGACCTGCGCCGTTAACCATACAACCGATGTTGCCTTCCAGCGCAACATAGTTCAGTTCCCACTGTGTCGCATGCGCTTCACGTGGATCTTCCTGGCTTGGATCGCGCATTTCGCGCAGCTCTGGCTGACGGAACAGGGCATTGCCATCGGCACCCAGTTTGCCATCCAGGCAGATCAGATCGCCCTGTTTAGTGATGACCAGCGGGTTGATCTCAACCATCGCCAGATCGCGCTCCAGGAACAGGGTCGCCAGACCCATGAAGATCTTGGTGAACTGTCCTACCAGCTTGCCGGTCAGGCCAAGTTTGAACGCCAGCTCACGGCCCTGATAAGGCTGCGGGCCGGTCAGGGGATCCAGCGCCATTTTGTGGATCAGGTGCGGGGTCTCTTCCGCCACTTTTTCGATTTCCACGCCGCCTTCGGTAGAGGCCATGAAAATCACGCGACGCGTTGCGCGATCGACCACCGCGCCCAGGTAGAGCTCCTGATCGATGTCGGTTGCCGCTTCAACCAGAATCTGGTTTACCGGCTGGCCGTTTGCGTCTGTCTGATAGGTCACCAGACGTTTGCCCAGCCAGTTTTCAGCAAATGCGCGAATCTCTTCTTTGCTGTTAACCACTTTCACACCGCCCGCTTTACCGCGGCCACCGGCATAAACCTGACATTTAACTACCCACGGGCCTGCGCCAATTTTAGAGGCTGCTTCTTCCGCTTCACGTGGTGTAGTACAGGCGTAACCCGTTGGTGCCGGCATGCCATACCGTGCAAACAGTTGTTTCGCCTGGTATTCGTGTAAGTTCATGATGTTCTATCCATTCAGGTCTGAAAAGAGTATTGAGGTTGGGCGCGCGAGGCGCGCCCGGTGAAAATCAGACATCCAGCAGCAGACGCGCCGGATCTTCCAGCATCTCTTTCACTGCAACCAGATAACCCACTGATTCACGGCCATCGATCAGACGGTGGTCATAAGAGAGCGCCAGGTACATCATTGGCAGCACCACGACCTGACCATTGACCGCCATAGGGCGATCTTTGATAGCGTGCATGCCCAGGATGGCGCTCTGCGGTGGGTTGATGATTGGGGTGGACATCAGGGAACCAAAGACGCCGCCGTTGGTAATGGTGAAGTTACCGCCGGTCAGATCGTCAACTGTCAGCTTGCCGTCACGGCCTTTCACTGCCAGCTCTTTGATTTTCTTCTCAATGTCCGCCATGCTCAGCGCATCAACGTCACGCAGAACGGGGGTCACCAGACCGCGTGGCGTAGAGACCGCGATGCTGACGTCGAAGTAGTTGTGGTAAACCACATCTTCGCCATCGATGGACGCATTCACTTCCGGATAGCGTTTCAGTGCTTCAACAACCGCTTTGATGTAGAAGGACATAAAGCCCAGACGTACACCGTGACGCTTCTCGAAGGCCTCACCATACTGCTTACGCAGATCCATGATGGGCTTCATGTTAATTTCATTGAAGGTCGTCAGCATCGCCGTGCTGTTTTTCGCTTCCAGCAGACGCTCGGCAACGCGCTTACGCAGACGGGTCATCGGCACGCGTTTTTCGCTGCGATTCGCCACGGGTTGCTGCACGGCTGCAGTTTCTGCCGCTGGTGCGGCGGCTTTGGCAGCCTGCGGTTTGTTGGCAAGATGTTTTTCAACATCTTCACGGGTCAGACGACCACCCACACCGCTGCCTTTGATCTGTGAGGCATCAAGATTGTGCTCTGCAATCAGACGGCGGATAGCCGGGCTGAGCGCATCGTTGCTCTCTTCTTCCAGTGACGCAGTCTGACGCTGAGCCGGGGTAGACTCTTTGCTTTCAGACTTCGCGCTGCTCTCTTTACCGGCGCTGTTGCCCTCTTTCAGACGACCCAGGATCTGGCGGGAAGTGACGGTGGCGCCCTCTTCTTCCAGAACCGCTTCCAGGATACCGTCAGCAGAGGCTGGCACTTCCAGTACAACTTTGTCAGTTTCGATTTCGACCAGCACTTCATCGCGAGTGACTGCATCGCCTGGTTTTTTATGCCAGGTTGCCACAGAGGCATCTGCAACCGATTCAGGCAGGTCGGGAACGAGAATATCTACGCTACTCATTATCTTTCCTTTTAATTAATTAACGTTCAGCGCGTCATTAACCAGGTCTTGCTGCTGTTGTTGGTGTACGGACATGTAACCCACGGCCGGTGAGGCAGATGCCGGGCGGCCTGCATAACGTAAAGTGGCACCAAACGGCACAACTTCACGGAAATGATGCTGGCTGCAATACCAGGCGCCCTGATTCAGTGGCTCTTCCTGACACCAGACAAAATCCTGCACGTGAGCATACGCTTTTAATGCTTCCTGTACCGCGTGATGCGGGAACGGATAGAGCTGCTCGATGCGCACGATAGCCACATCGGTCTGCTCATTTTTACGACGCTGCTCCAGCAGGTCGTAATAGACTTTACCGGAGCACAGCACGACGCGTTTCACGCCCTGCGGATCCAGATCATCGACTTCGCCAATCGCCGGCTGGAAGCTGCCGTTAGCCAGTTCATCCAGCGTGGAGATGGCCAGCGGATGACGCAGCAGTGATTTCGGCGACATCACAATCAGCGGACGGCGCATACCGCGCAGCGCCTGACGACGCAGCATATGGTAAACCTGCGCAGGGGTAGACGGCACGCAGACCTGCATGTTCTGCTCAGCACAGAGTTGCAGATAACGTTCCAGGCGCGCAGAGGAGTGCTCTGGCCCCTGACCTTCATAACCGTGCGGCAGCAGCATCACCAGGCCACACATCCGGCCCCATTTCTGCTCACCGGAGCTGATGAACTGGTCGATAACCACCTGTGCGCCGTTGGCGAAGTCACCAAACTGCGCTTCCCAGATGGTCAGGATGCGCGGCTCTGCGGTGGCGTAACCATATTCAAAGGCCAGCACCGCTTCCTCTGACAGCACGGAGTCCCAGACTTTGAACTGGCCCTGGCCGCTGTGCACATGATGCAGAGGGGTATAGGTTGAGCCGTTCGCCTGGTTATGGACTACCGCGTGACGATGGAAGAAGGTTCCGCGACCGGTATCTTCACCCGACAGACGCACCGGAATGCCTTCATCAACCAGCGTGGCATAGGCCAGGTTTTCCGCGCCGCCCCAGTCAAAGGCTTTCTCGCCTTCAGCCATCAGGCGACGGTCGTTATAAATCTTGGCAACACGCGACTGCACTTCCACCTCTTCAGGCACCTGGCTGATACGCAGCGCCAGTTCCTTCAGACGTTTCATGTCGACCTGAGCCGGGTAAGGTTCATCCCACTCATGATTCAGGTAAGGTGACCAGGTAAAGGAGTGCAGGCTCATCGGACGCCATTCCGGCACCACGCACTCGCCCGCATCCAGCGCATCACGATAAAGATTGACCATTTCGGTCGCATCTTCCTGCGTGGCGACGGCTTCACCTTCCAGACGGTCGGCGTAGATTTTACGCGGCGTCGGGTGTTTTTTGATTTTCTGGTACATCAGCGGCTGGGTCGCACTTGGCTCATCCGCCTCGTTGTGACCATGACGGCGATAGCAGACCAGATCGATAAACACATCACGCTTAAAGGTATTGCGATAGTCGAGCGCCAGACGGGTCACAAAGGCGACCGCTTCCGGATCATCTGCGTTGACGTGGAAAATCGGTGCCAGCACCATTTTGCCGATGTCGGTGCAGTAAGGGGTTGAACGCGCATCTTTCGGGTTAGAGGTGGTGAAACCAACCTGGTTGTTAATGACGATGCGAACGGTACCGCCCACTTCATAACCGCGTGCCTGTGACATGTTCAGGGTTTCCTGAACCACACCCTGGCCAATCACCGCCGCGTCACCATGAATGGTGATCGGTAAGACTTTATTGCTGGCAGGCTCGTCCAGACGGTCCAGACGGGCACGCACAGAACCCATGACGACCGGGCTGACGATCTCCAGGTGTGACGGGTTAAACGCCAGCGCCAGGTGAACCAGACCGCCTTCGGTTTCCACATCAGAAGAGAAGCCCATGTGGTACTTCACGTCACCGGTGCCCAGATGCTCTTTATGCTTACCGGCGAACTCGTCGAACAGATCCTGTGGCTTTTTACCCAGCACGTTGATCAGCACGTTGAGACGACCACGGTGCGCCATACCCAGCACGACTTCACGGGTACCGCTCTTACCGGCGTGACGGATCATTTCGCGCAGCATGGGCACCAGCGCATCGCCGCCTTCCAGCGAGAAGCGTTTGGCACCCGGGAATTTCGCCCCGAGATATTTTTCCAGCCCTTCTGCCGCGGTCAGCTCTTTCAGGAAACCTTTTTTCTCTTCGTTGCTGAACGCTGCACGGCCCGCTACAGACTCAAGACGCTGCTGGATCCAGCGTTTCTCATCCGTGTTGTTAATGTGCATATATTCCGCACCGATTGAGCCACAGTACGTCTGCGTCAGCGCGTCGAAGAGATCGGCCAGCTTCATGGTCTCTTTACCGATGGCAAAAGAGCCGACGTTAAAGCTTTCCTGAAAATCGGCCTCGGTCAGGTCATGAAAAGCCGGATCAAGATCGGCCACCCGATCCTGTTTCCACAGGCCAAGCGGATCGAGATTCGCATGCTGGTGACCGCGAAAACGAAACGCGTTGATCAGCTGCAGCACTTTTACTTGCTTGGAGTTGGTTTCCGGATCGGAGACAGATGAGGTGTAACGAGATGCGTCTTTCGCCAGGCGACGGAAGTACTCACGTGTGGTGGAGTGAAACTGCTCAGGTTTCATTCCGGTGCCCGGTAACTGTTGGAACATCGAGCGCCACACTGCATCGACAGAGTCAGGATCGGTCAGGAAATCCTCATAGAGCTGCTCTATGTAAGACTGATTCGCGCCGGCCAGCCAGGAAGAGTCCAGCCAGGGCTTCATCGCGCTGTTCTGCATTGTGATCCCTTAAGCATTGCTATGCTTTTTTGAGGTTTCATTTGTTGCCGCTTTCGCGGTTTGCCGTAGTGAGTTCAGCGATACGAGCACTCTGCGCAGCGCGCGTGGCCCGTAAGGGAACCTTTGTAAACGTGGTCATCACCGCGCTTACAGAGGCTTCCGTAAAACACCGGGAACCTGAGGTTCCCGGCGAAGACTGCTTATGCGCCGCGCTGCAGCAGCATCGACTTGATATGGCCGATGGCGCGCGTCGGGTTCAGTCCTTTCGGACAGACGCTCACACAGTTCATGATACTGTGACAGCGGAATACGCTGAAAGCATCATTCAGATTGTCGAGACGCGCATCCGTTTCGGTGTCGCGGCTGTCAATCAGGAAACGGTATGCCGCCAGCAGGCCGGCAGGACCGATGAACTTCTCAGGGTTCCACCAGAATGATGGGCATGAGGTTGAGCAGCAGGCACAGAGAATACACTCGTACAGGCCATCCAGGTGTTCACGTTCTTCCGGCATCTGCAGATGTTCACGTGCTGGCGGATTTTCCCCATTATTCAACAGGAAAGGCTTAATTTTCTCATACTGAGCATAAAACTGGCTCATGTCTACGACCAGGTCACGCACAACCGGTAAACCTGGCAATGGACGGATAACGATTTTCTGTTTGCCGTTGCCCAGTGCCGAGACCGGCGTAATGCAGGCCAGTCCGTTTTTACCGTTCATGTTGAGGCCATCCGAGCCGCAGACGCCTTCACGACAGGAGCGACGAAACGCCAGCGTCGGATCTTTCTCTTTCAGGCGAATCAGCGCGTCCAGCAGCATCATGTCGCGACCATCTTCCGACTCCAGGGTGTAATCCTGCATGCGCGGCTTGTCATCGACGTCCGGATTGTAGCGATAAATTGAAAACTCGAGTCTCATGATCGTCTCCGAAATTAGTAGGTACGCACTTTCGGCGGGAACGCCGCGCGCAGTTTCGGCTGCATGTTCACCTCACGGCGCGTCATGCTTTCGGTTTCCGGGACATAAAGACTGTGGCACAGCCAGTTTTCATCATCACGATCCGGGAAGTCGAAGCGACTGTGCGCACCGCGGCTCTCGGTGCGGTAGTTAGCCGCGACCGCCGTGGCAAAGGCCGTTTCCATCAGGTTATCCAGTTCCAGACACTCAATACGCTGGGTGTTGAAATCCGGTGAGCGGTCATCCAGACGCGCTGATTTCAGACGCTGGCGAATCTCTTTCAGCTCTTCCAGACCCTGCGCCATCGCGTCGCCTTCGCGGAATACAGAGAAGTTATTCTGCATGCAGCGTTGCAGCGCTTTACGAATCTCAACCGGGTCTTCACCCGTGGTATTGTTTTCCCAGCGGTTGAAGCGCGCCATCGCAACGGCAATCTCATCTTCCGTAGCGTCACGCAGTTCGCCCTGCTCCTGAATACTCTCCAGCAGATGCAGACCCGCTGCGCGGCCAAAGACCACCAGGTCGAGCAGTGAGTTACCGCCCAGACGGTTGGCACCGTGTACCGATACGCAGGCAATTTCGCCGACAGCGAACAGGCCAGGAATTACCACATCTTCACCCTGCTCATTCACACGCAGTGCCTGACCGGTCACTTTAGTCGGAATACCGCCCATCATGTAGTGGCAGGTCGGAATGACCGGGATAGGTTCTTTGACTGGATCGGCGTGAGCAAAGGTGCGTGACAGCTCGAGGATGCCAGGCAGACGTGACTCAAGCACCTCTTTACCCAGGTGATCGAGTTTCAGTTTGATGTGCGGGCCCCACGGACCGTCACAGCCGCGACCTTCACGGATTTCAATCATCATTGAGCGCGCAACCACGTCGCGGCCCGCCAGATCTTTAGCGTTTGGCGCATAACGCTCCATGAAGCGTTCGCCATGTTTGTTCAGCAGATAGCCGCCTTCACCACGGCAGCCCTCGGTGACCAGCACGCCCGCACCAGCAATACCGGTTGGGTGGAACTGCCACATCTCCATATCCTGCACCGGCACGCCCGCACGCAGTGCCATACCCACGCCGTCGCCGGTGTTGATGTGTGCATTGGTGGTGGACTGATAGATACGGCCCGCGCCGCCGGTGGCCAGAATGGTCGCTTTTGCTTTGAAATAGACGGTTTCGCCGGTTTCGATGCAGATAGCGGTACAACCCACCACTGCGCCCTCGGCGTTTTTCACCAGATCCAGTGCATACCACTCAGAGAAGATGGTGGTTTTGTTTTTCAGGTTCTGCTGGTAAAGAGTATGCAACAGGGCGTGGCCGGTACGGTCAGCTGCTGCAGCGGTACGTGCCGCCTGCTCGCCGCCGAAGTTCTTCGACTGACCACCAAACGGACGCTGATAGACACGACCATCTTCCAGACGCGAGAACGGCAGGCCCATGTGTTCCAGTTCCAGAATTGCTTCCGGGCCGGTTTTACACATATATTCAATCGCGTCCTGGTCACCGATGTAGTCGGAACCTTTGACGGTGTCGTACATATGCCATTCCCAGTTATCTTCATGGGTATTACCCAGCGCAACGGTAATACCGCCCTGCGCAGATACAGTGTGGGAACGGGTCGGGAAAACTTTAGATAACAGGGCACAGCTCTGACCGGCCTGGGAGATTTGCAGTGCGGCCCGCATACCTGCGCCACCTGCGCCGATCACCACGGCATCAAACTCTCTGATTGGCAAACTCATTTACACACCCCACACCACAACAAATCCATAAATCGCATACCACAGCAGCGCCACGACAATCACAAACTGCAACAACAAGCGCGTTGGCAGTGATTTGACGTAGTCTGTTAACACCTGCCACATGCCGATCCAGCCATGAATCAGAATGGAGAACAGCGTCAGCAGCGTGAACACTTTAGTGAATGCGGAAGCGAAGAAGCCACGCCACAGGTCATAAGTCAGCGTGTCTGTCATCACAACGAAACCGAGGATGTAGACGATGTAGAGCGTAATGAGAATTGCAGTTGCCCGCAGCAGCAGCCAGTCCTGAATGCCGTTGCGACCCAATGCGGATGCATTGCTTACCATACGAGGACTCCCGCCAGAATTGCCAGCACGACAGTGATCACAAAAGTCATATGAGCAGAACGCTTACCAACCTGCAGCGTTTCAGCCAGATAACCAAAATCCATCAACATATGACGAATCCCGCTCACCGCGTGATAGGCCAGCGCGGTTAAGATGCCCCACATGATGAACTTCGCGAAGAAGCCATCCATGATGGATGCAGCGTGCTGGAAACCTTCAGGAGAAGAGAGAGAGAGACCGAGCAGCCACAGCAGGATGCCAATGGCAACCAGAGTGATTACGCCGGAGACGCGGTGAAGAATGGACGATATTGCAGTAACGGGAAACCGGATCGTCGAGAGATCCAAGTTGACAGGTCTTTGTTTTTTCACGGTTTTGCCCACACAGCTCTTTTTTATTTTGCTTCCTCCGGACCTGAGGCGGAGTCTAATCACAACGTGTGGCAGACTTAACCGTCACCAAACAAGCAACATCCAGTGTTAATTGACGCGGTAGTAAACGCTGGGTGGCTCCTGGTGTCAGGGTGTTCCGGAGACCTGCCAGGAGTATAGGAGGATCACATTCTGATTACAATTCCCCTACAAACTCTTTGGTATATTTTAGGTGGAACAGTGATCCTACTCACGATTTTCACAATTGATACAATTTTAATTATCTGATTTGACAATAGTTCAACAATTCAGTTACAAACTAAGCCTGTAAATTCCTATGATGCACAAAAGTTATGGGGATACACTTTCCCCTAAGCGCAAGTTATGTAACATTGCGATAATGAGCATTAAAAAGCATCAGGTTATTGGTTACCAAGAAGTTATATCCTGACCGGATCTTTAACAACCGCGATATGCAGCATGTCCATGGCTCACCGGTTCCCGCTGGGAACGCGTCGCTCACTCTGTACCCTGCACCCGCTTTATACCCGCAGAGTGATACTGTGTAGTTTTGCCAACCGCAACATGAACGCGTTTCAGGTGTCTAAAGATCCTTACCTACATAAGGCGCTATGGAGACGAAAATGACAGATAAAAAAGTAACGCTAACCCTGCAAGATGGAACATCTATTGAACTGGACGTGCTTAAAGGCACGCTGGGTCAGGATGTGGTTGATGTCCGCGCTCTGGGTTCAAGTGGCCTGTTCACCTTCGATCCCGGTTTTACGTCTACAGCGTCCTGTGAATCTGCTATCACTTTTATCGATGGTGATGAAGGTATCCTGCTGCACCGTGGTTTCCCGATTTCTCAGCTGGCGACCCACTCTAACTACCTGGAAGTCTGCTACATCCTGCTGAATGGCGAAGCGCCGGACCAGAAACAGTTTGATGAGTTCCGAACCACGGTTACCCGCCACACCATGATTCATGAGCAGATTACCCGTCTGTTCCACGGCTTCCGTCGTGACTCGCATCCTATGGCGGTAATGTGCGGCGTGACCGGCGCACTGGCTGCGTTTTACCACGATTCACTGGATGTAAACATTGAGCGCCACCGCGAAATCGCGGCATTCCGTCTGCTCTCTAAGATGCCGACCATGGCAGCGATGTGTTACAAATATTCAATCGGCCAGCCGTTTGTCTATCCACGCAATGACCTCTCTTACGCCGGTAACTTCCTGCATATGATGTTTGCTACGCCGTGCGAAGAGTACAAAGTGAATCCGGTGCTGGAACGCGCTATGGACCGTATCCTGATTCTGCATGCTGACCATGAGCAGAACGCTTCAACCTCTACCGTACGTACCGCCGGTTCAAGCGGCGCGAATCCGTTTGCCTGTATCGCCGCCGGGATCGCCTCTCTGTGGGGACCGGCGCACGGCGGTGCCAACGAAGCGACTCTGCGTATGCTGGAAGAGATCAGCACCGTTGAGCACATCCCGGAATTTGTTAAACGCGCTAAAGACAAGAATGATTCATTCCGTCTGATGGGCTTTGGTCACCGCGTTTACAAAAATTACGATCCACGCGCGACCGTGATGCGCGATACCTGCCATGAGGTTCTGAATGAACTGGGTATGAAGGATGATCTGCTGGAAGTGGCGATGGAGCTGGAACACATTGCGCTGAACGACCCGTACTTCATCGAGCGTAAACTTTATCCAAATGTGGATTTCTACTCCGGTATCATTCTGAAAGCGATGGGTATTCCTTCGTCCATGTTTACGGTGATCTTCGCGATGGCCCGTACGGTTGGCTGGATTGCCCACTGGAAAGAGATGCACGACGAAGGCATGAAGATTGCCCGTCCACGTCAGCTCTACACCGGTTATACCGAGCGCGAATTCAGCTCACAGCTGAAAAAGTAAGGCTCAGTGGATAGCGGAGAGGGATCTCCGCCTGATGTTGCTTTAAAGCCGGGGCGGTTGGCTGTGATACCGCGCCTGCGTAGAGAACATGGTCAGATTGGAAAGACGCAAAAGCCGTCATCCATGACACGCTCGGCCCGCGCGATTACGCACCTCATCCCTGAGGTGCGCCCGTAGCCGGGCCAACGCATTGCGTTGTTCAAAAACGCTCCCGACGTTTTTATCCGGGCGGCGGGACGCTTTCCTCCTCTGACCGTATTCCCTGCGCGTCAGACTTCTTCGTAGCGGCTGGACTCTCCCGGATTCGGGTTTGTCAGCTGTTTGCAGTAAGAACCTTTTCCTGTTTTGTTCCCCAATGCGGCCGCCTCTATCTCTGGCAACCCGGACACCAGTAAAAAGGCCGTGATGAAAGCGTGCCCTTCTCAATCACTGTGCCACAGCGCCGGCATTTTTTGCCCTGACGATGAAAAACCTCAAACTGAAACGCTGCTTCCTCATGATATTTCTTCATGGTTCCACGCATCCGATAGGCATGACGCGGCACCGACAGCAGCGCCTCGCTGAAAGCAGTCAGCTGATCTTCAGTGAGATCCTGCGCCCGATGATTGGGCAGCAGCTGCGCCAGCCAGAGAATCTCGGCGCGCAGGTAGTTTCCCAGCCCGGCCAGAAAAGCCTGATCCAGCAGCAGACCACTGAACTGCCGCCGCCGGAAACGGGGTGACAGCAGCCGCTCTTTCACTTCTTCCACGCTAAGCTGGCTGTTCAGCACATCCGGTCCGATGCGGGTCAGAAACGGATGCGCCGCCAGCGTATCTGCGTTGAGCAGTTCAATATCGGAGGCACTATAAAGCAGAATTGCTTTGCTCGCCGTCGCCAGCCGCACCCGCAACTGGCGTGTGGTATTCAGTTCAGTATCGGGTTTCACGATGCGCCAGACACCATAAAGCTGGTTATGACTGTAAAGCGTCAGGCCATTGCTGAAATGTGTCAGCAGCGCTTTTCCCCGCGTCTCAATCGCCTGCACCTGCTCACCAATCAGCGAGGGTTCGTAAGTTTTAAGCTGAGGAAACGCAAACCACGCTTCGGTTAACGGCTGACCCACGATGGCAGTTTCAAGCTTATCCGCCACGCGGCGAATTTCCGGTCCTTCAGGCATCGTTCTTCCTCTTAATGGGTGGCGCCGCCAGCCTGTTTGATATCGTCGCCGGTCTCCAGCGTGACGTTTACCGCAATCTCCAGCGCCTGAATAATGGTCGCGACCGCCATGCTCGGCGCACCAGGATGGAGCGCCGCCTGTTCAGGCAAATAAGGAATATGAATAAAGCCACCGCGCGCCGGGCTCTTCTGCTGCTCCAGCCAGTGCAGCAGGCCATACATCACCCGGTTACAGGTGAAGGTGCCCGCCGTCTGCGAAACTGATGCGGGAATGCCCGCTTTACGCACCGCGGCAACAATCGCTTTGATTGGCAGACGGGAAAAATAGGCTGCCGGGCCGCCAGCCACAATCGGTTCATCCACCGGCTGATGACCAGCGTTGTCCGGGATGCGGGCGTCATCGACATTGATACCGATACGTTCAACGGTAATGTCGCTGCGGCCGCCCGCTTGCCCGACCGACAGCACCGCATCCGGTTTGACCTCTTCCAGCGCCTGGTTCAGCACGTGGAGTACCTCACTGAACACCACCGGCAGCTGACGGATCACTATCGTCGCCCCGCCAATCTGTTTGCCTTCCAGTGCGCGCACCGCTTCCCAGGAGGGATTAATCGTTTCACCGCCAAAGGGTTCAAAGGCGGTCATCAGGACAGTTTTCATGCAGCCTCACAGGAACATCAGGAAATAGAGCAGGAAAATGTTAACGATTAACAGTAGCACACCGGTTGGAATCTGAGCTTTGATCACCGCGTTACGATCGGGCAGCTCCAGCAGCGCCGCCGGGACAATATTGAAGTTGGCCGCCATCGGCGTCATCAGCGTACCGCAGTAGCCGGAAAACATACCAATCGCCGCCATCACTGCCGGATTTCCGCCGTGCTGCAGCACCAGAATCGGGATGCCAACGCCTGCGGTGATAATCGGAAACGCCGCAAACGCGTTACCCATGATCATGGTTAACAGCGCCATTCCGACGGCATAGACCGTTACCGCGATAAAGCGATTATCCACCGCCAGCCAGGTTTCGGTCAGATGCGAAATGGCACTGCCCACGCCCGCACTGGTAAACAGCAGTCCCAGGGTGGCGAGGATCTGCGGCAGGATAAAGGCCCAGCCAATCGAATCCAGCAGGCGACGGGTCTCCTGCATCGACTGCACCGGTTTTTCATGGGTCAGTTTTAACGCCACCAGCCAGCCAATGACACAGCCGACCATCATTGAAAACAATGTCACCAGCGTGGCGTGATTCCCGGGACCGAACACCACATCCTGCAGACCGGGAATATGATTAAACGCCAGCACGCCGACCACGGTCACGACCGGAATGGCCAGCGCAGGCAGAAACAGTTTGTTGCGCAGACGCAGCGCACTGGCCTGCTTCTCTTCATCGCTGCGCTGATGATAGCGCCCCAGCCGGACCCCACCCAGACCGGCAATCAGCGCCATTATCACCACAATGACACCGATAGTGATGTGCAGCATTCGGGTGCCCGCCGCGTCCGAGCCCATCAGGCTGCTCATCAGCTGCGTCGTCCAGTCACCCACCAGGAATACCAGGCCATACAAGGCCCAGAACAGTCCGGTGGTAAAGCGACGCGGATTAGCGCTGTCACGCCAGGAGAGGATGGCTACTACCAGCAGGATAATGCCTGCCAGCCACATCAGATATTGTTGCTGGAACATTACTGACCTCCTTTGGCTTTCAGCGCCTGGCTGTTGAGCTGTTGCAGCTCACGCGCCAGCTGACGATCGAGTCGCACCAGACGTGCCGAGTGGATCAGGAACGCGGCTACAGCGGTCGGAATGCCCCATAACGCAATGTGCAGCGGTTCGGTCTGAATCCCGGCCGACTCCTGCATGAAGTTGTGCATAAAAATAATCGCACCAAACGCCACGAAGATATCCTCACCAAAGAACAGGCCGACGTTGTCGGTGGCTGCTGACATGGCACGCAGCTTGTGCCGCAGCTCAGGTGTGATTTCGCCGTAGCGGTTTTCAGTGGCGCCTTCTGCCATCGGTGCGAGCAATGGACGCACCATCTGCGGATGTCCGCCGAGACTGGTTAACCCCAGTGCCGCCGTGATTTCACGCACAAACAGGTAGACAATCAGCAGACGTCCGGCGGTGGCGGTTTTGATCTGAGCAATCCACGCCTGTGCCCGCTCCTTCAGCCCGTGACGCTCCAGCAGCCCAATGACCGCCAGTGGCAGCAGCAGAATCAGCGGCAGGTTACGGGTGTTAAGAAACCCCGCGCCAAGCTTTTCCAGAATGTCAGCCAGCGGCATCATCGCCGCCAGACCGGTCACAAATCCGGCGACAATTACCACCAGCACCGGGTTAAAACGTAATACGAAGCCGACAACGATCGCGGCAATGCCCAGTAAAGGCCAGAGATTCACTGCACTTTCCATGGATTTCCCCCAGAGTTAAAAAACCCGACATAAGCCGGGCTAAGTGTTGTTTTCAGGCGCTGGTGACACGGATCTGCTGTTTGGCAAACGCATCACGCAACCGCTGGGCAAACTGCAGGGCGTGTGCGCCGTCGCCATGTAAGCAGACGGTCTGCGCATTCACTGCCACCCATTCTCCTGTGATACTTTTCACTTTGCCCTGCTGCACCATCGTCAGCGTCTGATCGATAGCCTGCTGCTCATCGTCAATCAGTGCGCCGGGCTCGCTGCGCGGCACCAGCGCACCGCTGCTGAGATAGCCACGATCGGCAAAGACCTCTTCCCGCGTGCGTAAGTCGTAGTGCGACGCGGCACGTATCGATTCGCTGTTCGCCAGTCCCACCACAATCAGCTGACTGTCGACAGCACGGATGGCGCGGGCAATGGCGTCTGCCAGCACCGGATCAGCCGCGGCCTGGTTATAGAGCATGCCGTGCGGCTTAACGTGAACCAGCCGCGCACCTTCGCTCTCTGCCAGGCTTTTCAGCGCGCCAATCTGGTAGATCATCTGGGCATAGACCGTTTCAGGTGGCAGTTGCATGGCACTGCGGCCAAAGTTCTCCCGATCGGGGAAAGCAGGATGCGCGCCGATAGCGACGCCGCATGCGTGCGCCCAGCGCACCGACTGCAGCATGGTCTGCGCATCCCCTGCGTGAAAGCCACAGGCGATGTTGGCGGAACTCACCAGCTCCAGCAACGCCTGATCGCTGGCACAGCCTTCGCCCAGGTCGGCGTTTAAATCAATTTTCATGGAGTCCCCATTTCATCTGGTCCAGCGCGCGTTGCTGATGCTGGCGTGCCAGCATCGCTTCCGGCAGCGTGCAGTGAATAAAGTGAATCGGCTCACCGAGGCGGATTTGCGCCAGATGGTAGAGATCGGCTTCGATGACGGAGGCGATACGCGGATAGCCGCCGGTGGTCTGGGCATCCGCCATCAGCACGATAGGCTGTCCATTCGGCGGCACCTGAATCACACCCGGCATCACACCATGTGACAGCAGCTCACGCGGACTTTCACGTTTAAGCTCACGTCCCTCAAGCCGGTATCCCATCCGGTTGCTTTGCGGGCTGAGTTTCCATGCGGTACGCCAGAACGCCTGCTGCGCGTCGGGACTGAACTCGTGATACTCCGGGCCAGGCAGTGCGCGGATGCGGTTGCCCCACAGCAGTTGCCGCACCCCGACTTTGCGATCGAACTGACGCGTCGGTTTACCCAGCGGGATCTGATCGCCATCCCGTAAGGTACGCCCCTGAAATCCGCCAAATTTTGCTTTCAGATCGGTGCTGGCTGAGCCGAGCACCTCAGGGATGTCAAAACCGCCCTGCACTGCCAGATAGCTGCGCATGCCGCGCTGCGGCATCGCCAGCGACAGGACCTGCCCGCGTTTCACCGGGGTACGCCAGCCCGTCCAGACCGGCTGACCATCCAGCTCCGCATGGCAGCCTGCGCCAGTCAGCGCGAACCAGCCGTCGCGGGTAAACTCCGCTTTAAACTGGCCGAGCACCAGCTCCAGCACCGCGCTATCAGGCGCATTGCCCACCAGCACGTTAGCGGTGAACATCGCGGGATGATCCAGCACGCCGCCGGGGCTGATGCCATACTGACGCCAGCCGTAGCGGCCTGCATCCTGGATGGTGGCGGCCAGCCCGGCTCGCAGAATGTTTAACATATGCCCTCCTGTTGCGGCACAAAGCGAACCCTGTCACCGGGACGGAGCAGTGTGGGCGGCTGCTGCAGGGGATTAAACAGCGCGGTGCGCGTCTGGCCGATCAGTTGCCAGCCGCCGGGCGAAGCGAGCGGATAGACGCCCGTCTGGCTGCCGCCGATGCCAACCGATCCGGCGGGTACCGCAACTCTCGGTTCCGCACGACGCGGTATGTGAAGGCGCGGATCCAGGCCGCCCAGATAGGGAAAACCGGGCTGAAAACCGACAAAAAACACCACATACTCGCTGCTGCTGTGCAGCTCAACTACCTGACCGGGCGTCAGCGCGGCATGTTCCGCCACCACAGTCAGATCGGGGCCATGTTCGCCGCCGTAAATCACCGGGATCTCTACCAGACGTGACTCCGGCAACTGCGCTTCACTCTCTTCCCACCAGCGCTGAAGCCGCTCTATCGCATCCAGTGCACTCTGCTGGGGATCACGCAGGATCAGGGTGATGTTGTTCATGCCGGGAATGACCTCCAGCACGTCCGCAAACGACTGCAGTCGCTGGTTCAGTCCCCAGATACGTTGCTGACTCTCCAGTGAGACCGGCGGCTCCAGCTCCAGCACGACAGCGCGTTCACCCAATAAATAACACCGTGCTCGTTGCAACAGCTACCTCCTGCCTGATTGAGATCGTGCCTGGCCGACCTGACCGGATGCCCCGATCAGCCGATGGCTTATCTACTTAAAGCAAATAGTTATGCGAAAGTGGCAGGGATGTGTCAACAGATTTAGGTCCTGCGCAGGCGCGCAGGACAGAAGAAACAATCAGGCAGGATTAGGTATATCGATGAAGGTCACGTCAAGATTGTGGTGTTGTGCCAGCCACTCACCCAGCGCTTTTACGCCGCCACGCTCGGTGGCGTGATGGCCTGCGGCAAAGAAATGCACCCCCTGCTCGCGTGCACTATGAATGGTCTGTTCAGAGACTTCACCGGTGATGTAGGCATCAACGCCCGCAGCGGCAGCCTGGTCGATAAAGCCCTGTCCGCCACCGCTGCACCAGGCGATACGACGAATCAGCGCGGGTGCGTTATCACCACAATACAGCGGTTCACGCCCCAGCTTATCGCCGATTCGGCGGGCCAGCTGTTCACCCGAGATCGGCTCAGCCAGCTCACCCCAGAACACCAGCGGCATGATTTCGCCACGTACGTCAATATCCAGCAGTCTGGCCAGCTGGGCGTTGTTGCCCAGTTCTGAATGCGCATCAAGCGGCAGGTGCCAGCCATAGAGATTTATATCGTTAGCCAGCAGCGTCCGCAGACGGCGGCGCTTCATGCCTTTAATCGCGGCCGGTTCACTTTTCCAGAAGTAGCCATGATGGACGATTATTGCATCGGCCTGACGTGTGACTGCCTCATCCAGCAGGGCCTGACAGGCCGTCACACCGGTAATAATCGTTCTGACTTCGTTACGTCCCTCAACCTGCAAACCGTTGGGGGCATAATCACTGAAGCTATGGCTATCGAGGTGCTTATTGATCAATGTCTCTAATTCGTAATGATTCATTCAGGCTCCTTCGAGGCCTCAGGCGGCGCTTTTGGCGCGCTCAAAGGCGTCTAATGTCTTTTTACGGGCTGCCTTATGATCCACGATTGGTGCCGGATAATCGAGTTTCCTGTTGTTCTTTTCCGCCCAGAGATGAGGCTGGTGAATATGGCTGTCCGGGACGTCCGCCAGCTCCGGCAGATAGTGACGGATAAACTCACCCTGCTCATCAAAGCGCTCACCCTGCGTGGTCGGGTTAAAAATGCGGAAATAAGGTGCTGAGTCTGTACCAGTGGAAGCCGCCCACTGCCAGCCACCATTGTTTGCGGCCAGGTCACCATCAATCAGCTGCTGCATGAAATAGCGTTCGCCTTCGCGCCAGTCGATCAGCAGATCTTTGACCAGGAAACTGGCGGTGATCATACGTAAACGGTTGTGCATCCAGCCCAGCGCCTTCATCTGACGCATTGCAGCATCGACGATCGGATAGCCGGTTTTTCCCGCTTTCCAGGCTTCGAAATGCGCGTCGTCACGCTGCCATTCAACGTGACGCGTCCAGTCGATAAAGGGCTTGTGACGACACAGTGCCGGGTAAGCCACCAGCAGATGACGGTAGAACTCACGCCAGATCAGCTCGTTCAGCCAGGTAAATGCGCGACTGTTGTCCAGCGCATCGGGATGTTCATGCAGCACGCGATGCAGGCACTGACGTGGCGACAGCACGCCGGTTGACAGATAGACCGACAGACGGCTGGTGGCGTCCAGCGCCGGAAGATCGCGCTTCGCGGGATAATCGATAACGGGTTGAGTGGCGAAATGACGCAACCGCTTCAGGGCGGCCGCTTCGCCTGCGGGAAACAGGTCCTCATCAAAGGCTTCGGTCAGATAGTCAAACGCAGGGATTGGGGCGGTTTTCAGCGGCGCACCGTCGCGCGGCTTAGGTGCAGGCACGCACTCCGGCAGACTCTGCTGCAAACGGCGGACAAAGGCTTTGCTGAAGGGAGTAAAGACCTTATACATCGTGCGATCGCCACTCTGTACACTGCCTGGTGGCAGCAGCAGGCTGTCATCAAAGCCCTGACAAATCACGCCCGCATCGTCAAGACGCTTTTCCGCCTCTGCATCGCGTTGACGCTCGTTAACCTCATACTGATAGTTGTAGAAGAGCTGATCGACCTGATGCTTCTCACAGAATTCTGCCAGCACATCAATACTGTCGCTGAAGGCGTGACACGCCTGATAGTGCAACTCAATGCCCCGCTCAGCCAGCGCACTTTGCACCTGCAACAGACTGGCGTGAATAAACGCCGCCTGCCTGGGGGACATATCATGCTGCTGCCACTGTTCTGGCGTAGCGAGGAAGAGCGCCATCACTTTCGCTTTGCTGTCGCTGCAGGCAGCGTGGAGCGCCAGGTTATCATTGATGCGTAAATCATTACGCAGCCAGACCAGATGGGTGGTCATACGCCTCCTGAATTACTGTCCGTAGCGTAAGCGCAAGGCTTCGGGATAGGGATCGAAATAGCGCTGCTGTGCCAGCCACGGATGTGGGAACTCGGCCATGTAGTGCTTAAGAATGGTAATCGGTACCAGTAGCGGCTGTGTGCCCTGACGATAGCGGTCAATCAGCGTTGCCAGCTCCTGGCGCTGCGGTGAACTCAGATGCGTGCGGAAGTAGCCCTGCACATGCATCAGCACATTGGTGTGATTGCGACGTGAGGCGGGACGTGACATCAGTTCCATCATGCGATTACGGTACTCAAAGGCAAAGGCATCCAGCGAGTCCCACTCGCTCATCGAGGCGACAAAGGGCCCCAGTTCGCGATATTTCTCCTGCGAGTGCGCCAGCATCATCAGTTTGTAACGACTGTGGAAGCCGATCAGTCCCTGACGGGTCAGGCCGTTTTCCCACATCTGATTAAATTCGTGCAGTGCGCAGATACGACCAATAAAGTTTTCACGCAGGGCGGGATCGTGCAGGCGTCCATCTTCTTCCAGCGGCAGCCAGGGCATTTCACGCTGCAGGAACTCCGCAAAAATACCGGTGCCCACTTTTCGGTTGTTGTTGTTGTCAGGCTCGTAGACCCGCACGCGCTCCATCCCACAGCTGGGCGATTTGGCGCACAGGATATAACCGGAGAGATGATGCAGCGATTTGACCCGCTCGGCAGACCAGTTACGCATCTGAGCAGTGACTTCTTCGCCGCCGTCTTTGCTGAAGCAAAGATGCAACTCATCATCGCCCTGCTTTACCAGACGCAATGCCGGACGCGGCGTAGGCAGTCCAATCGCCATTTCAGGACAGATCGGCTCAAAGCGGACAAATGGCGTAAGATCCTCAGTCGCAAAAGTAAGACGCTTATGGCCACCATCAAACCTCACGCTATCGCCGAGCAGGCATGCACTGATTCCAACGGGGATTTTTTTGCTCATACTTGTACAACCTCTAAAATCTTGTAGAGGTTTAAGTGTAGCGCAAAATGGCCAGGAATAAAGGGGTAAAACGCGGTTCCGGACCGCTTATTCTCAGAAAAAACGCAAAAAAAAGCCCGGTCAGATGACCAGGCCTGTTCTGTGGCAGGACGCATTACCAGAATGCGCCACCACCGGCTTCAGACTGCGCCAGCCAGACCGGCTTTGCACTGGTCTTACACCAGACGCGATGCAGATAGCTGTAGAAACGCGCCCGATCCTGTCGGAACAACATGACAGGCAGAGCCAGAACGCCGAGAAGAACCACCAGCGTACGGCGTGCGAGTATTTTATAACGTGGATAAGCCTGATACATGGTTTCTCCTCCCGGTAAGTTAAAGTGTGCGAATGTGATCTGTGTTCAACTTTACGCCAGATAGTGTAATTTTACTACTCATCTGACCACTTAATTGTCGCTATTTTTGCTGTTTAAGAATTAACCTGTAATTTAGTTACAGATAAGTTACCGCCAGGTTACAGGAGGGTTTGAATATCCGAAAGATGAAGTGCGCGGACGGCAGCATAAAATATTGATAAAGTAGCGCTTCGGCCCTCACTCAAGGCAGGTATTGCGTGACCACGGTTTTGATCGTTGAAGATGAAAAAGAGATCCGCCGCTTTGTCCGGCTGGCGCTGGAAAATGAAGATCTGAAGGTGTTTGATGCCGATACGCTGCAGCGCGGACTAATTGAAGCGGCGACCCGCAAGCCAGACCTTGTGATCCTCGATCTTGGCCTGCCTGATGGAGATGGCACCGATTTTATTCGCGACCTGCGCCAGTGGAGCGCTATCCCGGTGATTGTACTGTCGGCGCGCAGTGATGAGCAGGATAAGATCGCCGCACTGGATGCAGGGGCCGATGACTATCTGACCAAACCGTTCGGCGTGGGCGAACTGCTGGCGCGCGTGCGGGTGGCGCTGCGCCGGCACAGTGGCCAGCAGCCTGATGCCAGGATTCACTTTGCCGACGTGAGTGTCGATTTTGCCGCACGGCGGGTACAGCGCGGCGGCAGTGAGATTCACCTCACCCCGATTGAGTTTCGTCTGTTGAGTATTCTATTGAATAATGCCGGCAAGGTGCTGACGCAGCGGCAGCTGCTGAGCCAGGTCTGGGGACCCAATGCGGTTGAGCACAGCCATTATCTGCGCATCTATATGGGTCATCTGCGCCAGAAGCTGGAAGCGAATCCAACCCAACCGGCGCATCTGCTGACCGAAACCGGGATCGGCTATCGCTTTATGCCATAAAAAAAGGCGCCAGAGGCGCCTGAGACTGTCAACAAATTCTGGCCCGGTTCGCTGTGAGACCGAGCTTGCTCAGGAAACAGGGTCAGATCGGAAAGACGCTAAAGCCAATCCATGACCAGCTCGGCCCACGCGATTACGCACCTCATCCGTGAGGTGCGACCGTTGCCGGGCTAACGCTTTGCGTTATTCAAAAACGCTCCCGGCGTTTTTGTCCATGGCGTGTGACGCTTTCCTCTTCTGACCCTGCTCCCTGCGCGTTAAATAAATCCGTTGCGGTCAGATTTACCCTGATGTGAGTTTGTCAGCAGCTCTGAGGCGCGCGATGCGCCTCTTTATCTGACCGACTAATCAGGCGTTTTTCAGCACTTCACTAACAATCTCTACGGCTTCTTTCTCAATCTGCGCGCGATGTTCTGCGCCCAGGAAGCTTTCACAGTAGATTTTGTAAGCGTCTTCGGTGCCTGATGGACGGGCCGCAAACCAGCCATTCTCCGTCATCACTTTCAGACCGCCGATTGAAGCACCGTTACCTGGTGCTGCCGTCAGGCGCGCGGTGATGGGATCACCCGCCAGCGTATCTGCGCTCACCATCTCTGGTGACAGCTTCGACAGCGCAGCTTTCTGCGCCGAAGTGGCGGATGCCTGCAGACGGTTGTAGCTTGGTGCGCCGAAGCGCGCGGCCAGATCATCATAGTGCTGCTGCGGGTTTTTACCGGTCACGGCGGTAATTTCAGCCGCCAGCAGACACATGATGATGCCATCTTTGTCCGTTGACCATGGCGTGCCGTCGAAACGCAGGAATGAAGCACCCGCGCTCTCTTCGCCGCCGAAACCAAAACTGCCGTCATACAGACCATCAACAAACCATTTGAAGCCAACCGGCACTTCCACCAGCTTGCGGCCAATGTCGTTGACGACACGGTCAATCATGGCGCTGGACACCAGGGTTTTACCCACGGCAACATCCTGGCCCCATTGTGGACGATGCTGGAACAGATAGTTGATCGCGACCGCCAGATAGTGGTTTGGATTCATCAGACCCGCCGGGGTCACAATGCCGTGACGGTCATAATCGGGATCGTTGCCGAACGCCAGATCAAACTTGTCACGGTAGGCCAGCAGACCTGCCATTGCGCTTTCAGACGAGCAGTCCATGCGCACAACACCATCTTTATCCAGATGCATAAAGCGGAAGGTCTGATCGACTGCGTCGTTCACCAGCGTCAGATCCAGCTTATAATGCTCAGCAATACGCTGCCAGTAAGCAATACCGGAACCGCCCAGGGGATCAACACCCAGCTTCAGACCTGCTTTCTGGATCGCCGGGAAGTCGATAATCTCTGCCAGACCTTCAACGTAAGGCTGGATGAGATCTTTCTCGACCACGTGGCCACTCGCCATCGCCTGTTCCAGCGGCAGACGTTTCACCTCTTTCAGCCCATCTTTGATCAGCTGATTGGCGCGATCTTCCACCACTTTGGTGACGTTGGTATCAGCCGGTCCCCCGTTAGGTGGGTTGTACTTGATGCCGCCATCTTCCGGTGGGTTGTGCGATGGTGTGATGACGATACCGTCAGCCAGCGGTCCACCCGCTTTGTTGTGCTCAAGAATCGCGTTCGAGATTGCAGGGGTCGGCGTATAGCCATTGTCCTGCTGCACAATCACATCAACGCCGTTCGCCGCCAGCACTTCCAGCACCGACAGGATCGCCGGCTCTGATAGCGCATGGGTGTCTTTACCAACGTAGCAAGGCCCGGTGATACCGTTCTTTTTACGCTCTTCAGCAATCGCCTGAGCGATAGCCAGAATGTGCATCTCGTTGAAGCTCTGACGCCCTGCACTGCCGCGATGGCCAGAGGTGCCAAATTTCACCGCGTGTTCCGGGTTCGCCACATCGGGCTGCAGGACATAATATTGTGACGTTAATTGTGCAACGTTAATCAAATCGCTCTGCTGGGCGGGTTGCCCGGCACGTGGGTGATTGGCCATTGGCGCTGCTCCCTGACGCTTAAGTTTTAGATGGTGCCGCAAACTTTCTCGGTCAGTTCCGCAGGGAACTGCATCGAGAGCATGATGTGTTCGACCATGCTGCATTTACGACCGGTATTGGTGTTGGTGATCACCCAGTACGGCGTGCCGGGCACATGCTTCGGCTTAGTATGGGTGCCATTCTGTAACAGCGTATGCTCATCACCGGCAAAGTAGACGCGGGTGCGGCCCTGCAAAGATGCAGTAGCTTCAGCAAAAGCTGCAGTATCAAGACGATAGAGCGTTGACAAGATAAGCATAAAGCGATTCACCGCCCGCTTCTGCTCCGCATATTCATCGGAAAGCAGCAGCTCTCGCACCGCGCGGACACGATCCTGCGGGCGCGAACCGACAGACGCAGGCTGAGACTCTTTCGCTGCCTCTTTTGAGGCTGGCTGAGCAGGCGAAGCGGGTGCAGTCTGACCGGCAGTGAACTTCAGCATACGACGCAGAATGTCGGATGCGCTTTCACCAATGTGTTGCGTGTGGCTGGCAATATAACGGTAGAGCTCTTCGTCAACTTCGATCGTTTTCATCTTATTCCGTACGGTTCTTTCTCATGACAGAACCACCTGTTTCCTGAAAAGCTCTGAGTATAGTCAGGCAATTCAAAGGATGTGCGGGTTCTAACATCAGGATTATAAAGTTAAATTCAGGCGGGTTGTTAGCAATCAAACGGTTTACGGGCAAAAGTCAGAATATGTCCTAATGCCGCCGGAACCGGCGCGCCTGAAAAGGTGAAACCATGATAACCTAAGCACAGGTCTCAAACTTAAGAACTTTGCTATGATTTTGAACGCCCGTCTGCAAACTGAACAATCCCCTGCTGATTCCTTACCTGTCCTGCTTATCCATGGCCTTTTTGGCAGTCTGGATAACCTTGGCGTGCTGGCGCGCGGACTGAAAGATGCCGGTCCTCTGCTGCAGGTTGATGTCCGTAACCACGGACTCTCTCCACGATCTGACGAGATGAACTACGCTGTAATGGCGCAGGACATGGTCGATACGCTGGATGCGCACGGCATTGAACGCGTCGCGGTGATCGGTCACTCAATGGGCGGCAAGATCGCCATGACCATGAGCGCGCTGGTGCCGGACCGCATTGAGCGGCTGGTGATGATCGATATCGCCCCGGTCGACTACCAGACCCGCCGCCATGACGAGATCTTTGCCGGCATTCGAGCTGTAACCGACGCAGGCGTCTCGTCACGCAGTGAGGCGGCGAAGATTATGCGTACGCTTATCGATGAAGAAGGGGTGATTCAGTTCCTGCTGAAGTCATTTCAGGCGGGCGAGTGGCGCTTTAACGTCCCGGTGCTGTGGGATAACTACACCACGATCTCGGGCTGGCAGCCGGTTCCGGCCTGGGATCATCCGGCGCTGTTTATTCGCGGCGGCGACTCCAGCTATCTGGACAACCGCTACCGCGATGCGCTACTGCAGCAGTTCCCTGCCGCGCAGGCCCATGTCATTGGAGGCGCGGGACACTGGGTTCATGCAGAGAAACCCGATGCCGTTTTGCGCAGTGTCCGTCGCTTTTTTGCGCTTTAAAAGCAAATAGATGGCGGCAAAGGTTTAGGATTGGCGTCCGGAGTAAGCGTGAAGTATGATGGCGCGCTAAAATTTTGCCGCGCGTCCGTTTTGCTGCGGCAATGGCCAATAATTTATAATCTGCGCGGTGAGTGACTGGCGCCCGCCCCCATTCAGTTTTACTAAGCCATGGCAAAAGAACAGACTGACCGCACGACGCTCGATCTCTTTGCTGATGAGCGCCGCCCTGGTCGACCCAAAACCAGCCCGCTTTCGCGTGATGAACAGCTGCGCATTAACAAGCGCAATCAACTCAAACGTGACAAAGGACGCGGACTTCGTCGTGTCGAACTGAAAATGAACAGTGAAGCCGTCGATGCGCTCAACACGCTGGCAGAACAGCGCAATCTCAGCCGCAGCGAACTGATTGAACAGATGCTGCTGGCACAGCTCCAACTGGATTAATGCGGGCAAAACGCACGCAGGAGCAAATGTCGGGGCTTTAACCGTTCACCGGTTTTCTCTCGTCTGCTATTATTCGCTGAAATGTGCTGCGGCACACATCTCATTATCAGGATTTAAGAGGTTATTTTACTCATGGCACTCGTAGGCATCTTCTTTGGCAGCGATACCGGCAATACCGAAAACATTGCAAAAATGATCCAGAAACAGCTGGGTACAGACGTTGCAGAAGTGCATGACATCGCGAAAAGCACAAAAGAAGATCTGGAAGCGTTTGATATCCTGCTGCTGGGCATTCCGACCTGGTACTATGGTGAAGCGCAGTGCGACTGGGATGACTTTTTCCCGACGCTGGAAGAGATCGATTTCAACGGCAAGCTGGTTGCGCTGTTTGGCTGCGGCGATCAGGAAGATTACGCGGAGTACTTCTGTGATGCGATGGGCACGATCCGTGACATCATTGAGCCGCACGGTGCCGTAATAGTGGGCCACTGGCCAACTGAAGGCTATCACTTCGAAGCCTCAAAAGGGCTGGCCGATGATACCCACTTCCTGGGTCTGGCCATCGATGAAGATCGTCAGCCTGAACTGACCAACCAGCGCGTAGAGCAGTGGGTTAAGCAGATTTCTGATGAACTGCAGCTGAAAGATATCCTTGAAGCCTGATCCTGCCCGCCTCAATGTGAGCGCCAGCTCACATTGAGGCAATGGAAATTCCTATAGAAATAATAGCCACATTTTTTTAACTTTCTCCGTTTAATCTGTAGAATACCCGCATCGATCTTCCGCTTATTTTTTCAGGTGGTAAGACTAAGCGATGTACCAACAGACATCTGCCAGAATCCTCCCCGGCCCGGTGACCTATCCCCCACAGCCCGTGATGATTCAGGCACGCCCTCTGGTTTTCATTTCATCGCTTCAGTTCTATAATGAGACGCAAATGAGAATGAGCGCAGATCGACATTCAAGGCGATAAGCCACAAAAGTGAATATAGTGACAGGACAAAATCCGCATGACTGACAATAACACCGCATTAAAGAAGGCTGGCCTGAAAGTGACGCTGCCCAGACTGAAAATTCTGGAAGTGCTTCAGGAACCTGAGTGCCATCACGTCAGTGCGGAAGATTTGTACAAACGCCTGATCGACATCGGCGAAGAGATTGGCCTGGCTACCGTTTACCGTGTTCTGAACCAGTTTGATGACGCCGGTATCGTGACCCGTCACAACTTTGAAGGCGGTAAATCTGTCTTTGAACTGACGCAGCAGCATCACCACGATCATCTGATCTGTCTGGATTGCGGCAAGGTTATTGAGTTCAGCGATGAGTCGATCGAAACGCGTCAGCGTGAAATCGCCACCCGTCATGGCATCAAGCTGACCAACCACAGCCTCTATCTCTATGGACACTGTACGCTGGGTGATTGCCGGGAAGACGAAACCCTGCACGACCAGTAACGCGACCTGAAATAAAAAAACCGGTGAATTCACCGGTTTTTTTTCGTCTGTCTTCGGCTGTTGTATCAGGCGACCAGCGTCTCCTGCAGATAGCGCCAGCGTGGAATAGAGCTGCTGCAGTCCAGTATCGCCAGCGAGATACGGATCTGATTATTGCCATTCATCATCTGCATTTCGCGATACTGTACGGTGATCTCTTTTTCATGATGAGAGAGGATGACGTGTTCGCAGGTGACAATGCGCATCCCTTCGCGCTGTCCCTGCAGCTGCCGGAAAAGCGCCTCGACCTCGTTCAGATTGCACTCTCTGCCCTTTGGGGTGACCATGCGGAATTCAGGATGAAAATAGGACATCAGCAGCTCAAAACTGTCGTCAGATCCGGCAGGCTGGTTAAAAATACGTTCAATGAGCTGATGTAAAACGACCACACTGTTTCTGGCTTCCTGGGCGAGAACTGTCATTTTTTTTCCTTCTGTAACCCGCTTTGCAACCTTTGAGAGCGCATAGCCTACCTGAAAGCGGATAATTCACATCTGGAAATTGATTAATTTTTTTAAACTCAGATTTCTCTCACAATGCGGCATTTAATCGGTTGCGGTTAGATCAGAATAAATGTCGGCAATGAGTAAAATCAGGGCAACAAAAAAGGGCGATAAATCGCCCTTTTGTCATTTTATGAGGTCAGCCTCAAAAAAATTTATTCGCCAGTTTTCGCCCAGGTATCACGAAGACCGACAGTGCGGTTAAACACCAGTTGCGATGGCGTAGAGTAAACGCTGTCGGCGCAGAAATAACCTTCACGTTCAAACTGGAACGGAGTGGTCGGTTCCACATCGCGCAGGCTCGGTTCCACAAAGCCCTGTTTGATCGCCAGTGACTCAGGGTTGATCACCGCCAGGAAGTCCTCTGCCGCGCCCGGATTTGGCACACTGAACAGACGATCATACAGGCGGAACTCTGCTGGCTGCGCGTGATCCGCAGACACCCAGTGAATGACCCCTTTGACCTTACGGCCATCGGCAGGATCTTTGCTCAGCGTGTCTACGTCGCTGGTGCAGTAGATGCAGGTGATGTTGCCCGCTTCATCTTTAGCGACGCGCTCAGCACGAATCACATAGGCATTGCGCAGGCGGACTTCTTTGCCCAGCACCAGGCGCTTATATTGCTTGTTCGCCTCTTCGCGGAAATCGGCACGGTCAATCCAGATCTCGCGGCTGAACGGCACTTCACGCGTACCCATCTCCGGTTTACCCGGATGATTTGGCATGGTGATGATTTCGTTATGGCCAGCTGGCAGGTTTTCGATCACCACTTTCAGCGGATCCAGCACAGCCATAGCACGTGGCGCATTCTCATTCAGGTCATCACGGATACAGGACTCCAGCGAGGCCATCTCCACGATGTTATCCTGCTTGGTCACGCCGATACGACGGCAGAACTCGCGGATAGAGGCGGCGGTGTAACCACGACGACGCAGACCTGAAACGGTCAGCATGCGCGGATCGTCCCAGCCTTCAACGTGCTTCTCGGTCACCAGCTGAGTGAGTTTGCGTTTCGACATTACCGCATACTCCAGATTCAGGCGCGAGAACTCATACTGGCGCGGATGAACCGGAATGGTGATGTTATCCAGCACCCAGTCATAGAGACGGCGGTTATCCTGGAACTCCAGCGTACACAGCGAGTGCGTAATGCCTTCCAGCGCATCGGAGATGCAGTGGGTAAAGTCATACATCGGGTAGATGCACCACTTGTTGCCGGTCTGGTGGTGTTCCGCGAACTTGATGCGGTAAAGCACTGGATCACGCATCACGATAAAATTAGAGGCCATGTCGATTTTCGCGCGCAGACAGGCAGTGCCTTCGGCAAACTCACCGTTTCGCATCTTCTCAAACAGCGCCAGGTTCTCTTCCACGCTGCGATCGCGATAAGGGCTGTTTTTGCCCGGCTCTTTCAGGGTGCCGCGATATTCGCGAATCTGATCCGGACTCAGCTCATCAACGTAGGCGAGACCTTTAGAAATCAGCTCGATAGCATAGTCATAAAGCTGATCAAAATAGTTTGATGAGTAACAGACCTCACCGCTCCACTCAAAACCCAGCCACTGGACGTCACGCTTGATGGATTCAACAAATTCCATATCCTCTTTAACCGGATTGGTATCGTCGAAACGCAGGTTGCATTGCCCCTGATAATCCTGGGCGATGCCAAAATTCAGACAGATCGATTTCGCATGACCAATATGCAGATAACCATTGGGCTCTGGCGGGAAACGGGTATGCACGCTGCTGTGCTTACCGCTCGCCAAATCTTCGTCAATGATCTGACGAATAAAGTTAGTTGGGCGGGCTTCAGCCTCACTCATCTCAAAAATCCTCAATACGAATAACGGGTGATTTGTACCACGAAGTAACGGAGTATGATCCACAAAGCGTCTGAGGGAAACAACCGTTTGTTAAGCCTTTAAAACAAAAAAGGCAGGAATCGCTTCCTGCCTGTGGGGTTATGTTGCGGGGATTAGCCTTTCACTTCATACAGCGGAGTTTCACCTGCCACCACCTGACCGCGGGCCAGTAATGTCAGACCGGCAAAATCATCGCTGTTGCTGACCACGACCGGACTCACCATTGAGCGGGCATTGGCATTGAGGAATTCAAGGTCCATTTCCAGCACAGGCTGACCGGCGACCACCGTGGCCCCCTCTTCAGCCAGACGGGTAAAGCCTTTACCTTCCAGCGCCACGGTATCCAGTCCCATGTGCACCACTATCTCTACACCATTCTCCGTTTCCAGACAGAAGGCGTGATTGGTGTTGAAGATTTTCACCAGCGTACCGTCAATCGGTGCCACGACCCATTTGTCGCTGGGTTTGATCGCCAGACCATCGCCAACTGCTTTGCTGGCAAAGGCTTCATCCGGCACATCATCCAGCGCGACCACTTCGCCCGATACCGGTGCCAGCAATGTCGCAATAACACGCTTCTCACTGTTCAGCACGGCCTGCGGTTTAATGTCAGGCTCCACTGGCGCACTGCTGGTAGCCGCGGCCGCGACCGGCCCCTTGGTCAGGACTTTTTTCATCGCCGAGGCAATGCTTTCGGCTTGGGTACCCACGATGATCTGCACGCTCTGCTTATTAAGGCGGATCACCCCGGATGCGCCCAGATGCTTCGCAACGCCTTCATTAACCTGCGCCGAATCATTCACGTTAAGACGCAGGCGGGTAATACAGGCATCAATGCTGGTTAAGTTGGCTGAGCCGCCCACGGCACCAATATAACGACGCGCCAGCGATTCAGTGGCCGTTTCGCCATTGTCAGTTTTATCCACGTTGACGTCATAACCATCGCTTTCATCACCGGCAACAGCCAGCTCACGGCCCGGCGTCATCAGGTTGAATTTTTTGATGGTGAAGCGGAACACCACGTAGTAAATAACGAAGAAGACCAGGCCCTGCGGAATCAGCATGTACCAGTGTGTTGCCAGCGGGTTACGGGTCGAGAGCACCATATCCACCAGCCCGGCACTGAAACCAAATCCGGCAATCCAGTGCATGCTGGCAGCGATAAAGACCGAGATGCCGGTCAGGACGGCGTGAATCAGATAAAGTACTGGCGCCACGAACATGAAGGAGAATTCCAGCGGTTCGGTGATACCGGTAAAGAAGGCAGCAAATGCCGCAGCCAGCATGATACTACCGACTTTGACACGGTTCTCTGGACGCGCGCAGTGGTAGATAGCCAGCGCAGCACCCGGCAGACCAAACATCATAATCGGGAAGAAGCCTGCCTGATAACGACCGGTGATGCCCACGGTTGCCGATCCATCAGCCAGTGACTGCGCACCCCCCAGGAATTTAGGAATGTCATTAATGCCGGCAACATCAAACCAGAACACGGAGTTCAGGGCGTGATGCAGACCGACCGGAATCAGCAGGCGGTTGAAGAAGGCGTAGATACCGGCACCGGCAGAGCCGAGCTTCTGGATATGTTCACCAAAGTTAACCAGACCATTAAACACCACGGGCCAGATATACATCAGGATAAAAGCGACAAAGATCATCAGGAACGAAACGAGAATCGGCACCAGCCGGCGTCCGCTGAAGAAAGAGAGTGCCTTAGGCAGTTCAACGTGGCTGAAGCGGTTATAGACCTCTGCCGACAGAATACCGACAAGGATGCCGACAAACTGGTTTTCAATTTTGCCAAAGGCTGCTGGCACCTGATCCAAAGGAATTTTCTGAATCATCGACACTGCAGCGGGTGAGCAGAGCGTGGTGACCACCAGAAAGCCGACATAGCCAGTCAGCGCTGCGGCACCATCTTTATCTTTTGACATGCCGTAGGCAATACCGATCGCAAACAGCACCGACATGTGCTCAATGATTGCCGCACCCGACTTGATCAGTAATGCCGCCAGCGCATTACCTGCCCCCCAACTGTCTGGATCAATCCAGTAACCGACCCCCATTAATATCGCTGCTGCTGGCAGGGTTGCTACCGGCACCATCAGTGCGCGCCCCACCTTTTGTAAGTAACCTAACATATCCCCTTCCCCCTATGAGCCTGACTTGTCGCTTTGCGCTGCTTAATGTTGTTATGTCAGCTGCAAAGATCGTTAATACACTTCATATCACGCAGCGAAGTGTAATGATAAATTAATTCGCCTCGCAAATTAAAACCCTGGTAAATGTGATTTTTATCACTAAAAAACATCGTTTCACACGGCAACATCTGGCTATCACCACAAACTTATTTTATGATCCGAAATATTGAATTGTGCTCCGCCCGTGGCGAGAATAGATCATCTGCTCAGGCTGATGACTAACGCAGCGGTTTAGCGATCCCCTTTCCATTTTTAATTGAGGTGAAACATGAGACTGATTCCATTAGCGACGCCAACCCAGGTAGGTAAATGGGCCGCCCGACATATTGTTAACCGCATCAATGCGTTTAACCCGACGGCGGACAGGCCTTTTGTTCTGGGTCTGCCAACCGGCGGCACGCCACTGGAGGCGTACAAGCACCTGATTGATATGCACAAAGCGGGCCAGGTCAGTTTTAAACATGTCGTGACTTTCAATATGGATGAATATGTCGGTCTGCCAAAAGAGCATCCTGAAAGCTATCACAGCTTTATGTATCGTAACTTCTTCGATCACGTTGATATTCAACCGGAAAATATCAACCTGCTGAATGGTAATGCGCCTGATATTGACGCAGAATGTCGTCAGTACGAAGAGAAAATTCGCGCACTGGGTAAAATTCACCTGTTTATGGGCGGCGTTGGCAACGACGGTCATATCGCCTTTAACGAACCGGCTTCGTCACTGGCTTCGCGTACCCGTATTAAAACCCTGACCCATGATACCCGCGTGGCGAACTCGCGCTTCTTTAACGGGGACGTTGATCAGGTACCTAAATATGCGCTGACGGTCGGCGTCGGCACGCTGCTGGATGCCGAAGAAGTCATGATTCTGGTCACCGGTCATGTCAAAGCGCAGGCACTGCAGGCAGCAGTTGAAGGTAACGTGAATCATATGTGGACCATCAGCTGTCTGCAGCTGCATGCGAAATCGGTTGTGGTCTGTGATGAGCCAGCCACCATGGAACTGAAAGTGAAAACCGTGAAATATTTCCGCGAAATGGAAGCGGAAAATATGAAAGGCGTGTAACAGAATAGTGCCTTGCCCTGCTGTTACGCTGAGTGACAGCAGGCCAGGACGGGAGAAGAGAGATGTACGCATTAGTAAACGGCCGGATCTACAGCGGCCATGAGATTCTGGATAATCACGCCGTCGTGGTGGCAGACGGGCACATTGCGCGCGTCTGCCCGCGTGAATCGCTCGCGGCTGATATTGAGCAGCGGGATATGGCGGGTGCGATTATTGCGCCGGGCTTTATCGATCTCCAGCTTAATGGCTGCGGTGGCGTGCAGTTCAATGACAGCCTGGATGCGCTCAGCATTGAGACGCTGGAAACGATGCAGCGCGCCAATGAAAAGTCTGGCTGCACCAGCTTTTTACCGACGCTGATCACCAGCAGCGACGCGCTGATGAAGCGGGCGATTGAAACCATGCGCGCTTACCTGCAGAAACATCAGCATCAGGCGCTGGGTCTGCATCTGGAAGGCCCGTGGCTGAGCAAAGCGAAAAAAGGCACACACGATCCGGCACTGATTCGCCTGCCGGATGCGGCGATGGTGCAGTATCTTTGCGACAACGCAGACGTCATTACCAAAGTCACCCTGGCACCGGAAAACGCAGGCAGCGACGTGATTCGTCAGTTGACCGATGCCGGAATCATTGTCTCAGCAGGTCACTCGAATGCGACCTATGAAGAGGCGAAAGCGGGCTTTGCTGCGGGCGTGAGTTTCGCGACCCACCTCTACAATGCTATGCCGGCGTTTGCCGGACGTGAACCCGGGCTTATCGGTGCGCTGTTTGATTCGCCTGATGTATACTGCGGCATTATTGCGGATGGTTTACATGTACATTACGCTAACGTGCGCAATGCAAAACGCATCAAAGGCGACAAACTGGTGCTGGTAACGGATGCCACAGCACCGGCTGGCGCTGATATCAGCGAGTTTATTTTTGCTGGAAAAACAATCTATTATCGTGACGGCCTCTGTGTTGACGAAAACGGCACACTCAGTGGTTCGGCCCTGACGATGATTGAAGCGGTACAAAACAGCGTCGAGCATGTCGGTATCGCACTGGACGAAGCGTTACGCATGGCATCACTCTACCCGGCACGGGCGATGGGCGTGGAAAGACAGTTGGGCTCGATCGAAGCAGGAAAAATCGCGAACCTGACTGTGTTTACGCGCGACTTTAAAATCATTAAGACGTTAGTCAACGGAGACGACGTCCTGAGCGAGTAAGCACTGAATGACCACTGGCGGCCAGTCACAAATAGGAAATGTCGATCTTGTTAAGCAACTTAATAGCGCAGCGGTTTACCGGCTGATTGATCAACAGGGGCCGATATCGCGCATTCAGATTGCCGAACTCAGCCAGCTCGCCCCCGCCAGCGTCACCAAAATTACCCGCCAGTTGATTGAGCGCGGCCTGATCAAAGAGGTAGACCAGCAGGCGTCTACCGGTGGTCGCCGCGCTATCTCGATTATCACTGAAACCCGCCACTTCCATACCATCGGGGTTCGCCTCGGCCGCAACGATGCCACCCTGACCCTGTTCGACCTCAGCGGTAAATCGCTGGCGCAGGAAGATTATGCGCTGCCGGAACGCACCCAGGAGACGCTGGAGCATGCGCTGTTTAACGCCATCAACGGCTTTATCGAGCAGCACCAGCGTAAAATACGCGAGCTGATCGCGATTTCCGTCATCCTGCCGGGCCTGGTTGACCCGATTAACGGCGTGATCCGTTATATGCCACACATCTCTGTCAGCCACTGGCCGCTGGTCGCCAGTCTGAAGAAACGGTTCAACGTCACCAGTTTTGTGGGGCACGATATTCGCAGTCTGGCGCTGGCCGAGCACTATTTCGGTGCAAGTCGCGACTGTGCTGACTCAATCCTGGTGCGCTTACACCGTGGCACGGGTGCCGGCATTATTGCTAACGGTCATATTTTCCTCGGCAGCAACGGCAACGTCGGCGAAATCGGCCATATCCAGGTTGACCCGCTTGGCGAGCGCTGTCACTGCGGCAACTTTGGCTGCCTTGAAACCATTGCCGCTAACGGCGCCATTGAAAATCGGGTGCGGCATCTGCTGAATCAGGGCTACCCCAGTGTACTGACGCTGGAGGCGTGCCAGATGTCCCACATCTGCAAAGCGGCCAATCAGGGTGATCCGCTGGCCTGTGAAGTGGTCGAACAGGTAGGCCGGTATCTCGGCAAAGCGATTGCCATCGCGATTAACCTGTTTAATCCACAAAAAGTTGTGCTGGCGGGCGAGATTACGGAAGCAGAAAAAGTGCTGCTGCCCGCGATTGAAGGCTGCATCAACACCCAGGCATTAGAAGCTTTCCGTAAAAATCTGCCGGTGGTGCGTTCTACCCTGGATCACCGTTCTGCGATTGGCGCGTTTGCGCTGGCTAAACGTGCCATGCTTAACGGCATTCTGCTGCAACATCTTCTGGAAGACTAAGCTAACCCGCTGTTGTGGCGGGCCACATCGGATCTGACTATGACCATTAAAAGCGTAATTTGTGATATCGATGGCGTGCTGATGCACGACAACACGGCCGTTCCTGGCGCACAGGAATTTTTACAGCGCATTCTGGCCAAAGAGATGCCGCTGGTGGTGCTGACGAACTATCCCTCGCAGACCGAGCAGGATCTGGCTAACCGCTTTGCTTCGGCTGGTGTCGAGGTCCCTGAATCCGTTTTCTATACCTCTGCCATGGCTACAGCAGACTTCCTGCGTCGTCAGGAGGGTAAAAAGGCCTATGTCATTGGTGAAGGCGCGTTGATTCATGAGCTCTATAAAGCGGGCTTTACCATTACGGATGTGAATCCCGATTTTGTCATTGTCGGGGAGACGCGTTCGTTCAACTGGGACATGATGCACAAAGCGGCCTTCTTCGTCGCTAACGGCGCGCGCTTCATCGCCACTAACCCCGATACGCACGCGCGCGGCTTTATACCCGCCTGTGGCGCGCTCTGCGCCGGTATTGAGAAGATCTCAGGTCGTAGCCCGTTTGTGGTGGGCAAACCCAGCCCTTACATCATGCGTGCCGCGCTGAATAAAATGCAGGCCCACTCGGAAGAGACGGTCATTGTGGGTGATAACCTGCGAACCGATATTCTCGCCGGTTTCCAGGCAGGTCTGGAGACAGTACTGGTGCTGTCAGGCGTCTCGACGCTGAGTGATATCGATGCCATGCCGTTCCGTCCAGACTGGATCTACCCTTCTGTTGCCGATATTGATCTGTTCTGATTCATTTTTCTTATGACGCATCCGGTTAATCTGTGATGCGTCCCCCTTTTTTTGCATGTTCCCGCCTACTTTCACTGCCTGTTTTTTACTCACAAACACCATTTCATTGCCGATCCAACAACAAAACAACGTTAAAACTATCGTTTATTTAATTTTATTGCCATGTGAGCAATATTTTTATCAGTAAATCACGATTCCTCTTGCATTGAATGCACCAAATAGCGCATTTTCTTATCTATCACGCAGCGTCAGGCTGCCGGACAAACGCAAAAGATAACATCGCCGTAAGGTGAGATCAGGAGTCAGTTATGTGTTCAATTTTTGGTGTGCTGGATCTGAAAACCGATCCTGTTGAGCTGCGCAAGAAAGCGCTGGAATGTTCACGCTTAATGCGTCATCGCGGCCCGGACTGGTCAGGCGTCTATGCAGATGACAAGGCTATTCTGGCGCATGAACGCCTCTCAATTGTTGACGTTAACAACGGCGCACAGCCCCTGTACAACGCCGATCACACCCACGTACTGGCCGTTAACGGCGAAATTTACAACCATCAGGCGCTGCGCGCTGAGCTCAGCGATCGCTATGAATTTCAGACCGGTTCTGACTGTGAAGTGATTCTGGCGCTCTATCAGGAGAAAGGTGTCGATTTCCTTGATGAGCTGGAAGGCATGTTCGCCTTTATCCTCTATGACAGCGTTAAGAAATCGTATCTGATTGGCCGCGACCATATCGGCATCATCCCGCTTTATGTGGGTAACGATGAACACGGCAACCTGTTTGTTGCGTCAGAAATGAAAGCGCTGGTACCGGCGTGTCGTTCGATCAAAGAGTTCCCGCCGGGAAGCTATCTCTCCAGCACCGATGGCGAAATCCGTCGTTACTGGCAGCGTGACTGGATGGAATACAAAAACGTTGAACACAACACCACTGATGCGGCAGGCCTGAAACATGCGCTTGAAGAGTCCGTGAAAAGCCACCTGATGTCAGACGTCCCTTATGGCGTGCTGCTGTCAGGCGGTCTGGACTCCTCCATCATTTCAGCCGTGACCAAGCGTTTTGCGGCGAAACGGGTTGAAGATCAGGATAAAAGTGATGCGTGGTGGCCGCAGCTACACTCCTTTGCGGTCGGGCTGGAAGGTTCACCTGATTTAAAAGCAGCAAAATCTGTCGCTGAACATCTGGGCACCGTGCACCACGAAATTCATTTCACCGTGCAGGAAGGTCTGGATGCGATTCGCGATGTGATTTATCACATTGAAACCTATGACGTCACTACCATTCGCGCCTCTACGCCGATGTACTTAATGTCGCGTAAAATCAAAGCAATGGGCATTAAGATGGTGCTGTCAGGCGAAGGTGCAGACGAAGTCTTTGGCGGCTATCTCTACTTCCATAAAGCGCCAAACGCCAAAGAGTTCCACGAAGAAAACGTGCGTAAACTGCAGGCGCTGCATATGTTCGACTGCGCTCGTGCCAACAAAGCGATGTCCGCCTGGGGCGTTGAAGCCCGCGTACCCTTCCTGGATAAAAAATTCCTGGATGTGGCAATGCGTATCAACCCTGCCGACAAAATGTGTGGCAGCAACGGTAAAATGGAGAAACACATTCTGCGTGAATGTTTCTCCTCTTACCTGCCAGAGAGCGTAGCGTGGCGTCAGAAAGAGCAGTTCTCTGATGGTGTGGGTTACAGCTGGATCGACTCACTCAAGGAAGTGGCCGCGAAGCAAATCAGCGACCAGCAGCTGGCAACCGCCCATTTCCGCTTCCCGTTCAACACGCCGGGTTCGAAAGAAGCTTATCTCTATCGTGAGATCTTCGAAGAGCTGTTCCCGTTAGCGAGTGCGGCAGAGTGTGTGCCTGGCGGTCCATCCGTTGCCTGTTCTTCCGCCAAAGCGATTGAGTGGGATGAAGCGTTTAAAAACATGGACGATCCTTCCGGACGTGCCGTGGGTGTGCATCAGTCAGCCTATAAATAACCTGACAGAAAGCCACCGGAATGGGCCTGTTATGGCCCATTTTTTTTACGATGAGCGTTGTATTCACTGAAAAATTGCCGAATAAACCGCCAGGCTGGTTATAAGCCAGTCAAACAGCGATTATCTGGCAAAAAACGGTAAAAAACTTGTTGACGCTGTCTGGTCAACTCCGCATAATGCGCCCCGCAACGCCGATGAAGGTAACGCGAAAAAAAGATGGCTACGTAGCTCAGCTGGTTAGAGCACAGCACTCATAATGCTGGGGTCACAGGTTCGATTCCCGTCGTAGCCACCATCTTTTTTTGCGGGAGTGGCGAAATTGGTAGACGCACCAGATTTAGGTTCTGGCGCCGCAAGGTGTGCGAGTTCAAGTCTCGCCTCCCGCACCATTTCATTATTCGGCAGCGTGGATGGGATATCGCCAAGCGGTAAGGCACCGGTTTTTGATACCGGCATTCCCTGGTTCGAATCCAGGTATCCCAGCCAATTTCGATGATTCTTGTATGCTGAGAACGGACGAATGGGATATCGCCAAGCGGTAAGGCACCGGTTTTTGATACCGGCATTCCCTGGTTCGAATCCAGGTATCCCAGCCATCATTGAAATGCAGTACAATTTGGCTACGTAGCTCAGCTGGTTAGAGCACAGCACTCATAATGCTGGGGTCACAGGTTCGATTCCCGTCGTAGCCACCATATAATTGGGGTGTCGCCAAGCGGTAAGGCACTGGTTTCTGATACCAGCATTCCGGGGTTCGAATCCCTGCACCCCAGCCATACAAAGACAATTTGAAAAGCCCATTATTGGGGTGTCGCCAAGCGGTAAGGCACTGGTTTCTGATACCAGCATTCCGGGGTTCGAATCCCTGCACCCCAGCCAAATTGCACAACCAGGCCCGCTTTTGCGGGCTTTGTTGTTTTTATTCCTTATCCACCATCCTGATTACAGGCCCGCCCTGCGGCGAGCCTGAACACGTGAGCGGCTATAGCCCCAGCGCGTAACGCAATACCTGCCGCTTCAGTACGCCAGAATGTTCGGCAGCAATCAGTCCAAGATTTCGCGCAAACCGCAGCGGTGCCAGCTGATTGCTGAAGGCAAAATAAAAGAGATCCATCCCGCCCTGCATCAGCAGATTGTCTTTGCGACGCTGCCGGTGATAGCGCTGTAATACCCGCTCTGAGGCCCAGTCCTCCGCAGCACCGCGTGCGCTCACCAGTACATCTATCAACGCATCACTATCGCGGTACCCCAGATTCACGCCCTGCCCGGCCAGCGGGTTAATGGTATGCGCGGCATCACCGACCAGCGCCAGCCCAGGCAGGACATAACGTGAAGCATGACGTCGCACCAGCGGGAAGCCACCCGCCGCATGGGCTTTAAACCGTCCCAACCGCGCCGGGAAGTGGCTGGCAATCTCTTTTTCCAGCTGGGCTATCGGCATCGCCTGAAGCTGACGCACTCTTGCGGGCGCGTCATACCAGACCAGCGAGGCCCGGTTGCCATACAGCGGTAAAAAGGCTCGTGGTCCCTGAGGTGTAAAGTGCTGCCAGGTCGCATCCCCTGCCGGATGTTCGCAGGTCACGCTTATCAGCAGGCAGGACTGCGCATAGCTCCAGCCATGAATCCCGATTCCGGCCATCTGCCGCACCTGCGAGTTTGCGCCATCTGCACCAATCACCAGCCGGGTATGCAAGGCCATGCCGTCGTTAAGGTCGACGCGCCAGCCGCCATTTTCTGGCTGCAGGTTTTCCAGCGTGGCCGGGCAATAGCAGGTCACGCCCAGCGACTGCATCTCCTCCCATAATGCCCGCTGAAGCACGCTGTTCTCGACCATAAAGCCCAGTTCAGGCAAGTTCAGCGAGGCAGCATCAAAACTCACCTGCGCGGTCTGCCACTCCCAGGTTTCCAGCCTGCGATAGGGCGCACTGCGCATCGCTTCGACCCGCGGCCAGACATTGAGCTGCTTCAGCAACGCCACCGAGGAAGATCCGATTGCTGAAATTCGCAGATCGGGATCGCTGTCGGCATCAAACGGCGCGGGTTCGGCACGCTCAATCACCGCCACGCGAAAATGGTGCTGTGTCAGTCCACAGGCCAGCGCAGCACCGACCATGCCACCGCCGACAATCACGACATCAAACTGATTATCCTGCATTGCTTAACTCCCTCTCTTATTCCTGCCAGCCTGCGCATTGCGGGTCTGAATAGAGCAAAGTGTACCGGAAAACCCGATGGCTGGCAGAAAAGCCCTCAGGCTGGTCACCACAGCATCAAAGCATTACAATACGCGCCCCTCACTTCACTGCACTGAATCAATGGCTAGCGCGATGACAAAAAAACTGCATATCAAAACCTGGGGATGTCAGATGAATGAGTATGATTCATCCAAGATGTCTGATCTGCTGAATAGTACGCACGGCTATACGCTGACCGAGGTCCCTGAAGAGGCAGATATTCTGCTGCTTAACACCTGCTCCATTCGTGAGAAAGCGCAGGAGAAGGTGTTTCATCTGCTGGGACGCTGGAGAAAACTTAAAGAGCGCAACCCGGATGTGATTATCGGCGTGGGTGGCTGTGTGGCGTCGCAGGAAGGCGATCATATTCGTCAGCGTGCTCCCTGCGTGGATATTGTGTTTGGTCCGCAGACGCTGCACCGCCTGCCGGAGATGATCAACACTGTGCGCGGCACCAAAAGCCCGGTAGTCGACATCAGCTTCCCGGAAATTGAGAAATTTGACCGTCTGCCGGAACCGCGTGCAGAAGGTCCGACAGCCTTTGTCTCTATTATGGAAGGCTGCAACAAATATTGTACTTTCTGCGTGGTGCCTTACACCCGTGGTGAGGAAGTGAGCCGTCCCAGCGATGATATTCTGCTGGAGATCGCCCAACTGGCGGCGCAGGGCGTGCGTGAAGTTAACCTGTTGGGTCAGAACGTCAACGCTTATCGTGGTGCCACCTTTGATGGTGAGATCTGTACCTTTGCTGAGCTGCTGCGCCTGGTCGCCGCTATCGACGGCATCGACCGCATTCGATTCACCACCAGCCACCCGATTGAGTTCACTGATGACATCATTGATGTCTATCGCGATACCCCGGAGCTGGTGAGTTTCCTGCATCTGCCGGTTCAGAGTGGTGCAGACCGTATTCTGACGCTGATGAAGCGCGCGCATACCGCACTGGAGTATAAGGCGATTATCCGCAAGCTGCGCGCGGCGCGCCCGGATATTGAGATCAGCTCTGACTTCATCATCGGCTTCCCGGGTGAAACCCAGCAGGATTTCGAGCAGACCATGAACCTCATCGCCGACATCAATTTCGACGTCAGCTTCAGCTTTGTCTACTCTGCCCGTCCCGGCACGCCCGCTGCTGACCTGCCGGATGATGTCAGTGAAGAGGAGAAAAAGCAGCGTCTGTGGATCCTGCAGGACCGCATTAACCAGCAGGCGCAGGCGATCAGTCGCCGCATGCTCGGCACCGTGCAGCGTATTCTGGTGGAAGGCATCTCCCGCAAGAACGTCATGGAACTCTCTGGCCGCACCGAAAATAACCGCGTAGTCAATTTTGAAGGCACGCCTGAGATGATTGGCCGCTTTGTGGATGTTGAAATTGTTGATGTCTACACCAACTCGCTGCGCGGCAGGCTGGTGCGTACTGAAGAAGAGATGGGCCTGCGTATGGCGCAAAGCCCGGCATCCGTGATTGCCCGTACCCGCAAAGAAAACGACATCGGCGTGGGTCTGTTCCAGCCGTGATACCTGCTATATTGTGCGGCAGCGCGCATTGCGTTGCCGCCAATTTCACGCCACGACACTTGGTTTCTGAAAGTGTCGCCCAAATATCTCTCCTTAAGCTTGCGCCCAGGCGTTACGGCATAAATAATTTCGTTATGGTGCATCCGGTTAAGCCCAACGGTGCGTCAGACACATCCCATAACTGGCCCTGAGTGACCCAAAGGATTCGTTTGAATATCGAAACTCGTGAAATCGCCCTTGAACCGGCTGATAACCGTCGTCTGATGAGCCTGTGTGGGCCTTTCGACGATAATGTAAAACAGCTTGAGCGTCGTCTGGGCATTGAGATCAATCGTCGCGACAACGTCTTTAAGCTGTCAGGACGCCCACTTTGCGTCAATGCCGCCGCAGATATTCTGAAGACCCTGTATGTCGATACCGCGCCAATGCGTGGCGAGATCCCGGATATCGAGCCAGACCAGATTCACCTGGCGATCAAAGAGAGCCGGGTACTGGAGCAAACCGCCGAAAGCGTGCCGGAATACGGTAAAGCGGTTAATATCAAGACCAAGCGTGGTGTCATCAAACCGCGTACGCCAAACCAGGCGCAGTACATCGCGAATGTGCTCGACCACGACATTACCTTTGGTGTCGGCCCGGCCGGTACCGGTAAAACCTATCTGGCGGTGGCTGCGGCCGTGGATGCATTGGAGCGTCAGGAGATTCGCCGCATCATGCTGACCCGCCCTGCCGTCGAAGCGGGTGAAAAGCTCGGCTTCCTGCCAGGCGACCTGAGTCAGAAAGTCGACCCTTATCTGCGTCCGCTCTACGATGCGCTGTTTGAAATGCTCGGCTTCGAGCGCGTTGAAAAGCTGATGGAGCGCAACGTTATTGAGGTTGCCCCACTGGCCTATATGCGCGGTCGAACGCTGAACGATGCGTTTATCATTCTTGATGAGAGTCAGAACACCACCATCGAGCAGATGAAGATGTTCCTGACGCGCATTGGCTTCAACTCCAAAGCGGTGATTACCGGTGACGTTACCCAGATTGACCTGCCGCGTCACGTCAAGTCGGGCCTGCGCCATGCCATTGAGGTGCTGGCAGACGTGGAAGAAATCAGCTTTAACTTCTTCCACAGCGAAGATGTGGTGCGCCATCCGGTCGTTGCCCGCATTGTCACCGCTTATGAAGCCTGGGAAGCCGCCGATCAGACCCGCCGTGACCAGCAGGCTGAAGAGCGTAAACGTGAAGCGCTGGCAGCACAGAATGCCACGCAGGAGAGCAAATGAGCCAGGTGATTCTCGACCTGCAGGTCGCCTGTGATAACACCGCTGATTTGCCTGATGAAAGCCAGTTTCACCGCTGGCTCTCAGCGGCTGTTACCCCTTTCCAGCCCGAAAGCGAAGTCACAGTACGTCTGGTTGACGAAGCGGAAAGTCATGAGCTTAATCTGACTTATCGCGGCAAAGACAAGCCGACCAACGTCCTCTCTTTCCCGTTTGAAGCACCGCCGGGCATTGAGCTGCCGCTGCTGGGCGATCTGATCATCTGCCGCCAGGTCGTTGAGCAGGAAGCCGCTGAACAGGGTAAAAGCGTTGAAGCCCACTGGGCACATATGGTGGTGCACGGCACGCTGCATCTGCTGGGTTACGACCATATTGAAGACGACGAAGCGGACGAGATGGAAGGGCTGGAGACCGAGATAATGCTTGCTCTTGGGTATCCTGATCCGTACATTTCGGAGAAAGAAGACGCCTGAATCCTGAATTCAGTCAATCCTGCTGTCAGTACAGGCTACTGACAGCACCCATTCCTCACCAGAGAGATCTTTAAAAACCGCCATGAGCGACGACCATTCTCAAAACAGCGATGCACCCAGTAGTAAAAAGGGATTTTTCTCCCTGTTGATCAACCAACTCTTTCACGGTGAACCAAAAAGCCGTGATGAGCTACTGGAGCTGATCCGCGACTCGAATAACAAAGAGCTGATTGACCAGGACACCCGCGACATGCTCGAAGGGGTACTGGATATTGCGGAGCAGCGCGTGCGTGACATCATGATCCCGCGCTCGCAAATGATCACCCTGAAACGTAATCAGAGCCTCGAAGAGTGTCTGGATGTCATCATCGAATCCGCCCATTCTCGTTTCCCGGTGATCAGCGAAGATAAAGATCATGTGGAAGGAATTCTGATGGCGAAAGATCTGCTGCCGTTTATGAGCAGCGAATCTGAGCCGTTCAGCATTGAGAAAGTGCTGCGTCCTGCGGTAGTTGTGCCTGAAAGTAAGCGTGTCGACCGGATGCTGAAAGAGTTCCGCTCCCAGCGTTACCATATGGCGATCGTCATTGATGAGTTTGGCGGTGTCTCCGGTCTGGTGACCATCGAAGACATTCTTGAGCTGATCGTCGGTGAAATTGAAGATGAGTATGACGACGAAGAAGATCGTGATATCCGTCAGCTCAACCGTCACACCTTTACCGTGCGTGCACTGACTGCCATTGAAGATTTCAACGAGGTGTTTGGCACGCAGTTCAGTGATGATGAAGTCGATACCATTGGTGGTCTGGTCATGCAGGGCTTCGGCCATCTCCCCGCACGTGGTGAAAGCATTGAGATTGAAGGTTACCAGTTCAAGGTGGCGATGGCGGACAGCCGCCGCATCATCCAGGTTCACGTGACTATCCCGGAAAATTCGCCACAACCCCAACTGGAAGACGAATAAGTCTATGGCTTTAGCCTCACTCTACCCGCGCCAGCGGGTTCGCCTGCTGCTGGCTTTAATAACGGGTGCACTGGGTACCCTCGCCTTCTCTCCTTACGATTTCTGGCCTGCCGCTCTGCTCTCGCTGTGCGGCTTACAGTTGCTGACCCTGAACCGCTCAAGCCCGCAGGCCACTGCGATCGGCTTTGTGTGGGGAGTAGGTCTGTTCGGCAGCGGTATTAACTGGGTCTATGTCAGTGTTGCCACCTTTGGCGGCATGCCTGGTCCGGTCAATGTCTTTATCGTGGCGCTGCTGGCGGCGTATCTGGCGGTTTACCCGGCGCTGTTTGCCGGTGTACTCAATCGACTCTGGCCATGCACGACGCTATGGCGCCTGGCGCTGGCGGCACCGGCATTGTGGCAGATGACCGAGTTCCTGCGCGGCTGGGTGCTGACTGGCTTCCCGTGGCTGCAGTTTGGTTACAGCCAGATTGACGGACCGTTAAAAGGGCTGGCTCCGCTGGCGGGTGTTGAGACCCTGACCTTCCTGCTGATGGTCATTGCTGGCCTGCTGGCTTATGCTCTGCAGCAGCGCAACGTCAGAAGTCTGGTGGCGGCGTTGCTGCTGCTGGCCCTGCCGTGGCCACTGCGCTACATCCAGTGGGTTCAGCCAATGCCAGAGCGTGCCGTAGAAGTGGCGCTGGTTCAGGGAAACATCCCGCAGTCGATGAAGTGGGATCCTCAGCAACTGCTCACTACTCTGCGCATCTATAACGGTCTGAGCCAGCCGCTGATGGGTAAGGCGCCAATCATTATCTGGCCAGAATCGGCAATTACCGATCTGGAAAGTAATCAGCAGCCGTTCCTGCGTTCGCTGGATGATGAACTGCGTGAACGTGGCAGCTCACTGGTCACCGGTATCGTGGACTCCCGACTGGAGCAGAATCGTTATCACGACTACAACACCGTGATCGTGCTGGGCGGCAAAACGCCTTATAACTACTTCAGCGGCAATCGTTACCAGAAGAATCATCTGGTGCCGTTTGGCGAATTTGTGCCGCTGGCCGACCTGCTGCGTCCGCTGGCCCCGTTCTTTGATCTGCCGATGTCGGCTTTCAGCCGTGGCAACTATCTCCAGCCGCAACTCAGCGTCGCAGGCTATAACCTGACCAGCGCCATCTGTTATGAGATCGTGCTCGGTGAGCAGGTGCGGGCTAACTTCCATCCCGACACCAGTTTCCTGCTGACCGTTTCGAACGATGCCTGGTTTGGTCACTCTATCGGACCGTGGCAGCACTTCCAGATGGCGAGAATGCGGGCGCTGGAGCTGGGACGTCCGCTGTTGCGCAGCACCAACAACGGCGTGACGGCAGTAGTAAATGCCAGTGGTGATGTGGAGGCGATGCTGCCGCAGTTTACCCGCGACGTGCTGACCAGCAAAGTCACGCCGACACAGGGGGAAACCCCGTATGCGCGGGCGGGCATCTGGCCAGTCTGGTCACTGACGCTACTGGCGGCATTGATAGCTCTGCTGCGTCGACGCCGGTAACCTATCCGATCCTTCAAGGCGAAGCGCAGGCTTCGCCTTTTTTCTTTGCTCGCTCTCCGGTATATCTCACTCCCCTGACCACATACTCTGCTGCCTTTCTCACCATGCACCGCTTTCTGGCACGATGATTGCAGAATGTTTCACTGTTTTTCGCCGACAGGCGGATTACAGGCGCTGATGCCTGGCCGTTTGCACCAAAACAGTCGCCTCTGCTGCACCGTTAATGCGCAGAGCAAGATATTTGCCTTTTTTTGGTGCGGATTGCCTCGCAAAAAAGAAACTTTTTTGTTTCATTGCGTTAACAATCCGCTATGTTAGTGACTCTTCTGCGCCCATTTAGCCCGCAGAATGAGCAGAAACGCAGCAAAAAACAGACACAACATCATAATCAGCACAGGTATCAGCCTGGGCCTTTTTCATACGAAGGAGTTGGAACATGCAACTACGCAAAGTGGCATTATCTCTTCTGCTGATCAGCGCAGCGGCGGGAGCGGCCCAGGCGGAAGATCTCAGCGGCACCCTGAAGAAGATCAATGACAACGGCGTCATTGTGGTCGGGCATCGCGAATCATCAGTTCCCTTTTCTTACTATGACAACCAGCAAAAAGTCGTCGGCTATTCACAGGCTTACTCAAACGCCATCGTGGAAGCCATCAAAGCGAAGCTGAACAAGCCGGATTTGCAGGTCAAAATGATCCCGATCACCTCACAAAACCGTATTCCGCTGCTGCAAAACGGCACCTACGATTATGAGTGTGGCTCTACCACCAACAACCTTGAGCGCCAGAAACAGGCCGCGTTCTCTGACACCATTTTTGTCATCGGCACCCGTCTGCTGGTTAAGAAAGATGGCCCGATCAAAGATTTCGCTGATCTGAAAGGCAAAACGGTGGTGGTGACTTCAGGAACCACCTCTGAAGTGCTGCTTCATAAACTCAACGACGAACAGAAACTGGATATGCGCATCATCAGCGCCAAAGATCACGGTGACTCTTTCCGTACGCTGGAAACCGGTCGTGCCGTGGCTTTCATGATGGATGATGCTCTGCTGGCTGGCGAACGCGCCAAAGCTAAAAAGCCAGATAACTGGGAAATCTTAGGTACGCCGCAGTCAAAAGAGGCCTATGGCTGCATGCTGCGTAAAGATGATCCGCAGTTTAAAGCGCTGGTCGATGAAACTATTGCTAAAGCCCAGACCTCTGGCCAGGCAGAAAAATGGTTCGATACCTGGTTTAAACAGCCGATTCCGCCAAAGAATCTGAACATGAACTTTGAACTCTCTGATGACATGAAAGCCCTGTTCAAAACGCCAAATGACAAAGCACTGAATTAACAAAAAAATACCCAATGGATCTCAGATTGCATTGAGACGGCAAGAGAATGCATCCCGGTGAGCTTACTCAGGTAAGTCATTTGGATGAGTGAACCTGGCCAACAAAAATGCAGCCTGAAAGACGGCGGGTATAACAAGGGCAGCCTGGCTGCCCTCTCGATTGCTGAAACCGCGGCATGGACAGACAGACTGACACGGGTCGTTCCCCTGAGTCAGGAAATAAAACGCCGTTCATCAATCTTCAGGGTAGCTTAGCTACCCTTTTTTTCCGGAGCTCGTTATGGGTATCGATTGGAACTGGGGCATTTTCCTCGAACAGGCCCCGTTCGGTAACACAACCTACCTCGGCTGGCTGTGGTCCGGTTTTCAGGTGACGATAGCCGTCTCCTGCTGCGCCTGGATTATCGCCTTCTGCGTGGGTTCATTTTTCGGCATTCTGCGCACCGTGCCTAATCGCCTGCTGTCGACCATTGGCACCTGCTATGTGGAACTGTTTCGTAACATCCCGCTGATCGTCCAGTTCTTCTTCTGGTATCTGGTGGCGCCCGAACTGGTGGGCGAAAAGCTCGGCATGTGGTTTAAGTCTGAGCTGGACCCCAACATTCAGTTCTTCCTCTCTTCAATGATCTGTCTTGGCCTTTTTACCGCCGCCCGCGTCTGCGAGCAGGTGCGCGCAGCCATTCAGTCACTGCCGACAGGACAGAAAAATGCCGGTCTGGCGATGGGATTAACCCTGCCGCAGACCTATCGCTATGTCCTGCTGCCGAATGCGTATCGTGTGATTGTTCCGCCGATGACCTCGGAAATGCTGAACCTGGTAAAGAACTCCGCTATCGCCTCCACCATCGGTCTGGTCGATATGGCGGCGCAGGCGGGCAAACTGCTCGACTATTCTGCTCACGCCTATGAATCCTTTACCGCCATTACGCTGGCCTATGTCGCGATTAACCTGGTGATTATGCTGTTGATGAGTCTGGTCGAGCGCAAAGTCCGGCTGCCAGGCAATGCGGGAGGCAAGTAATGTACGACTTTGACTGGAGTTCGATTACACCCAGCCTGCCCTACCTGCTTAACGGCTTAGTGATTACCTTCAAGATCACCATTACTGCCGTGGTTTTCGGTATTTTGTGGGGAACCCTGCTGGCGGTGATGCGTCTGTCGAGCTTTAAGCCCGTCAGCTGGTTCGCCAAAATCTACGTCAACCTGTTCCGTTCGGTGCCGCTGGTCATGGTGCTGCTGTGGTTCTATCTGGTGGTGCCGAGTTTCCTGCAGCAGGTCCTGGGCCTGTCGCCGAAAACCGATATCCGGCTGATTTCCGCCATGGTTGCCTTTTCGCTGTTTGAAGCGGCCTACTACTCCGAAATCATTCGTGCCGGCATCATCAGTATTTCGCGTGGACAGGGCAATGCCGCGCTGGCGCTGGGTATGACACAGTGGCAGGCAATGCGCCTGATCATCCTGCCGCAGGCGTTCCGCGCCATGGTTCCGCTGTTACTGACGCAGGGTATCGTACTGTTCCAGGATACCTCGCTGGTCTATGTCTTAAGCCTGGCGGACTTCTTCCGTACCGCGTCCACCATTGGTGAGCGCGACGGCACCCAGGTTGAAATGGTTCTGTTTGCAGGTCTGGTCTACTTCGTTATCAGCCTGAGCGCATCGCTGTTGGTCAGCTATCTGAAAAGAAAAAGGACGGTTTAAATGATTAGCCTGAAAAATGTTTCTAAGTGGTATGGTCACTTTCAGGTGCTGACCGACTGCTCAACCGAGGTCAAAACCGGTGAGGTAGTGGTGGTCTGCGGGCCGTCCGGCTCCGGTAAATCAACGCTGATCAAAACGGTGAACGGACTCGAGCCGGTTCAGCAGGGTGTGATTGCGGTCAACGGCACCGAGGTGAACAACAAAAAAACCAACCTTGCGCAGCTTCGCAGTCAGGTCGGTATGGTGTTCCAGCACTTCGAGCTGTTCCCGCATCTGAGCATTATCAACAATCTGGTGCTGGCGCAGGTGAAAGTGCTGAAGCGTGACAAGGCAGCAGCCCGCGATAAAGGACTGAAGCTGCTGAAGCGTGTGGGTCTCTCAGCCCATGCCGACAAGTTCCCTGGCCAGCTCTCTGGCGGGCAGCAGCAGCGTGTAGCCATTGCGCGTGCGCTCTGCATGGACCCCATCGCGATGCTGTTTGATGAACCAACGTCCGCGCTGGATCCGGAGATGATCAACGAAGTGCTGGATGTGATGGTTGAACTGGCACAGGAGGGGATGACGATGATGGTGGTGACACACGAGATGGGCTTCGCCCGTAAAGTCGCCAATCGTGTGATCTTCATGGATGAAGGGAAAATTATCGAAGACACCAACAAAGATGACTTCTTTAATAATCCACAGTCTGACCGCGCGAAAGATTTCCTCGCTAAAATTCTGCACTAAACAACCTGTGCGGGTCACGCAGAGTGGCCCGCACAGATTTTATTATCAGGGTTCAAAAGGCTGACGCTGAAACTGGTCATTGCCGCATTCCGGACAGCGCGACAGGGTTTCCGGCGTATAGATCGCCCGGGTAAACTGACACTTCTCACATACCAGATTGCCCAGCCCCACCACTTCGCCGCTCTGATATACACCGTGATGATGCAGATCCTGAAAAACTTCGCGCCACTCCAGCTGACTTTTATCGGTGATATCCGCCAGCTCTTTCCAGACGCTCTCGCGAATAATGCGCATAAACAGTGAATCCGCCAGCGGCTCCTCCACATCGGTATAACTGCGTGCAAATTCGCCTAAATCACGGCGCACCGAGCTAAGCGCCTGATCAATCTCTTCTTCCGTCATATCATCGCGAACCCGTAACTGGCTGCGTCGCCCGGCAATCAGCTCATCAAGGTTCCGATCGCCCTGACGGAGACGTTCGGTCAGTACGGCTAACGACTCGCGATATTCCTGAGCTACTTTATTCATTTTATTCTCCTTTATGCAGACCCTCGCTGAATTAAGTTTAGTCGCAATGCGACTTTTGCCGTGTCGTCTGTACAGTGAATTACAAAAGGGTGAAGAGGCTGTCGCTTTCAGCAGAAATCGTGCCAGCAAAAGTGGGAAGTGTTGTTGATACGCGGCCTTATGGGTATGCTATGCGGATCGTAGAGCCCGAAAAATGTTATTCATAAAGGACCACAGGCAGCCATGCAAGAGCAATACCGCCCGGAAGAGATTGAATCCCGTGTGCAGCAACACTGGGATGAAAACGAAACGTTTAAAGTGACTGAGCAGGAAGGTAAAGAGAAATACTATTGCCTCTCCATGTTGCCCTATCCTTCTGGCCGCCTGCATATGGGCCACGTTCGTAACTACACCATCGGCGACGTAATCGCGCGTTATCAGCGTATGCTCGGCAAAAACGTACTACAGCCGATTGGCTGGGATGCTTTCGGCCTGCCTGCGGAAGGCGCTGCGGTTAAAAATAACACCGCACCGGCCCCCTGGACATACGACAACATCGCCTACATGAAAAACCAGCTTAAATTGCTGGGCTTTGGCTATGACTGGAGTCGTGAACTGGCGACCTGCCAGCCAGAGTACTATCGCTGGGAACAGTGGTTCTTCACCAAACTGTATGAAAAAGGTCTGGTCTATAAAAAGACCTCTGCCGTCAACTGGTGTCCGAACGATCAGACGGTGCTGGCGAACGAGCAGGTGATCGATGGCTGCTGCTGGCGCTGCGACACCAAAGTTGAGCGCAAAGAGATCCCTCAGTGGTTTATCAAAATCACCGATTATGCGGAAGAGCTGCTGAACGATCTGGATACGCTGGAAGAATGGCCTGAGCAGGTCAAAACCATGCAGCGTAACTGGATTGGCCGTTCTGAAGGCGTCGAAATCACTTTCGACGTTGCTGGCAGCGAAGAGAAAGTTACCGTCTATACCACCCGCCCGGATACCTTTATCGGCGCAACCTATGTTGCCGTTGCGGCGGGTCATCCGCTGGCAACCCAGGCGTCGGTGAATAACCCGGCACTGGCTGACTTTATCGCTGAATGCCGCAATACCAAAGTGGCCGAAGCCGATATGGCGACCATGGAGAAGAAAGGCATGGCGACCGGCCTGTCTGTTATTCATCCGCTGACCGGCGAGCTTCTCCCGGTCTGGGTCGCTAACTTCGTGCTGATGGAATATGGCACCGGTGCCGTCATGGCGGTCCCGGCGCACGACCAGCGCGACTGGGAATTTGCCACTAAATACGATCTGGCGATCAAGCCGGTAGTACTCAACCTGGATGGCTCTATTCCTGACGTCAGCGCTGCGGCAATGACCGACAAAGGCGCGCTGTTTAATTCAGGTGAGTTCAACGGTCTGGATCACGCCGCAGGGTTTACCGCCATTGCAGATTCTCTGGCGGCAAAAGGCGTGGGCGTTCGTAAAGTGAACTACCGTCTGCGCGACTGGGGTGTTTCCCGTCAGCGTTACTGGGGTGCACCGATCCCAATGGTCACGCTGGAAGATGGCACCGTAATGCCGACACCTGAAGACCAGCTGCCGGTGATCCTGCCGGAAGATGTGGTAATGGATGGCATTACCAGCCCGATCAAAGCGGATCCGGAGTGGGCGAAGACCACCGTAAATGGCCAGCCTGCTCTGCGTGAAACCGACACCTTTGACACCTTCATGGAGTCCTCCTGGTACTACGCGCGCTATACCTGCGCCAGCTACAAGGAAGGCATGCTGGATCCGGCCGCCGCAAACTACTGGCTGCCGGTCGATCAGTATGTGGGGGGTATTGAACACGCCATCATGCACCTGATGTATTTCCGCTTCTTCCACAAGCTGCTGCGTGACGCGGGCCTGGTCAACTCGAATGAACCAGCCAAACGTCTGCTGTGCCAGGGCATGGTGCTGGCTGATGCCTTCTACTATCTCGGTAACAACGGCGAGCGTAACTGGGTTTCACCGGTTGACGTTGAGGTTGAGCGTGATGAGAAAGGCCGCATTGTAAAAGCCACCGATACGCAGGGCCGCGAGGTGATTTACGCGGGCATGAGTAAAATGTCGAAGTCGAAAAACAATGGCATCGACCCACAGCTGATGGTTGAGCGTTACGGCGCGGATACCGTGCGTCTGTTCATGATGTTTGCTTCACCGGCCGATATGACGCTGGAGTGGCAGGAATCGGGCGTTGAAGGAGCGAACCGCTTCCTGAAGCGTGTCTGGAAGCTGGTCTACGAGCACACCTCACAGGGTGCGACCGTGGCGCTGGATGTGGATAGCCTGAATGACGAGCAGAAATCGCTGCGTCGTGACCTGCACAAAACCATCGCCAAAGTGGCGGATGATATTGGCCGTCGTCAGACTTTTAACACCGCCATTGCAGCGATTATGGAGCTGATGAACAAACTGGCGCGTGCCCCGCAGGAAAGCGAGCAGGATCGCGCTCTGATGCAGGAAGCACTGCTGGCTATCGTCCGTCTTCTCTATCCGTTTACCCCGCACGCCTGCTATGTTCTGTGGCAGACGCTGGGTGGCGAAGGCACCATCGATGAAGCGAGCTGGCCGGTGGCTGATGAAGCCGCTATGGTTGAAGATTCACTGCTGGTCGTGGTGCAGGTGAACGGTAAAGTGCGTGGCAAAATTACCGTACCCGCCGAGGCCACGCAGGAACAGGTTCAGGCACGCGCGGCTCAGGAGCATCTGGTGGCGAAGTATCTGGACGGCGTGACTATCCGTAAAGTCATTTATGTACCGGGCAAACTGCTTAACCTGGTCGTAGGTTAAGTTCAGGAGGAACTGTGCGACATCCGATTATCAGGCTGTTTGTCATGCTGGCGGTGGTTATCACCGCTGGCTGCGGTTTTCATCCGCGCGGCACCACACAGGTGCCCAGCGAACTGAAAACCCTGATTGTTTCAACCGGCGATCCTTATGGACCGCTGGCGCGTACTGTGCGCCAGCAACTGCGTATCAACGATGTCACTATTGTTGAAGACACTAAACAGAAGCGCACCGATATTCCGACGCTGCGTCTGGGTCCTGAAGTGTCGGGACGTAACACCGCATCGGTCTTTATCAGCGGCACCTCTGCTGAGTATCAGCTGGTCATGACGCTGACGGCGCAGGTCCTGTTGCCGGGCAAAGGAATCTACCCAATCAGCACCACGGTTTATCGTTCATTCTTCGATAACCCGAATGCTGCGCTGGCAAAAGATGCCGAGCAGGATCTGATTACGCAGGAGATGCGTCAGCGTGCTGCCGAACAGCTGGTACGTAAGCTGCTGACCGTGCATGCTGCACAGATCAACAATAAAGAGACCTTACCGGCGTCAGTGATTCCGGTTCCGGGTCAGGGTTCACAGGAAGCACCCTCTTCCTCTGCTACCAGCCTGCAATGATCAGGATTTATCCTGAGCAACTCAGCGCGCAGCTCCGTGAGGGGCTGCGCGCCTGTTATCTGTTAGCCGGAAACGAACCGCTGCTGTTGCAGGAGAGTGCGGATGCCATCCGTGCCGCCGCAACCGCGCAGCAATTTGAAGAACATTTTAGTTTTACGCTGGACGCCCAGACCGACTGGGAGAGCCTGTTTGTCAGTTGCCAGTCACTGAGTCTGTTTGCCCAGCGTCAGACGATGACGCTGCAATTCCCCGAGAATGGCCCCAATGCCGCAATGGCCGAGCAGTTGGTTAAGCTGTCGCAGCTGCTGCATGCCGATATTCTGCTGATCTGCCGGATGCCAAAGCTGACCCGCGCGCAGGAAAACAGTGCATGGTTTAAAGCCCTGTCCGCCTCCGCAGTTTTCGTGCCCTGCCAGACGCCCGAACAGGCACAACTGCCACGCTGGGTCGCGAATCGGGCTCAGGCGCTGAAACTCTCGGTCGATGACGCGGCCGTGCAGCTGTTGTGTTACTGCTATGAAGGCAATCTGCTGGCGCTGGCCCAGGCGCTGGAGCGTCTCTCGCTGCAGTGGCCTGACGGCAAGCTGACCCTGCCGCGGGTTGAAGAGGCGGTCAGCGATGCGGCTCACTTCACACCGTTCCACTGGGTCGATGCTCTGCTGGCGGGTAAGAGCCGTCGCGCGCTGCACATCCTGCATCAGCTGGAGAAAGAAGAGAGCGAAGTCGTGATTCTGCTGCGTACGCTACAGCGCGATCTGCTGACGCTGCTGCATCTGCATCGCCATCAGGCGCAGCAGCCGTTGCGTACGCTGATGGATCAACAGCGTATCTGGCAGAACCGCCGCGCGCTGTTCACTGACGCACTGCAACGCCTGGACGCCACGCGTCTTCAACGCGCGATTCATCTGCTCAGTCAGATTGAGATCACCCTGAAGCAGGATTATGGGCAGCCGGTATGGCCGCAGTTACAGACCCTGACGCTGCTGCTCAGCAGTCGTGCTTTTCCGACGAGTTTTGCCCATGTCTGAGTTACACGCGCTGTTTGGAGGCACCTTCGATCCGATTCATTTTGGCCATCTGCGCCCGGTCGAAGCACTGGCTCAACAGACCAGCTTACAGCGTGTGACGCTGCTGCCCAACAATGTGCCACCGCATCGTCCACAACCGGAAGCCAGCGCGACCCAGCGGGTTGCTATGCTGCGCTGTGCTATCCGTGACTTACCGCTGTTTGAGATTGATACCCGGGAGCTGGAACGCGACACGCCCTCCTGGACCGTAACCACCCTGGAAGCCTGGCGCGCCGAACGCGGTGCAGCGCAGCCGCTGGCTTTTATCATCGGTCAGGATTCCCTGCTGAGCTTATCGAAATGGCATCGCTGGCAGGATCTGTTGTCACTCTGCCATCTGCTGGTATGCCAGCGTCCCGGCTATGCGACCCGGTTCGACTCGCCGGAGATGCAGCACTGGCTTAATCAGCATCTCGCTCAGGATATCCGGCAGCTGCATCAGCAGCCCGCAGGCCATATCTGGCTGGCGGAAACCCCACTCTATGACATTTCGGCGACCGAAATTCGCCGCCGTCGCCATCAGAACCAGCCCTGCGACGACCTGTTGCCTGCGGCGGTGATCGACTATATCGACCGCGAAGGCTTATATCGCGACTGATCCGGGCATGCTATACTGCGCCGCTTAAATTTTTGGCTGCACTCTCCGGGCTTACAGCCGGCCCGATACCACCAGATTCCAAGGGGAACCTTTTGCAAGGTAAAGCACTCCAAGAGTTCGTTATTGATAAGATTGATGATCTCAAAGGCCAGGACATTGTCACCATCGACGTTCAGGGCAAATCCAGCATCACCGATTTCATGATCATCTGCACCGGCACCTCCACGCGTCATGTGACGTCGATCGCAGAACACGTTGAGCAGGAGTCCCGTTTAGCAGGCCTGATGCCATTAGGCATTGAAGGTAAAAGCGCGGCAGACTGGGTTGTGGTTGATCTGGGTGATGTCATCGTGCATGTGATGCAGGAAGAGAGTCGCCAGCTGTATGAGCTGGAAAAACTCTGGAGCTAATCGGTGAAACTGCAACTTGTTGCCGTCGGCACAAAAATGCCCGACTGGGTGCAGACCGGTTTCATGGAGTATTTGCGCCGCTTCCCGAAAGATATGCCGTTTGAGCTGACCGAAGTGACCGCAGGTAAACGCGGCAAAAATGCTGATATCAAACGCATCCTTGAAAAAGAGGGTGAAGCGATGTTAGCGGCGGTCGGCAAAGGCAATCGCATCGTCACGCTGGATATTCCGGGTCAACCGTGGGAAACCCCGCAGCTGGCGCAGCAGCTTGAACGCTGGAAGCTGGATGGTCGCGATGTCAGCCTGCTGATCGGCGGGCCTGAAGGCCTGGCCCCCGCCTGTAAAGCGGCGGCAGAGCAGAGCTGGTCACTGTCAGCATTGACGTTGCCTCATCCGCTGGTGCGCGTGCTGGTGGCCGAAAGTCTGTATCGGGCCTGGAGTATAACGACTAATCATCCTTATCATCGTGAATGACCGATCAGCCCACATCAGACATGACAAGTAGCGGATGAAATTACAAAGCAACGCCTTTCGCGATTACAGCGCCGAACAGAAACTCTTTGTCCGTCGGGCGTTCATCGCCTTCGTCGGTATCTTACTGCTCTCTTCAATCCTGGTGGTTAACCTTTACCACCTGCAGATTCTTCGCTTCGATGATTACAGCACCCGCTCCAATCAGAACCGCATTAAACTGGTGCCTGTCGCACCCAGCCGCGGCATTATTTACGATCGCACCGGCACGCCGCTCGCACTGAACCGCACCATCTATCAGGCAGAACTGGTGCCGGAGAAAGTCGATAACCTGCAGCAGACGCTGGAAAACTTACGCCCGGTGCTTGAGCTGACGGACGAAGACCTGGAAAACTTCCAGAAAGAGCGAAAACGCTCGCGTCGCTTTACCTCCATTCCGGTTAAAACCGGTCTGAATGAAGTTCAGGTGGCACGCTTTGCGGTCAATCAGTACCGCTTTCCCGGCGTGGAAGTTAAAGGTTATCAGCGCCGCTACTACCCTTACGGTGCCACGCTGACGCATGTGGTCGGTTACGTCTCAAAAATTAACGATCGTGACGTTGCACGCCTCGACAAAGAAGGCATATGGCCTAACTACGCCGCGACGCACGATATCGGCAAGCTGGGCATCGAAGCGTATTACGAGAGTCTGCTGCACGGCAAAACGGGCTTTGAAGAGGTTGAGGTCAACAACCGTGGCCGTGTCATTCGCCAGCTGCATGAGGAGTCACCTCAGGCAGGCCGTGATATCTATCTGACTATCGATCTCAAACTGCAGCAGTATGTCGAGACCCTGCTGGCGGGCAGTCGCGCCGCTGTTGTCGTCAGCGATCCGCGCACCGGCGAAATTCTCGCCATGGTCTCCACACCCAGTTACGATGCAAACTTATTTGTCGACGGTATTTCCAGCAAGGATTATCGCGGTCTGCTGGAAGATGAAAATCGCCCTCTCTATAACCGTGCAATTCAGGCGGCTTATCCACCGGCCTCGACGGTTAAACCCTATGTAGCAGTTTCTGCGCTGAGTGCTGGCGTGATTAACCGTAATACCAGCCTGTTTGATCCTGGCTGGTGGCAGCTTCCCGGTTCAGAGAAGCGCTTCCGCGACTGGAAAAAGTGGGGTCATGGTCGTCTTAACGTCACCAAAGCGCTGGAGGAGTCTGCCGATACCTTCTTCTATCAGGTCGCCTACGACATGGGTATTGACCGCCTGTCAGAATGGATGAATAAATTTGGTTACGGCAGCCGTACCGGCATCGACTTACCTCAGGAGAGCGCCGGTAACATGCCGACCCGCGAGTGGAAGCAGAAGCGCTTTAAAAAGCCGTGGTATCAGGGTGACACCATTCCGGTGGGAATCGGTCAGGGTTACTGGACGGCGACCCCGCTGCAGATGAACAAAGCGATGATGATTCTGATCAACGATGGCGTCGTCAAGGTGCCACACATGCTGCGCGCCACCCGCGAAGGCCGAACTCTGGTGCCCTATCGCCAGCCGCCTGGGGCCCCGATTGGTGATATCCATTCCGGCTACTGGGAAATCGCCAAAGATGGCATGTACGGCGTGGCGAATCGCCCCAACGGCACCGCGCACAAAAGCTTTGCTGATGCCCCTTATAAAATCGCCGCCAAATCCGGTACGGCACAGGTTTTTGGCCTGAAAGAGAACGAAACCTATAACGCCCATAGAATTGCTGAACGATTGCGCGACCATAAATTAATGACCGCGTTTGCCCCTTATGACAAACCTCGGGTGGCTGTGACCATCATTCTGGAGAACGGTGGCGCCGGTCCGGCTGTCGGCACCGTGATGCGCCAGATTCTGGATCACATTATGTTGGGTGATAACAATACAGTTCTGCCGGACGCCGCCCCTGTGCCGCCCGGTTATGAAGGTGAATAAACATGTCGATGCAAGATAGTCCGCAGAAACGATCGATCTGGATGCGCATCCACATCGATCCGATGTTTATGCTGATCATTCTCGCGCTGCTGACTTACAGCGCCGTGGTGATCTGGAGTGCCAGCGGACAGGATCCCGGCATGATGGAGCGTAAACTCGGTCAGATCGCGATGGGTCTGGTCATCATGATTGTACTGGCGCAGGTGCCGCCGCGCGTTTATGAAGGCTGGGCACCCTATCTCTATATTGTCTGCGTCATTCTGCTGGTGGCGGTGGATGCTTTTGGTCAGATCAGTAAAGGCGCACAGCGCTGGCTCGATCTTGGCTTTGTTCGCTTTCAGCCTTCTGAGATTGCCAAAATCGCGGTGCCACTGATGGTGGCACGCTTTATTAATCGCGATGTCTGTCCGCCGACGCTGAAAAATACCGGTATTGCACTGATTCTGATCTTCCTGCCTACCCTGCTGGTGGCCGCACAGCCCGATCTCGGTACCTCGATTCTGATTGCCGCCTCAGGCCTGTTTGTGCTGTTCCTCTCAGGGATGAGCTGGAAACTGATTAGCGTGGCGGTACTGTTGGTCGCCGCGTTTATCCCGATTCTGTGGTTCTTCCTGATGCACGACTATCAGCGTGACCGCGTCATGATGCTGCTCGACCCGGAAACGGATCCGCTGGGCGCGGGTTATCACATTATCCAGTCGAAAATCGCCATCGGGTCGGGCGGACTGCGCGGCAAGGGCTGGCTGCAGGGCACCCAGTCTCAGCTGGAGTTTTTGCCGGAACGTCATACTGACTTTATCTTCGCGGTTCTGGCCGAAGAGTTAGGGCTGGTCGGCGTACTGCTGCTGCTGGCCCTCTATCTTCTGCTGATCATGCGGGGACTGGTGGTAGCAGCCCGCGCGCAGACCACCTTTGGCCGCGTCATGGCGGGCGGTTTAATGCTGATTTTATTCGTTTATGTTTTCGTTAACATTGGCATGGTTAGTGGTATCTTACCGGTAGTTGGCGTGCCGCTGCCGCTGGTCAGTTATGGCGGCTCCGCGCTTATCGTGCTTATGGCGGGATTCGGCATTGTGATGTCGATCCACACTCACCGAAAAATGTTATCTAAAAGTGTCTAAGAGGCTGCAGATGCGTAAGGAATGGCTTGGCGTTGCACTGGCATCACTGGTTCTGGCGGCCTGTACCACGCCCGAACCCCAAAATACGGCGCCGCCGCAACCGGCTTACAATGGGCCGGTAGTAGAGATTCCAGGCGTTGAGCCTCGTTATGAGCCGATCAATCCGGGCACCAGCCAGGATTACAGCGTTAACGGCAAAAACTATCGCATCATCAAAGATCCGTCGAACTACAGCGAAGTCGGCCTGGCCACCTGGTACGGCGAAGAGGCGCAGGGCAACCGCACCGCTACCGGCGAAGCCTACGATCCCGATGCGCTGACGGCCGCCCACCCTACTCTGCCGCTCCCGGGGTATGTGCGCGTAACCAATATCGCGAACGGTCGTCAGATTGTGGTGCGCGTTAACGATCGCGGCCCTTACACGCCAGGACGCATTATCGACCTGTCGCGGGCAGCCGGTGACCGACTGAACATTTCCAATAATTCACGGGTGCGGGTCGACTATATCAAGGTGGCTCCCGACGGTACGCTCTCTGGCCCAGGCACCATCGGAACTGTGGTAGCCAAACAGAGCTACTCACTGCCTGCCCGTCCGGACCTGAGTGGGGGCGCGGTGATGAATGGCGGCAGCGCCGCAAACGCTGAACCCCCTGCCCAAAACGTAGAAGCCATCAGTAACAGCACGCTGCAGGGCGGTGACAACATGGGCGCGCCGGCACAGAGCAGCGGCTTTCTTGGCGCACCTCAGCCATTAGCGAACGGCGTGCTGGAAGGTAATGAACCATCCACCACGGTGCCCGTCACTGCACCGGTCGCCAGCAGTGCTACTCCGGTCGCCGCCAGCGCCGCGCCGGCAGCCAGCAGTGGTGCCGCAGCCGGCTATGTCGTGCAGGTTGGTGCACTGAATGACCCGGCGCGTGCTCAGCAGATGATGAAAAGCCTGAGCCAGCGTTATGGTGTGCCCGGCAAGGTCGAAGACGCGGGCAACAACGTTTATCGCGTTCAGCTCGGCGGTTACAGCTCCCGTGCCGAAGCGGCTGCGCTGCAACAGCGCCTGAGCAGTGAAGGCCAGACAGCCTCATTTATTACTAATACGCGTCGCTGATCGGTTTCTCGGACAGCGACACGTTACGTCTGCTAACAACCCAATCATCACGCCCGGTGCCAGACTCACTGGCATTGGGTATGATGAGTGACATTTTTAACCTCAAACTCACGGATGTTGTAGTCCTACACATGAACACGCTGAAATCATCTCGTTTGCTGAAACGCCTGACAGTGGGATCACTGATCGCTTTCTCTCTCAGCCATGCTGCTATTGCTGATGACGTCAATCTCAAGACCATGATTCCGGGCGTGCCGGACATTGATGCCGAAGCGTATGTCCTTATCGACTACAACTCGGGTAAAGTGCTGGCAGAGAAAAACGCCGATGCACGCCGCGATCCTGCCAGTCTGACCAAGATGATGACCAGCTATGTCATTGGTCAGGCCGTGAAAGCGGGCAAAATTCATCAGGACGATATGGTCACTGTGGGTCCGGATGCCTGGGCGACCGGCAACCCGGTGTTCAAAGGTTCCTCCCTGATGTTCCTGAAGCCAGGCGACCGCGTACCGGTCTCTCAGCTGACTCGTGGAATTGTACTGCAGTCGGGTAATGACGCCTGTGTTGCGATGGCTGACTATGTCGCCGGCAGCCAGGATGCGTTCGTTAATCTGATGAACAACTACGTCAAAGCGATTGGCCTGCAGAATACCCATTTCGGGACAGTGCATGGCCTGGACGCTGAAGGTCAGTACAGCTCCGCGCGCGACATGGCGTTGATCGGTCAGGCGCTGATCCGCGACGTGCCGGAAGAGTACGCTGTCTATAAAGAGAAAGAGTTCACCTTCAACAACATCCGTCAGATGAACCGTAACGGTCTGCTGTGGGATACCAACCTGAATGTGGACGGTATTAAAACCGGCCACACTAACTCTGCCGGTTACAACCTGGTGGCGTCCGCGACTGAAGGCCAGATGCGCCTGATTTCTGCCGTCATGGGCGGTCATACCTTTAAAGGCCGTGAAACCGAGAGCAAAAAACTGCTCACCTGGGGCTTCCGTTTCTTTGAAACCGTTGCGCCACTGAAAGCGGGTAAAGAGTTCGCCTCTGAGCCGGTCTGGTTCGGTGATAATGACCGTGTGCAGCTGGGCGTGGAAAAAGATGCTTACCTGACCATTCCACGTGGCCGTATGAAAGATCTGAAAGCCAGCTATGTGCTGACCAACACGGAACTGCATGCCCCACTGAAGAAAAACCAGGTTGTCGGCAGCATCAACTTCCAGCTGGATGGCAAGACTATCGAACAGCGTCCACTGGTGGTGCTGAACGAAATCTCTGAGGGTGGTTTCTTTGGCCGTATCGTGGATTACATCAAACTGATGTTCCATCACTGGTTTGGTTAAGCGTAAAGGGTGATTGAAAAATCACCCTTTCGTCCCCATTACCAGATATTATGATGCTCCCGCTCAGGCGGGAGCCTGTTTTTTATGCACCGGAGTTAATATGAAAACCAAACTGAATGAGCTGCTCGAATTTCCTACCCCGTTTACCTACAAAGTAATGGGTCTGGCGCAACCGGAGCTGGTTGATCAAGTGGTTGAAGTGGTGCAACGTCATGCGCCCGGCGATTACAGCCCTGAAGTTAAGCCGAGCAGCAAAGGCAACTATCACTCCGTAAACATCACTATCAACGCCACTCACATCGAGCAGGTCGAACGCCTGTACGAAGAGCTGGGCCAGATCGAAATTGTGCGGATGGTACTGTAATTTACGGGTCGGCAAGGCGCCTCTGCCTGACGGTTTGCCGACGTTATCCTCAGCGTTTTTCCTTTAGCGGGCTATCGCTTTGTCAGTTGAAACCCTCTTTGTCCGTCAGTCCGGTCTGCGTGACTGGCAACCTGTCTCCGACGCCATGCACCAGTATACTGACCAGCGCGACGACCAGAGTCGTGATGAAATCTGGCTGGTCGAACATCCTCCGGTCTTTACTCAGGGTCAGGCGGGAAAAGCAGAACATCTTCTGATGCCAGGCGATATTCCCGTGGTGCAGAGCGATCGTGGCGGTCAGGTCACCTATCACGGGCCGGGACAACAGGTCATGTATGTCCTGATTGATGTAAAACGCCGTAAGCTCGGCGTGCGCCAGCTGGTGACTATTCTGGAAGAGACGGTGATCGCCACTCTGGCAGAGTTCGGCGTCAGCGCCCGCGCCCGCGCAGATGCACCCGGCGTTTATGTCGGTGAAGAGAAGATCTGCTCGCTGGGATTACGCATTCGCAAAGGCTGCTCGTTTCACGGCCTGGCGCTGAATGTTGCCATGGATTTATCTCCTTTTCTGCGCATCAACCCCTGTGGTTACGCCGGGATGAGCATGACGCAGCTGAAACATTTTCAGCCCGACGTGACCACAGAGCAGGTGCGTTCCCCACTGGTCAGTGCGTTTGCGCGGCTGGCAGGTTATGAAAATGTTGAATGGATCGCAGGCGAACTCCCTGTTAAGCCTTAACGCAGAATGCGAATTTACAAATATGTAACGTATCCGCGCTGACTATGGCTGCTTCGCAGGCGATGTGATGATATAATTTTTGCACTTTTTTCAAATAAAGTTGAAAGCCCCCTTCCCGGTTTGAGTGGGAACGCTTTCAAATCGCAATCCGACCGGAACCTGCTGATTTATGAGTAAACCAATTCAGATGGAACGCGGCGTCAAATATCGTGACGCAGACAAAATGGCGCTGATCCCGGTAAAAACCGTGGCTGTTGAACGGCAGGAGATGTTGCGTAAGCCGGAATGGATGAAAATCAAGCTGCCAGCCGACTCCAGTCGTATTCAGGGCATCAAAGCCGCGATGCGCAAAAACGGCCTGCACTCGGTCTGTGAAGAGGCGTCCTGCCCTAACCTGGCCGAATGCTTTAACCACGGCACCGCCACCTTTATGATTCTTGGCGCAATCTGCACCCGTCGTTGTCCGTTCTGCGATGTGGCTCATGGCCGTCCTAATGCGCCTGATGCCAACGAACCCGCAAAACTGGCACAGACGATTGCCGATATGGGCCTGCGCTACGTGGTGATCACCTCGGTGGACCGCGATGATTTGCGTGATGGCGGCGCTCAGCACTTTGCCGACTGCATCAGCGCGATTCGTGAAAAAAATCCTACCATTAAAATTGAAACGCTGGTGCCGGACTTCCGTGGCCGTATGGATCGTGCGCTGGAGATTCTCACCGCGACGCCACCAGATGTGTTTAACCACAACCTGGAAAACGTACCGCGCGTCTACCGTCAGGTGCGTCCAGGCGCGAACTACGAGTGGTCACTGAAGCTGCTGGAGCGTTTTAAAGAAGCTCATCCTGATGTTCCGACCAAATCGGGTCTGATGGTGGGCCTGGGTGAAACCAATGCCGAAATCGTTGAGGTAATGCGCGATCTGCGTCGCCACGGCGTCACCATGCTGACGCTGGGACAGTATCTGCAGCCGAGCCGCCATCACCTGCCGGTTCAGCGCTACGTCAGCCCGGCCGAATTCGATGAGATGAAAGCAGAAGCGATGGCGATGGGCTTTACCCATGCCGCGTGCGGTCCGTTTGTCCGCTCCTCCTATCATGCGGATATGCAGGCTAAAGGCGAAGAAGTGAAATAAGTAGCCTTTGCGGTCAGAAGAGTGAAAACAAAAAACCAGACTGGAAACAGCCTGGTTTTTTTAGGTGTGCCTGAAATAAAAAGTAACAGTTATTTGCAGCAAATAACCGATTAATCTTTATGAACGACGCGTTCTGCTGGCACGTCTTCTGCCGTCGTTCGGGTTGCGCTGGTATCTTCATCTTTCATGGCTTTTTTGAAGCCTTTGATTGCAGAGCCCAGATCGCCGCCCAGTGAGCGCAACTTGTTGGTACCAAAAAGCAGTACGATAAGCGCACCGATAATCAGCAGCTTGGCAATACTGATACCTTCCATATTTAACCTTTCGACTTTATTGAATCACGGTGACTGTTATTTACGCGCAGTTTGCCTGTGACGACAACTGGAATCTGTAACAGAGTAAGATCTTTGCTGTAGCGAATATGTGGTGTTTCCCGGTTCAGGCAATCACTTCAGCTCAGGCCGTTCAAAACGCCGGTTTTCAAGAACCGGTAATACCCGGCGGGCATAGGCAATACGCTCAGGATCAAGATCGGCAAACAGCAGTGCCGGAGACTCAGCCGCATTTGCCACCGCCACGCCCAGTGGATCGACGACCAGACTATTACCAATATTGCGTGGACCACACTCACCTACCGCCACCATATAACAGGTGTTCTCCAGCGCACGGGCACGGGTCAACAGCTCCCAGTGCATCTCTTTAAGCGGACCTTTTACCCATGCAGCAGGGAGCACCAGCACTTGCGCACCATCCAGCGCCAGCCGACGCGCCAGTTCCGGGAAGCGCACGTCATAGCAGGTCATCAATCCGACTGTCATTCCCGCGACGTCAATCAGCGGCGGAATGATGTGGCCCGGATTGACCCGCTGTGACTCCTGCATCGCAAAGGCATCGTACAGATGCAGCTTTTCATAGGCGGCGATGATTTTACCCTTACGAATAGCCACCAGCACGTTGAGCGCTTTATGCTGCCCGGTGGGAACATGAACGCTCATTATGGTAGTCAGCGCATTGTGTTCACTGGCGGCCAGCAACTGGCTGAGGAAAGGGCCATCCAGTGGCTGCGCCGCCTTCACCACTAAATCGGGATCGGCATTATCGCGCGCCAGCACCGCTTCCGGCAGCACCAGCAAATCGGCGCCGCCTTCTGCCGCCCGCTGCATTAAGTCCAGACAGGTATCAGCGTTCTCCTGCCATTCACGGCTCACTGCAAATTGCCCTAACGCCACTTTCATCATTGTTCTTCTCCTGCAGCGCCGGCAATATTACTCCCGGCGTCAGTTATCGGTGGATCAGCCCCTGCTGATAGTGCCCGTATTCGGCGTGAGCCATCATCTTCTCATTGGCGCTAAAACCATTGTGCTGCCAGCAAAGCAGACATTCCTGCGTCATGCACCGCAAATCCTTAGCCAGCCACGGCAACGTATCGTCCTTATTCATGTATGCTCGCCCCCCCAGCTTAATAGTGCTGGCGGCCTGTGTATGGCTTTACCTTCGACAGCGTGCCACCGGTTTGCAGAGGCCTGCTGTCCGCCAGAGAGCGAACCCTCACGGCAACCGTTTCTGCTGTCCGGTTGCCACCTTGAAAGCAGAAAGTGCTGACAGGCACAGGATGCAGCGATCAGTCATCATTTCTGTCGCCAGCCTCAGGAAGGCACTGCGGAAAAATATCGCCGACGTGCGGGTCGTCACTCTGGTCGGGAAGTTAACCCACTTGCAGATCTTTGATGAGATAACAGGGTGACTCAGTATAGCCTTCGCGAGCGTAGAACTGATTCGCCTTAAGACGTGACTGATGGCAATGAACTTCCATACGGTCGCAGCCATGACGCGCAGCCAGCGTTTCAGCGTGCTGAAGCAGCTGCTGGCCGACGCCTTTACTGCGCTCACCTTCTGCAATGCAGAAATAGCTGATGCGGGCGAAATCGCCGGCCAGGGCAAGCTGAGGGATAAAATGGAGGGAAAGGAAACCCAGCACCTGGCTGCCATGTTCAGCCACCAGCAATACTTCACTGGGATCGCTGCATAACTGTGCCAGGCGCTGTTCAATAAAGCTTTCGGTACCGCCGTAGCCTAACTCGCTTAACAGGGCACTCAACGCAAAACTGTCTTTTAACTCCGCCTGACGTATCTTCATCCTGCCTCCTCACTCACCAGATTCTGTCGCTCAGTTATATAGCGTCACACGCTAAAAAGCTGTATGCCGGGTTGTTATGAATATGTTACGAGGATTTATGGTGAGCCGCCGCGCAGTTTGTGCGGCCTCAGGGACGATACAGAGGGTACGATGAAGAGGATGAAGTGCAGATGACAGGCATAAAAAAACCCGCCATAAGGCGGGTTTTTAGAATTCTGACTGTTAACTTACAGACTGATAACGTTAGCAGCAGATGGGCCTTTAGCACCGTCGGTGATTTCAAACTCTACGCGCTGACCTTCAGCCAGAGTTTTGAAGCCGTTGCTCTGGATTGCAGAGAAATGTACGAATACATCTTTGCTGCCATCTTCAGGAGTAATGAAACCGAATCCTTTAGATTCATTAAACCACTTAACGTTACCTTTGATCTTAGACATCTATATTACCTTTACATGAAAAATGGACACTAAACTGTGTCGCTGTCTAGTACAGCAATTGTGGAGGGATTTGTCCAGCATGATTTGATGAAAAAGTGATAAATATCGACTTTCTGTGCATCCATCACACTTTCCTGCTTTTCAACTTGCGAAACCCGCCTGAACGGGTAACGCGGATGGGGCTGTTCCCACACGCTAACCCGCTGGAAAGGCATATCTTTTTTATTTCATACAGATATGCCATTCACGTTAAAAAGAAAAATCTCATTAAGAGTTGCACCTGCTTTTCCTGACACTTTAGCTGGCAAAACAGCACTATTTTCCACTTTTATCAGGCATGTAAAAAACCTGAAACACGCATGTTTTTTCAGGCGTTACCGGGCACCGCTGTAATTCTGACCTTTTAATGATCACAACAGCGCATTTTTTCCGCACCCCGAAGCCGGTTTTTTCGGGAAAATTTAATTCCGAGCGCTGTTCAGCCCAGTCAGAGCAGGCTATTCGCGGATAAGTCAGACAAAAAACCATAAACATTGAGCAGGATCAATGAACTGCCTTTTAGAGGATAAATTCGCATTTGGCAACAAACAATTAACCTGATAAGCCACTACTTTCCTCACTGCAGGCCGGAATAATATTGCGCTGCAATAGATAAATTTTTCTTAAGATGTCAGGGACGGGCATGGGTGAATGCTCAGTGAAATGGAGGATAAACCTAAGATGGTGATGAAAATACGCTGTACCCAGTGTGGAAGCGCCAGGTTCATATTTACTGATTACAGAGAAGGTGATCGCAACTTTCATGGTGCCTGCTGCGCAAGCTGTAAAAAGCCGCTGGGGTCGCAGGATCTGCTGCCCAATACGCCGATAGATCCCATTACGCACTATCTGCTGGCCAGCCAGAAAACAGCGCGGGCACCTGATTAGGTGCCCGCTGTCGCTGAAGCTTTAAAAAATATGACATCAGAAAATCAGTTTGAACACCCCTGTCAGGGTCAGCAAGCCCACGACGAATATGATCGCGATAATCCACAGAATAATTTTCATTTCCTTTTCCCCTCACTGATTAAACATTTTTCCTGTAAGCAGTATAGACAGAAAAATATGTCATGCTGCTTCACTCAGGGTTCAACTGCTCATAAGTTCAGCAGATTTCGCTTTTATTTATGTTCTGAGATAACGATCGCAACACCACTTTTTACCGGCCCTCTTTCTTCGTTTTACAGACTACTCCTGGCTAAAATTTAGGCGGTAAGGCATGCCTTAGTAGTGATGAGATTGAAAATGAGTCGCGAGGAGATCTTATGAGCACGATTAATACCAGCATGGGCCGCTACAGCCTCAAGGCAAAAAACAGCGGTAACCACATCAAAGGTTCTTTCGCCATCAACGATGAAGGCGGCACGCAGCTCTCTATGCAGGAGTTTGACGAGCACTATCTTGATGATGTGGTAAACAACGTTATCTATCCGGTCACCGGCGGCAACCGTGAAATTGCGCGTGCGCTGCGGGAACAGATGGTCAAAGCCGGATTTGAACCGCCTCATTAAGGGGCCAGATTTACACGGTTACAGACCTGTGGGCCGCGCTTTGCGGCCCTTTTTATCGTCGTGGTTATGGGCTGTGAATAAATGGCCAACGATGCCGTCCGCGATAAACAAGCAAACGGGCTGGAGAGAAGCAAAAGCGGAGTGCCGCTGGCAGGCCTGCCAGCGGCCAGAGGTTAAATCGCCCAGGAGAGCAGCAGGCAACCTACCAGACCACAGACCGAAATAATGGTCTCCAGTGCCGACCAGGAGCGAATGGTTTCGCCAATCGTCAGGTTGAAATACTCTTTGAACAGCCAGAAGCCAGGGTCATTAACGTGTGAGAAGATCACGCTGCCGGACCCCACAGCGATCACCATCAGTTCCGGGCTGGCACCACTTGTGACAATCAACGGTGCCACGATGCCACCAGCGGTAATCGCCGCTACCGTGGCAGACCCCAGGGCAATACGCAGCACGGCAGCAATCGACCAGGCCATAAAGATGGGTGAGAGCTGGGTAGAGTGCATCATGCTGGCGATATATTTATCCACGCCGCTGTCCACCAGCACCTGTTTGAAAGCACCGCCACCGCCAATGATCAGCAGCATCATGGCAATGATTTTAATCGAGTCGGTCAGGGTGTCCATCACCTGTTCCATCGTACGACCGCGATTCAGACCAAAGGTGAAGATTGCAATCAGCACCGCAATCAGCGTTGCCATTACCGGGTCACCAAAGAACTCCGCATAGGGCAGCAGTACGTGCCCTTTAGGCAACAGCATCTCCGCCACGGCACGCAGCGCCATCAGCACCACCGGAACCAGGGCCGTCCAGACGCTAACGCCAAAGCTGGGCATTTCCGCTTCGGTAAAGGTTTTCGGGTTGTAAAGCCCCTGCGGAATCGGTTTGTCGATATTCTTCAGGAAACGGGCATAAACCGGACCTGCCAGAATCACCGTAGGGATACCCAGCAGCGTACCGAACAGCAGCGTTTTACCCATGTCAGCATTGAAAAGCGTGGCAATAGCCGTCGGGCCGGGGTGTGGCGGAAGAAAACCGTGCGTCACTGAAAGAGCCGCCGCCATCGGTACCCCGACATAGAGAAGCGGTACACGCGCAGACGCCGCCACGCTGAACACCAGCGGCAGCATCAGGACAAAGCCAACTTCGTAGAACAGCGCGAAGCCGACGATAAAACCGGTCAGCACCAGCGCCCACTGAATATGCTTAGTGCCGAATTTTTCAATCAGAGTGGTGGCAATACGCTGCGCGCCGCCGCAATCGGCCAGCAACTTACCGAGCATGGCACCAAAGCCCATGATCAGCGCGAGGCTGCCAAGCGTGCCACCCACACCCGCTTTGATTGAGGTAATGACTTTATTAACCGGCATGCCCTGCATCACACCGACCGCCAGCGCCACCAGGATCAGCGCGATAAATCCATTAAGCTTAAAGCGAATCATCAGCAGCAGCAGTAACGCGACGCCGATCGCCACATAGAGTAATGGCATAGGTTTTCTCCACCTTGCACACTGAAGGGTATTCAGTGTCGGTTTATTATCATGATCCCCTGAGGGCTACAAAACAGTGCGCTGTAAGATGCTTACACATCCCGACAAACGCTGTTACCGATAACATGTTAAGGGTAACATCCGCAGGAAAGCACCACCCTGCCGACGGTGAATTTCTGTTTTGCGAAGATGATCAACTTTTTGCCAGCGTGTTATCAGAAAGTTTGCCCATGCTGGCGCCGCGCTTTTCGTTACACTCAGATTTTAGCGAAATGTAAAAAGGATGCGCTGGTGAGTGAGAACCTGAGTGAGCTGTACAGTAATCAACGAACCCTCTTTGGCCGCGGCAGTCTGGATAAACTGGTGCCGCTGCTGGCCGCCCGGCCACAACCTACCCTGCTGTTTTGCGGACAATCTTTCCTCCAGGGGGCGGCCTATGCCCGGATAAAAGCTGAACTCAACGATCACATCCTCGGCTACGAAATTGTCAGCCATGAAGCTTCGCCCGCTGAGATCGATGGCTGGGTTGCCCGCTGGCGTGGTCATGTTGATCGGGTATTAGCGATTGGCGGAGGCAGCGTGCTGGATGCGGCGAAAGCCTTTAGCGCCATGATCCAACACCCGCTGCCCACCGCTCGCTATCTGGAGAAGGTGGGTGATACCGCAGTTCAGCCCATCACGCTGCCGCTGATTGCGGTCCCGACGACTGCCGGGACCGGCAGCGAAGTCACGCAAAATGCGGTAGTAACCGACCAGCAGGATATTCAGATCAAAGCGTCACTGCGTCATCCGGCCTTTGTGCCGGAGGTAGCGATTCTTGACCCGGATTTGCTGAAAGGCGCGCCTGATCACGTGCTGGCGACCTGCGGCATCGATGCTTTTACCCACCTGTTTGAAGCGTATCTCTCCGGCAAAGGCAACTTGTTCACCCGCCAGCTGGCGCTGACCGGTCTGCGTCAGTTTGTTCAGGCGTGGCCTGCACTCAATCGCGAGGATGCGGCGGGTGATGCGGCACGTGAAGCAATGATGATGGCATCGTGGCTGGGGGGCGTCACTCTCAGCAGCGCGGGTCTGGGGGTGATCCACGGTATTGCCGGGGAAGTGGGCGCGATTAAACCGTACCATCACGGTGAAGTGTGCGGACGCCTGCTGTTTCCGTTCCTGGATCTGCTGTCTGACAGCCAGCAACCGCTGCAGCATACGCTGATGGCGGAACTGCACCCGCAGCTCTTCAGCGAATCCACAGATTCACCGGCACAGTTTCTGAAACAGTGGCTGCAGCAGCAGGCTATCACGCCATTCTGGCAGGATGGCCCGTCGCTGAGCCGCACTGAGGTGGAGTGGATTCTGGCGCGTGCCAACAGCAAAAATTCGCTGGTGAATTACAGCCGCGAACAGATGCGGACAATGATTGCGCAGGCCTGGCAAATCACGGCGTGATCCAGGGGCGCGCTGGCCTTTCGACCTGCCAGGCTGGCAGGTCATGCAGCAGCTCAGCGCTATTCTGGCGCCTTCAGTCTCAGCGGCTCAGGGCGGCAAAAGGCCCCTCGCCTGCCAGCATCTGCTCAATGATCTGCAACACGCCCTGCTCATTATTAGACGGCGCGGCATAACGTGCCGCCTGCTTCACCCGCTGCGGCGCATTGTCCATGGCAAAACTGAAGCCGGACTGTTTCAGCATCTCCAGATCGTTACCGCCATCGCCAAAGGCCAGCACCTGGTCATGCGTGATCCCCCAGCGTTTTGCCAGCAGATCCAGACCGTGCGCTTTGTGATTTCCCGGCACGATCAGATCCACCGATCCATGACCGCTTGACGTCGCGGCCACGCGTCCCTGGTGCAGTCGCTCAATATCCGCCATCAATGGCTCGATGTAGTCGTCAGAGAGATTCAGCGCGAACTTAAACAGCCGGTCATCCTGCACCTCATCCAGATGATGAATCGGCTTCAGCCGGTGACAGTAATGGCGCATCTTCTTCAGCCAGCTCTCTTTCATGCCGTCGAAGTAATACGCGCTGTTACGACCACACAGCAGGTAACGCAGGCCGGGATAGTTGCCGTTTTGCAGGGTGCCGATTACCGCTTCAACATCGCAGCGTTCAAAGGCACCGCAAAACAGCTCCTCATCACGGTCAATAATCCATGCACCATTTTCCGCCACAAACGCGATATCGCTGGCGATCGCCGGGAAAAAGGATTTGAGCTGGTAATACTGATTGCCGCTGGCCACCACAAATTTGATGTCGCGGGCGGTGAGTTGCTGATAGCAGGCGAGAAAGCGGGATCGGTTGTACTGCTTGTTATCGTCCAGAAACGTGCCATCCATATCTACCGCAACCATCTTAACCGTCGTCATCATGACTCCTTACACAGGAAATTTCAGCGTGGAGTCTCAGGATAGCCGCTGGCGCAGCAAAACGGAAAGAAACAGGGATGGCCGCAGCCATCCCCGGGGGATTAATTCAGAGCGCTGTTCAGCACCAGCGCGGTAATCACTCCGGTTGCAGCAGCAATCAGCACATAGTTGCCGTCGATGTTTGCCCAGTGATAACCACGCGGCGGTTCACGCAGACCGCGTTCATGCCAGTCGGCTACACGGTAACGGTCGCCGCGAAATTCCTGCGGGACAGGATGGCCGCGACGGAAATCGTGGCCCTGCCAGGCGAAATGGTCACGGTCATTGCGGGATTCTCTGCCACGATGGTTATTATCCTCATCATGCCGGTTATTGCCGCGGTCTCGTTTCTGGTCAGGACCGCGATTTTCAGAACGTTTATCACTGTTCTGATGCGGCACAGGCATGCGGTGTCCGTCATCATGATCGTCTGCCAGTGAAACCTGAGAGAAGAGCGTGCTGCAGGTTAAAAGTGAAGCGATAAGCGTGAGTGTTGTTTTTTTCATGATACTGCCTCCGGAAATAACGGCTGTTCAGGCACCGTTGCCCGGCATCATGGCAATAATGCTGGCGGGGGACATCTGTAAAAGTCTTAAAATCCGGTAACTTACACACTATTACGCTTGCTTAGCGCTTTCTTAACACGGGTCATATCCTTACAACTTTCCTGACGCAATTCAGATTTCAACCGCGCAGCCTGAGCATCGCGCCTCAGGCTGACCCGTTAAAACCTGTTCAACGTCAGGGTGCTGAAACGCACCCCGACGCTTTACCCGGTTATGGCGTGCTGAGGATCACTGGCGCATCCGGCAATCCCGTGAATTGTTTTACGATGTGGTGGAAATCGGCCGTCGGATCCAGATCGCGGAACAGTTCCGGATAGAGATCTTTTGCCAGAATTTCCATACCGATGATGTTGTATGGGTGATTATAGAAATGATGATAAACGCCATAGACCCGTTTCTGTTTCACCGGTTCGATCTGCTCCAGGCCGGTGCGACTCTGCAGGCGATTAAAAGTGGCGGTCACGTCGGTCTGACTGGCACCGTAACCAAACGGCAGCACGTTACTGTTCGGACGCTTCGAGCCGGTCATGATGTACACGTCCGGCTTCATGGCAATAATCTTCTCCAGCGACACAAAACCTGAGCTGCCGGGCAGCAGCGCTGAGCCAATATTTTTCCCGCCGACCGCTTCCACCAGCGCGCCCCAGCCGTTATGACCATGGGTAAAGCAGCAGTTATCGCTGTTACCGGCAATCGGTTCAATAAATACCGTCGGCTTGTGCGGCACCTGGGCAATCTTTTGCTGAATCATCTGCCAGCGCTGCTGATAAAAATCAGCGTAGGCTTTCGCTTCGGTTTCGCGATTCAGAACGGTACCCAACACTTTCACGCTCTTCAGGGTGTTCTCTTTAGGATGAAGCTCATCATCCAGAAACAGCACCGGAATATGCAGATTTTTCAGGGTCGCGAGCACGCCCGACTGCGCCAGTGCCGGTTTAGCGCGCAGCTGCGCAATCATCAGATCGGGTTGCTTCGCCAGCACGCTCTCCAGATTGACCTGCCCCTGATCGTTAAAGCCCATATCCACAATCGATGCCGCCTGCGGCCAGCGCTGCTTCAGCAGGTCCCAGGTCTGGGTATCCTGCTTTTTCGGCAGGTTATTCCAGGCGACCACCCGTCGAAACGGGTTCTGTCGATCCAGTAAGGCCAGCGCCATCACGTCGCGTCCATCCTGCAAAATCATATGCTGCGGCTCCTTTTGCAGCGTAATTTTCTGACCATCCATGTCGGTCACCGTGACCGGATAGGTGGTCGCCGCGCAGGCGGTTGACAGTAACAGCGTGGTGGCAGCAACAATCCCGATTTTCATTTTTCTCCTGTCCTTTAAAGGAATAATAATTATTCGCGTTAACTCTACCATGTGAAAAAGTAACAAATGTAAATATTGCTGACGAGATGCGTCTGACGGAGAGGGTTTGCTGTGTGGCGGCAGGCTAAAACAGGAAGGCGATACAGGGAGAAAATGACGGGTAGCGGGCCGAACAGCAGACGCCTCTCAATACCGCTGAGAAGCGCCTGTTGAGTGATCGGTTACTTCACCAGCGAATAGAAAATCGCGGAGATAGCAATCAAACCTGTCAGCACCACAAACAGGTTACTGATTTTACCACTGTACCTGCGCATTGCCGGGACTTTCTGAATCGCATACATCGGCATCAGGAACAGGATCATCGCAATCACCGGCCCGCCCAGCGTCTCAATCATGCCGAGAATATTCGGGTCCAGTGTTGCCACCAGCCAGGTGGTGAGCAACATAAAGAGTGACGTCAGGCGATTCAGTCTGGCGGGCGCGATGGTTTTACCGCGACTGCGCAGCGCCTTATTGACCATACCGTTAAACCCTTCACGCGCTCCCAGATAGTGGCCGAGGAACGATTTGGTGATCGCCACAATGGCAATCAGCGGCCCGAGCCAGGCAATCATCGGCACCTGAAAATGGTTCGCCAGATAGGAGAGAATGGTAATGTTTTGCGCCTTGGCGGCGTGCAGATCATCAGGCGACAGGCTCAGCACGCAGCTGAATACAAAGAACATCACCGTTACCACCATCATCAGGTGTGAGCAGGCCAGAATGCGCGAGCATTTTTTCTCAGCCGCGTCGCCATACTCTTCGCGCTTTGCCAGTGCAAAGGAGGAGATGATCGGTGAGTGGTTAAACGAAAAGACCATAACCGGTATCGCCAGCCACAGCGTCATCCACAGGCTGCTGCCCGCAGGCTGAACGTTCAGGGTAGAGAGTGCAGCGCCATGCCAGTGCGGGATAAGATAGCAGGCCATCAGCATCAGCACCGCCACAAAGGGATAGACCAGCACGCTCATCGCTTTAACGATCATCTTCTCGCCGAAGCGCACAATGGTCATCAGGCCGACAATCAGCAGCAGCGACAGCAGCACACGTGGCGGCGGCACCAGACCGAGTTGGTTCACCATCAGGCTCTCAACCGTGTTTGTAATCGCTACGCTGTACATCAGCAGAATCGGGTAGATGGCGAAGAAATAGAGCAGTGTAATCAGCTTGCCCGCGCCGACGCCGAAATGCTCTTCGACCACTTCGGTAATATCACCCGCCGGATTTTTGCCGGAAAGGACAAAGCGTGTCAGGGCGCGGTGCGCGAAGAAGGTCAGCGGAAAGGCCAGCACCGCCATAATGATCAGTGGGATCAGCCCGCCGACACCGGCATTGATGGGCAGGAACAGCACACCGGCTCCAATTGCGGTGCCGTATAAACCCAGCATCCACATCGTGTCGGTTTTACGCCATCCCGTATCGACGTCACTCTCAAGCGCGCCCAGCGTGCCAGTTTGCGTGGTTTTCATCAGATAGTCCGTGTTAAAAGCCGCCAGTAACCTGAGCCGTCAGGCAGATAAACGTATGCCCCGCTCAGCCTCAGCTGCAGACGGATCGGTGAAGCGTAAAAGTGATCCACCCGCGCATAGGTAATCGATTGCGTGCGCCACTTTTTACACTACCTGACGATAAAAGTTCAAGCCGCGAAGATAAACACGCATGGATTGCTGAAAAAACCGTCAGGTTGTGCAAGGTGACTGCGCGGCGATCATGCCATTTTTGCGCCCGTTTTACTGCCCCTGAAAAGGTGATCCCTGTAACGATTAAGCGTAACGGACTACGCTTTAACTGACGCTGTCGCGATTATGCCGACAGGTACACAGGAGAAAAGAATGAAAATTGCCTGTCTGGGATGGGGATCGTTAATCTGGAAACCTGGCGCACTGCCGGTGGCCAGTCAGTGGCATCATGATGGACCTGCCGTACCAATTGAGTTTGTGCGCATCGCTGACGGCGGGGAACTATCAACGGCGATCTGTCTCAACGCCCGCCCGGTGCCGGTGTTCTGGGCCTGGCTGAACACCGCTTCTCTGGAGAGCGCCTGCCGCGCGTTGCGCATTCGGGAAGGGATACCGGACAGCCGCGTCGATGGCGTCGGCATGATGACGGTGACAGAAAGCTCAGCCGGACCGCTGGCAACGTGGGCGCAGGCCAAAGGCATTGAAGGTCTGATCTGGACCGATCTGCCTGCCCGCATGGCGCGTGTCGAAGGCCTGACCCCCACACTGGATGACGCGCGACATTACCTGCAGAATCTTACCGGCGAAACACGTGAGCACGCGTTTCACTACATTGAACAGGTTCCGGCGCAAATCGATACCGCTTACCGGCGCGCACTGGCTGATCTTACCGGCTGGCAACCGGATGCGTTGCCCGTCAACACCGCCACAGCTCAGATGCCGTCCCCCAGCCCGCCGGTCTGAAAGCGCCCCGCCTTCAGCACCGCTCTGCTTACTCTTCAAAGGATTACTACACTTCAGGCAGGTTTCGATTTCAGATTTCCTGAGTCTTCCTCGCAGGTAGCCATACCTTCTGGTCTGGCTGCCCTTTCCTCGTCAGTAGGAGATCAACAGATGAAAGCATTAACGTATCATGGCCCCCATAAAGTCAGCGTGGATAATGTGCCCGACCCGGGTCTGGAAGCGGCCGATGACATTATCCTGCGCGTGACCGCCACCGCCATTTGCGGTTCAGACCTGCACTTATACCGCGGCAAAATTCCCGGCACCGGGCATGGCGATATTTTTGGTCATGAGTTTATGGGCGAAGTGGTTGAGGCGGGCAGCGCAGTGACTGCCGTCGCCAAAGGCGATCGGGTAGTCATTCCGTTTGTGATCGCCTGTGGCGACTGCTTTTTCTGCCTGATGAGCCAGTATGCCGCCTGTGAAAATACCAACAGCGGACGGGGCGCTATTCTGAACCGCAAGAACATCACGCCGCCCGCGGCGCTGTTTGGTTTCAGCAAGCTCTATGGCGGTGTGCCCGGCGGACAGGCGGAGTATGTCAGGGTGCCGAAAGCCAATACCGGCCCGTTTAAAGTGCCGTCGGTACTGTCAGATGAGAAAGTGCTGTTCCTGTCGGACATTCTGCCCACCGCGTGGCAGGCGGTCAAAAATGCCGAAGTTAAACCCGGCTCCAGCCTGGCGATTTTCGGTGCCGGACCGGTTGGCCTGCTCAGTGCCGCCTGCGCCCGGCAGCAGGGCGCCGAGCAGATCTACATGATTGACCACAACAACTACCGCTTAAACTTTGCCCGCGATCGCTACGGCGTCATCCCGATTAACTTCGATGAGATCGATGACCCGGCTGGCTGGATTATCGAGCACAGCACCGGCAATCGCGGTGTGGATGCCGTGATCGATGCCGTCGGGTTCGAGGCGAAAGGGAGCCTGACTGAAACCGTGCTCACCAATCTCAAGCTGGAAGGCAGCAGTGGTAAAGCGTTGCGTCAGTGTATTGCTGCGGTGCGGCGTGGCGGTATCGTCAGCGTACCAGGCGTCTACGCCGGATTCATTCATGGCTTCCTGTTTGGTGATGCCTTCGACAAAGGGCTGACCTTTAAAATGGGACAGACGCATGTGCATGCTTATCTGCCGGATCTGCTGAAGCTGATTGAGCAGGGGCATCTGACGCCGGAAGAGATTGTAACCCATCATCTGCCGCTGGAAGATGCCGCACGCGGCTACGATATTTTTGCCAAACGCGAAGAGGAGTGCCGCAAGGTGATTCTGGTGCCAGGCATGGCAGCGACACAGGCCACAATATAATTTCACAACGGGTCTGTAACGCTTAACCCCTGGCTCCCCGGCTGTTTTACGCCGGGGCTCTCGTCTCAGAACGGCTTGCGTTGCAGGCTGCTTCGCCACTCCCGCCTCTCCAGCAGATGTTCATCCGGCGAGTCCGCCGTATCCACCTGACTCCCCTGTTCCAGCAGTCGCGCACTGCGTGAATGAGGATGACTTTCGCTGATCACCTGTTGTGAAAATGCACCAAATGACAACAGTAAAAACAGTAATGCACTGGCCGCCCTCATTTTCATACGCACACCTCTTTAGTAACGGTGTCGCTATGCTGCCCGAAGGGTTTTCATTTTCTGTCAGTAACAGGCAAAGTTATGTGTTAAGCGGGAACAAGCTGCGACGGGTTTAACCGCGGTTCAGGATAGCCAGTCAGCCCGGCATCATAAGTTTTCCGGAATACCGTCCGTATTCTTTGAGGAGAATGTTGTTGAACATCAATCAGTTTGATCAGCCGGTCGGTGAGGCCCTGCCCGACTGGCAACCGGTCACAAGGCCCCCCTGTATGCCACTCACGGGTCAGTACTGCCTTCTCCTGCCGCTGAGCATCGATCATGCAGAACCGCTATTGCAGGCATTTATGCTGGCACCGGATGATCGCGACTGGACCTGGCTGAGCGCGGAGCGGCCCGCCTCCCTGCCGCAGATGCAGCAATGGATTGCAGATAAAGTGGCGGATAAGGCCCTGGTGCCCTTCACGGTCTGCTCGCCAAATCAGCAGCCCTGTGGGGTGGTCTGCTTCGCCAGCATTGAGCCGGGACATGGCACGCTTGAAATCGGTCACGTCACCTGGTCGCCGCTGATGCAGCGCAGTGTCATCGGCAGCGAGGCGATTTATCTGCTGCTGCAACAGGCTTTCTCGCGCGGCTATCGGCGGGTAGCATGGCGCTGTGATTCGACCAATATCGCATCACGACGCGCAGCAGAACGGCTGGGGTTCCGCTTTGAGGGCCGTTTTCGTCAGGTGATGACGCGTAAACAGCGTAATCGCGATACCGACTGGCTATCAATTATTGACCGTGAATGGCCGGATGTTCAGCGCGCCCTGAGTGCCTGGCTGAGTGCGGATAATTTCGCTGCCGGGGGACAGCAAAAGCGCCCGCTCAGCGCCTGCTTCGCCGACGTTAACCCGGCGGATGCAAACGCGACAAGTTCTGAGCGCGGAGCGGATACGGGCGATTAATGCAGCCGACGCACGGTCAGTGCTGCAGACCAGCGCTGTCGCTGACAGCGCGGGCAGACTGCCTGCTGCTCAGCCTTAATGATCTGCGTCTGGCCGCAATGGGTGCAGGCATAGAGCGCGCTGATCGGTACAGTGCTGTAATCCTGCCGGTGCTCTGGGGGCAGTACGCTTAACCCGGCGCGCATCTCATCGTCATCGTAGAAATAGAGGCTGAGCTGACCATCGACCTCCACCAGCGCCAGCCTGATCTGCCCCAGATGTTCCACACCGCTCTGCCGCAACTCCATAAAGAACTCATCTTCAGAAATATTCAGCCGATCCAGGCTCTCCAGCACATACAATCCGTCTTTAATCAGGGTAATGACGTCGCCCTGAATCAGCCGCGAAAAGCGTGGGCTGTGTGACGTCAGCCAGGTGGTGAAGCGGTAGAGCGTCAGCAGGACCACAAACACCATAATGACCGGTAGCACCGGCACATCATCATAAAAAGTGACGTCACCGGACGCGGAACCCAGCGTCAGGATCACCACCAGTTCGAACAGCGACAGCTGACGCACGCCGCGTCGTCCTGAGACTTTCAGAAACGTAAAAACCACCAGATAAGCGATCAGGACCCGCGCCACCACCTCAAACAAAAAGGTGGCCGGTTGGTCGTTAAGTAAGAAACGGTGCCAGTCGAATGAGAACATAGTCGGTTAAACATCCTGTTTTAAGCGGCGCGCCGCTTAACCAGCCGCCCGTTAATAGCCCGCAGATTCAGGCCAGCAATAAGTAAATCTTGTCGCCAGTCCGTTAAAAGGCAAGCGAAGCAGTAACGCTAAAACAGGTAAGTCTGTCTGCTCTGCATGTTGAGGAAAAGGTTAACAAAGCTGAAAATAGTGTTGACTCTCTTCACGCCTCGCTTATCAATCCGACAGCATAAACAAAAGTTAAAAATTCCTGTTTCTGAATGGATGACTTTTGCCGCTGCGCTTTTTTCTTTTCACTTCAATAAGTTGCGAATAACCCCTCCCTGCCTATACTTTCCAGTAAGGCTTCCGCAAAATTCGTTAACATTCAGAGAAGCCACTCTTTTTCCTGCCGATAGCGCCGCACTTTTAGTTCTGCTATCTCACGCATCCAAACCGTCACAGGCTCTGTTGCCTGCAATTTAGCGTCTGTGACTTATGGCAAGGATCGCCAGTCTGCTTTGCATACCTGTAACGCCCTGACCCGTTTCGCGACGGCTCGTCAGCGGGAAGCGTGTTGCTTTTTTTTCGGGAGATGCCATGACGCCCTTTTCCAGTTTCTGGCAGGCCGGCTACGAAGGAGCTGATCATATTAATCCGGCTGGTGTTGCGCTGTCGATGAACGATCTGAACCAGCATCAGGCGCGCGCGGCAGAGGATTATGCCGCGCTGGGGCCCTTTGCCATTCGCACGGTGCGCGAAAGCGTCGGCTGGCGGCTATGTGAACGCGACGGCCGCTATGATTTCTCCACGGTCGCTGCACGGATTCAGGCAGCAGAGCAGCAGGGTATTCAGCTGAGCTGGACAATCTGCCACTACGGCTGGCCCGCGGGTGTCAGCCTGTTTGATCACGACTTTGTCCCCCGTTTCGCTGCCTTCTGTGGCGCACTGGCCCGCTTCCTGGCGCCCTGGTATCAGCAGGCACCGATCTACTCCCCGATGAATGAGATCTCCTTTGTCAGCTGGGGCATCTCGGTCGGGCTGTTCGCCTGTGAGGCGATCCCGGAGCCGGCCCGGGCCGATGCCGCCAAGCAGCAACTGGTGCGCGCTACCCTGGCTGGCTGTGATGCGATCTGGCAGGCCGATCCGCGCGCCCGTGTGCTGCACTGCGATCCGCTGATCCATATCGCGCCCGATCCCGCCGATTCCGACAGCGACCGTCTGGCGCGTAAGATGTGTGACACCCAGTATCAGGCGTGGGACATGCTCAGTGGTCGCCGCAATCCGGAGTTGGGCGGCGCACCCCGCTATCTCGATCTGATTGGCGTGAATTACTACCACGACAACCAGTGGGAACAGGGTTCCAACCGGCGGCTTTACTGGCATCTGGGCGACCGCCGACGCCAGCCGCTGCATCAGCTGCTGCTGCAGGTCTGGCAGCGCTATCAGCGGCCGCTGCTGCTCGCAGAAACCAGCCACGTCGGCAGCGGCCGCGGCGCCTGGATCCGTGAGATCGCCACACAGGTTGCACAGGCGCAGCTGGCGGGCGCGGACCTGCTCGGCATCTGCCTCTATCCGATTCTTGATCGTCCCTTGTGGGAAGAGACCACCTTCTGGACCCGCAGCGGCCTGTGGGATCTTGACCTACTCGGCACCGATCCTTACGCCCGCCAGTTACAGCAGCCCTATGCTGACGCCTTGCGCCAGGCGCAGCGCTTTTTGCAGCACATCCAGTCCCCATTACATCCCAGCCAGGAGCACACCATGAAACCACCTGTTCTTATCGTTTTCAGCCATTTACGCTGGGGCTTTGTTTTTCAGCGTCCGCAGCAGCTATTGACACGCCTGGCGCAGCACTATCGCGTGCTGTTTGTCGAGGAGCCGGTCTGGCAGGCGGGGCCACCAGGTCTGCATCAGAGTTCGCCTGCCGCCAACATTACGGTGATCCAGCCGCACACCGACAGCGACGCGCCCGGCTTTCACGACAGCCAGATCGCCCCGCTGCTGTTGCTGCTGACGCCGCTGCTGGAGGAGGACGAACAACCGCTGATCTGGTTCTATACGCCAATGGCACTGCCGCTGCTGACGCCGTTTGATCCGGCACTGGTGATTTACGACTGTATGGATGAGCTTTCGGCCTTTCAGAATGCGCCGCGCCAGCTGCAGCAGCGTGAATCGGCGCTGATGACCCGCGCCGATCTGGTCTTTACCGGCGGCTCCAGCCTCTATGAAGCGAAGCGTGATAAACACGCTCAGGTTTACTGCTTCCCCAGCAGCGTTGATGCCATTCATTTTGAACAGGCGCGCGATCGCACGAATCGTCATCCGTTACAGGATGCCATTCCGTCGCAGCGTCTGGGTTATTACGGCGTGCTGGATGAGCGTATCGACCTGCCGCTGATAGCCGTGCTGGCAGACAGCCATCCCGAATGGCAGATCATTATGGTCGGACCGGTGGTGAAAATTGATCCTGCCAGCCTGCCGCAGCGCGACAATATTCACTGGCTCGGTCAGCAGCCCTATCAGGCTCTGCCGCAGTTTCTGGCGGGCTGGGATGTCTGTCTGATGCCATTTGCCATTAATGCTTCGACCCGCTACATCTCCCCGACCAAGGTGCTGGAGTATATGGCGGCGCAGCTGCCGATTGTCAGTACTGCCATTGTCGATGTGGCGCGCCACTACGCTGAGGAAGTGGCGGTAGCAGAGACGCACGCGGAATTTATTGCCGCCTGTGAACAGGCAATGGCGATCGGTGCCGCAGAACGGCTGGCGCTGGCGGGACGGATGCAGGCCAAAGTGGATGTTACTTCCTGGGATCGCACCGCAGAGCAGATACATGGCCTGATCCAGCAGGCGCTGACGCAGCGTCAGCCCGCACTGAAGTCTGCCAGTCAGGCCCGCGCGCAGGCTGATGTCATGCCACTCACACCAGCGATGCTGGAGAGCGATGCGGTGCCCTGCCTGATTATTGGCGCCGGACCGACGGGTCTGAGCGCCGGGTATCACTATGGCGAAGGCGCGGTGCTGCTGGAGAAAAATAGCACGCCCGGCGGCTGGTGCCGATCGATTGACGATCAGGGGTTCACCTTCGACTATGCCGGTCACATCATGTTCTCGCAGGATCCCTACGTGTTGCAGCTCTATGAGCTGCTGCTGGGCGACAATCTGCACTGGCAGGCGCGCGAAGCCTGGGTTTACAGCGACGGTGTTTATACCCGTTATCCCTTCCAGTCAGCGCTGCACGGCTTGCCGGTCGGGGTGGTAAAAGAGTGCGTGCTGGGCGCTATCGAAGCGCGTTACGGCGAAACCGCGGCGGCTGCCGTGCCACTGGATCGGGCGCGGGCGCGGCGGGATTGCTGTGCAGATGGCGCGATCCCCGATGAGGGTAGCAGTCTCGCTGCCGTGGAGGGCAAAGAGGATTTCCAGCATTTCATTATGCGCACCTGGGGTAAAGGCATCGCGCGTCACTTCGCCCTGCCCTATAACCAGAAACTGTGGAAAGTGCCGCTGACCGACATGGAAACGTCGTGGCTGGGCGGACGCGTGCCGCTGCCCGATCTGTCACAGATCATTGATGGTGCGCTGCAACCGCTGGCGAAACCGGTCGGCCCAAATGCCCGTTTCGGCTATCCGCTGCGCGGTGGCTTCCAGGCACTGATGTCGGGCTTTTTACCGCACCTGAAATGTACGCTGGAAACGGACACCACCCTGACCCGCATTTACCCGCAGGCGCATGTCGCCCTGCTGGCGGATGGTCGCCACTACCGGTATGAACAGTTGATCAGCACCATGCCGCTGCCGGAGCTGATTAAGCTGATGGGTGATGAAGTGCCGGAGAGCGTCCGGCTGGCGGCGCATCAGCTGCAGTTTGTGTCGGTGCGCTGTGTGAATCTGGGCATTGGCCGGGCTGACCTGACTGAAAAACACTGGATTTACTATCCTGGCGATACGCTGTTTCATCGCATTTTTGTGCAGGGTAATGCCAGTCCGCACTGCAATCCGCCGGGCGGCTTCGGCTTAACCTGTGAAATCACTTACAACGCGGCTAATCCGCTGCCGCTTCAGGGCGATGCGCTGATTGAGCGCTGCCGTCAGGATTGCATCCGGGTCGGCATGATCACCGCGGACGATCCGCTGCTCTGCGCATCTGAGGTTGATATGCCTTACGCCTACGTGGTCTATGACCATGCGCGCAGCGATAACGTGGCGCTGATCCGTCAGTGGCTGCTGACCCAGGATATCCATCTGTCGGGTCGTTACAGCGAGTGGGAATATTACAACTCGGATCACGCCTTCCTGGCCGGTAAACGCGCGGCCGAAAATGTCCAGTTGCAACATGTCAGCGCAGGGACGCTTGGCTGATCTGACGCCGACCGTTATGAAAGACGCTGGCTGCACTTTGCGGCTTTCAGCGACTGCAACGCAGTGACCCGCTTTTCCACTTTCCGGGTGGCATTGTATTTTGCAATGCCATTGCCCAGTCCGAAATCCCCGACAAAGCCCAGCACGGTCAGAGCATTAAACTGGCCGGTCTGCTCAATATCACTCTGCACGCTGTACGCTTTACTCAGCTCCTGATCCAGGACGTTGCAGTTCAGCGTCGCTGTCTCTTGCGGCGTCACCGCAGCCGCTTGTGGATAGTGTTTGGTTGCGCAGCCGGTTAACACCAGCACCAGTAGTCCCATTAAGACTTTCTGTTTACACATTTTTCATTGCCTGTTTTTTGCCCGATTAACAGGGTTATCGGCAACATACACAGAGATCATGAGTCTCTGAGCTACCAATAATGGTCGAAACCGCTACGCTAATGTAGGATTCAGCGCGCTGCAGTCAGAGGCAGCCCGCTACCGACCGGAAGTCACGCAGCGAACGCACATTGCCCGTTCATCACTTCTGCCAGACCTTTCAGAGAGTTAGCCAGCATGATGCTGCCATCAGCAGTATTTAACGAGCAAAGCCTGAGCGTTAATTTGTGACAAGGCAGCCGCGCAAGCGAAGCCGGACACAGCAAATTTGCGCGTCGGGTTTATCAGAGTTTGTTCCAGATGAGGTTTCTCCATGCGTTTTAAAGGATTGAACATCGGGTTTTTCATTTTAATTCTGGCTATCGCCACCGTCGCGTTTTTCGAGGTGCTTTCGCCCTATTTCTCGCCAATTTTATGGGCGGCGATTCTGGCGGTGATTTTCCATCCGCTGAAAACCTGGTTGCGCAACCGACTGGGTGACCGCAACGGCGTGGCCGCCTTAATTACCCTGTTCTGCATCTGCCTGATTGTTTTCACGCCACTGGCGATTATTGCCTCCTCGCTGGTGGTTGAAACCAACGCGGTCTATCACAAGCTGCAGACCAATTCGTCGCAGTTCCCGGCCGTGTTCGCCGATCTGCTGCAGCATCTGCCGCGCTGGGCAAGGCATTTCCTGGCTGAAAATAATCTGGATAACGCCGCACAGATTCAGCAGAAGCTCTCCTCGTTTGCGCTTAAGGGCGGTCAGTATGTGGCGGGCAGTGCCTTTATCATCGGTAAAGGGACGTTCAGCTTCACCGTCGGCTTTGGCATCATGCTCTATCTGCTGTTCTTCCTGCTGAAAGATGGCTCCTATCTGGTGCATCTGATTCTGGAAGCGCTGCCGCTTTCTACCTACGTGAAGCATCACCTGATGGTAAAGTTTGCTGCCGTGGCGCGCGCGACGGTGAAAGGCACTGTGGTGGTCGGTATCGTGCAGGGTATTCTCGGCGGGCTGGCGTTCTGGTTTACCGGCATCGATGGCAGCCTGCTGTGGGGCGCGCTGATGGCGTTCCTCTCCCTGATTCCGGCGGTCGGTTCCGCTATCATCTGGGTGCCTGCGGCAATCTTCTTCTTCGCCACCGGCGCACTGTGGAAAGGGCTGTTCCTGGTTGGTTTCTTCGTGGTGATTGTCGGTCTGGTGGATAACATCCTTCGTCCGTTGCTGGTCGGTAAAGACACTAAAATGCCTGACTATATGATCCTGATCGCCACGCTGGGCGGCATGGAAATATACGGCATTAATGGTTTCGTGATCGGTCCGGTCATTGCTGCTCTGTTTATCGCCTGCTGGAATCTGCTCTCCGGCCGCGACAACCGCGAAAATATTGAAGTCATTGACGAAGAAGTGATCGAAGAAGGCAAGAAACAGTCAGAGACAGCGGCAGAAGCCGCAGCGGAAGCCGCTTCTGCTGCAGCCGATGCGGCCGCTGAAGCGGAAATGAAAGTGTCAGCGTTAGCCGCGGCGGAAAGAGAAGCCGCAAAAAGAAAGGCAGCGGACAACAAAGCGTAACCTGGATCAGCCATAAAAAAACCCACCTTCCGGTGGGTTCTTTTTTAACCTGAAAACCAGCGTCTTAGTTGGTCGCTTTGTTTTTCAGATCTTCAGCACCCTGCTTGGTTTTATCCCAGCCTTTTTCAGTGCCTTCTTTGGTTTTGTGCCAGCCTTGCTGAGCACCTTCGGTGATCTTGCTACCGGTAGTGTGGCTTTTGCCTTCAGCGGCATGCTCAGACTTCAGCTTCAGCTCTTTGCCTTCGTTCTGGGTCTGATGCAGTTTTTCTTTCGCAGTATCAGCGCCTTTATGCGCTTCCGCAACGGTGTTATCTGTGGTGGTAGCAGCAAATACTGGCGAGGCCAGCAAAATAGCAGACAGTGCAATAATTGATTTCTTCATAATTCCCTCTGTATTCATCGTTGCCGTGTAGGTTTTAATCCTGGCATAGTCTTTCCAGGAAAGATTTAAGAATAAACCAGGAATGAAAAAGGGCCAGTTTTCACCAGAAAAAGCCGCTGACTGTAGCTTTTTTATCCATTACCAAAGCGCCAGCTGCGGATCGTCGTCCGGTTTCGGCTTATTCCGGCTCACGCGGGCGGGCGGTGCTGGCTGCTGCATCTGATGGGTGATCCACGCCAGTAATACCGTCACGACATAATCCTGCTGCTCAGCGCTCAGCGGCTGATGCTGCCCGATGTTGTGCCACTTGTTCAGACAGCCACGACAGCAGGTCGCGGTGGCGTGCTGGGCGATAAACACCGGATGGCCGCGCATCGGCGTCTGTTTGCCATCATTTTCCGGCTGAGCAGGCGCCAGCCGCTGTGCAACAAACTCTGCGGCGTGCTGTCGCAAAACCGGCTCGCCTTTGCTGCTCGCATAATCGTACTCAGCGCGTCCCAGTCGAAAGCGCTGACGAAACGGCGAACGTGCCAGTCGGGTAAACAGATCGTCAGACACGTTCATACTGATTGCCAGTTACTCATATTTACGCCCCGCCAGATAGCTGACGCCCTGTGGTCCGAACGCTTCGCGATGCAGTTCATTCGGCTGCAGGTGAAACGTCTCGCCGGGATGATAGGTCGTGTCGCCCTGCTCGGTACTGATGGTGATGTCACCACTGAGAATCAGGGCCAGCGCTTCAAAAGGATGGACGTGATTATCAAGCTGGGCTGATGCGGCACGCTCAATCAGCAGTGGCTCATCAAAACCCTGTTCGGCTAACAATTTTCTGAATTCGTGTTCGGTCATTGCAACTCCTCAATATGGAACTGACCCTAAGCAGTGTAGACGATCTTTATCGCCGCTTATGGCACGGAGCGGGTACGTAAAGTCGCGCAAACAGGGTTGTTCACGGGTCAGGCCAATGCTGTACTTGCCGTCTCGTTCCCCATTTTGACATCAGGATGACGTAAAAGTATGTCTAACCCTCAGAGAACGGCTCTGCTGCTGATTAATCAGCGCTCACGAAAAGGGCGCATTGAGGCCAGTCGGGCGCAGACGCTGCTGGTTCAGGCTGGTTTCACCCTGCTACAACCGGACGAGGATGAGACCCGCACCTACAGCCAGCTCATCGCGGCGTATGCCGGTCGCGTCGATGCCGTGATCGTCGGCGGTGGCGACGGTACGCTTAACGCGGCCGCGCCGGGACTGATGCAGACTGGCCTGCCACTGGGCATTTTACCGCTGGGCACCGCCAACGATTTTGCCCGTACGCTGGGCATTCCCGCCAGCCTTGAACAGGCGGTGAAAATTATCGCAGACGGGCAGTGGCGCGCCGTAGATCTGGGGGAAGTGAATCAGCACCTGTTTCTCAACGTCTGCAGCATCGGCTTTTCGGCAGAGCTGGCGCGTAACCTTACGGCGGAATCGAAAAAACGCTGGGGTGTGGGCGGGTATGCCCTGGCAGCGTTGCGGCTGCTGCGGCAGAGCCGTCCGTTCAGCGCCACGCTGGTGCATCAGGGTCAGCGGATACCGATCAAAACGGTTCAGGTATCGGTAGGCAACGGGCGCTTCTACGGGGGTGGCATGACGGTGGAACAGTGCGCAGCACCCGACGATGGGCTACTGGATGTCTACAGCCTGGAGTTGCAGCACAGCTGGCAATTGATTGCGCTGCTGCCCTTTCTGCGGCGCGGCACGCATGGCCGCTGGCGCGATGTGCGGGCGTTCAGCACCACGGAACTGACCATTGAAACGCGCCGTCCTCATTACATCAATGCAGACGGCGAGATTATCGGCCAGACACCGGCACATTTCCGTCTAATCGCCCGTGCGCTACAGGTTTATGCCCCAGGCGACAGCGCGATATACCAGCCCGCCAGCAGGCGTTGTAACCAGCGTGAGTAATAAGAAACTAGTGTCCGATGCCGTTTTTTTCAGCGTAGTCGATATGCTCAGAAAGACTGGTGGCCAGCTTCTTCGCCATTTCAAGGGTCAGCCCCAGAAATAACGTCTCCTGCGGGCCCTGTTCTCGCGGGGCGTCGGGGTCGATATAACCGAATTTCAGTACCAGTGCCCGATGTGATTTCAGGGGACCAATATGCCAGCCGGTAACCGGATAGAAGGTAAAACTCGTAAATTCATTCACTTTGATCCTGACTGTGAAAGCATAACGCTGATTGGGAGTCAGGCCAGCTCTGATGATAAAACATGAATAGAGTGCTGAGTCTGAACCAAATTCACAGGATTACAAGGGAAGCGGCAGAACAAGCGCAGCGTCAACCGGTTAGCATCGTTGCGGCGTCTGGAGCCTTGCCTGACAGGCAAATGTCGGTAAATGACGCCCGCGCTTCTGTTACCGGAGGCACTGGTCTGACGTAATCCATTCAACTCAGACGCTGTAATCAATCCCCGGCGCTTCTGTCTTCGGAATAACAGAACGTTGAACGTTTTAATGTCATCGCAGCCTGTTTCATCCGTTCAAATCGCGCCAGGATTGTGACGCTTCCAGCACGTCGTCAGAATTAATGATCGTCGTCTTTGCGCGCATCAGGTACACACACGGGCAGCTGCATTAAGCATGCGAGATGACGCCGTATCAGGATTAGATGAGGCGCCCCGGCATCCGCCCCTGCCAGACGACAATCACAGCCAGCCAGAGCGTCGCAGTTTAGCCCACAACCCGCCACAGGCCAGCAGCGTCAGCCCAACCGCCAGCGGATAGCCATACAGCGACTTCAGCTCTGGCATATGTTCGAAGTTCATGCCATACATGCTGAACACCACGGTCGGAATCACCAGGATCGCGCCCCAGCCCGCCAGCTTTTTGACCACCTCATTCTGCTGCACCGTCACCAGCGCCAGGTTGACCTGCATGGCGCTGGTCAGCATCTCCCGCATATCTTCCGCGTCGGTCACCACATGACGGGCGTGATCCTGCACGTCGCGGATATAGGCGCGCAGCGGACGCGGGATCAGATCTTCATGCAGGTGGATAAGCTGGTTACAGATCTCTTCCACCGGCAGCGCTGCATTGCGTAGTGACAGCAGATGACGCCGCATGGTGTAGACCGACTGGACCGACTTACGGTCAAATTCGCTGGTGAAGAGTTCGTTCTCCATCTGCCCGACCCGCTCATTCAGCGAGGTGGAGAGCGCGGCATAACGATCGACAATGAAATCAAGCAGGCAGTAGAGCGGCCACGCTGGGCCAAACTTCAGCAGCGCCGGATTTTCACACGCCCGCTGCCGCACCGGGGTATAGCTTTCAGATGCGCCGTGACGGATGCTGATCAGGAATTTTTTTCCGACAAAGAAATGGGTTTCGCCCAGTTCGCAGCTGTCATCCTTCGCACATACCGTCTTGACCACGATAAAGAGTGAGTCACCATAATGTTCAATTTTAGGGCGCTGGTGGGCATTAAGCGCATCTTCAACGGCCAGTTCGTGCAGGCCGAACTCCTCTTTAATTTTCGCCATAAATTCAGCATCTGGCTGCCACAGCCCGAGCCAGATAAACGCTTCCGGTTCTTTGATCACTTCACTGATATCTTCGACGTCGACCTCTTCGCCCGCACTTCCCGGACGATACACCCTGCTGCTTACGATCATCTTCTGCATTCCCGTTATGACAGTACATGCAGCTTAGCTAAAGCCGGGCCTGTAACCGGATAAAAACAGTAAGGATTTGCTGCGACGCTGCGCGATCAGCGGGTTACCACTTCAGGCCTAGTCCGGTGGAGAAAATGCCTTCGTTCAGGGTATCGGGAATGCCGCTGACCAGATTGCGATGATAGCCAAGGTGCAGGGTTGACCAGGACGTCAGGCTGTAGCGCAGCCCGACTTCGGCATCCAGCATAAATACGCCGTCATCATCCAGCGAATGGCCGACATCGCCATTGCTGTAAAGCGTGACCGACTTACCCAGCAGATAGCGCTGATAGTTCCAGCGCAGCGAGCCGCCAAAGTGCCGTTCTTCGCGATCGTCGCTGTAGCCATACTCAAAGGCACCACCAAGCAGCGAGAGTGAGAAGGAACTGAGTTCAGTGTCCCATAGCTGATAACCGGGGCCGGTGCCGAGCAGCGCCTGGCGTGAAAGGTTTTCCACCCAGTCGCGCTTGTAGGTCGCGCGGGTCTGCCAGAAGAACTGCTCACTGACCAGATAGTCGAAGGCGTAGCGCAGGCTGTAATTGTCTGTGTTGACACTCGCGTTTTCCTGCTCACGGTTATAGGTCGCACCGATGTCGTGACGCCAATTCCCCTTGTTCAGTTTGGTGTTGAGCGAAAAGCTGTAGTCGTCAGTTTTCGTCGAGGCTTTTTTGACCTTAACACCGGCATCGATATTGCCGGTCCAGGCAAGCTGATCGCTGCGCACTTTGGCTTTCATAAACTCATCGATGCGCCTGACGGAGACCTGCTGCTCCTGCTCATTGCGTTCCACCCAGACATAGCCGGGATCGGACGAAGAGAGCCGCACCTGATAATGTTCGCCGGTCTTTTTATTTTCGACATTGACCGGATTGTCGCTGGCAAGCGTACTGACCGCATTCCACGCCAGGGTGACGGTGCCTGCGTAGTGTGTCTCTATCGCCAGCTTGCCGTCGCTGAGGTAGCGGATCGTGCCAGTCAGTCGATCGCCATTATTCAGCCAGACGGTATCGGCTGCGGCCTGCTCTGCCCATCCGGTACAGCAGAAGATGACCAGCAGCCGGGTCAGTAAGGTGGCGCAACGCATAGCTTTCCCTGTAAAGGCGTCGTTCGGTATGGACGACGCGTCACCGCAAATTCGGACCTGACAATTAAGCGGATTCCGCGATGATATGCAATGCGGTCAGGAAAGGTCGTGCAGAGCTTTGCCGGATGGCGGACCCAGCGTGAAGTCGCTGAAACGGATCGCCAGCCCCTCGCGTTCAGGCGAACAGCCCATCACGCCGACAAAACGCCGCGCCTGACCCGGCCATGGGCAGAGTCGCAACAGCGGCCAGGTCAGGCCGTCGGTGGAGTACTGGATTCGTAATGCCGCCTTTTCCAGCGTGGCGCGCAGCCAGAACTGACGCGCATCACCGGGAAATACACCGGTAGACCAGTCGGAAAACTCACGCGTGACTACGCTGCCAATGGCAGGCTGATCATCGTTAAACTCAATGCCCGCCTTAACCCAGTGCGTTTCGCTATCCTGAATAAACAGACCAGCCTGATCGTAGAGCTGACTGAAATCCGCCCTCACCTGCACCTGAACGGTAAAGTCGTTTTCCACCCAGAAGCCAAAAGCGTGGCCGCTGTGACGTTCGAAGCCGTACCAGGTACGCTGCCAGAAATCGCTGTTCAGCGCGGTTTCAAACCTCAGCGTATCGCCATCCAGACTGTGTACCGGCGGCTGATTAATCCAGACGCTACCTTCAGCGGTAATGGAACTGACTGCTGTCATAGGCACTCCTTTGGGTAAGTTAAACCGCCCGCGTTCTGGCCGATCTGCGGCGTGGCGATTGACCTGATTATCATAGCGTTGATTGGTGAACGGGCGGCAGACGATTTCGGCAAATCTGATGATGCCGATGTGGCAGGCAGTGAGGTCAGCAGACCCGTGGCTGCAGACACGCCGGTTCCGTTAGCGGTTTCGCTTATATACCTTTTATTCTTCTGCCGGAAATTAATAACAGCGACCAGGTCCAGCTCACTCAACTATTTCATTTTGTTAATAGCCTGGCGCAAATCGCATTTAACAACCAGACTTGTTTTGTCTGAGGGCAACTGAACTCATTAAATATAAGGATTAAGCCACCATGGTAGATAAATCAGAAATTTTAGATCACGCGCAGGTTGTTGATGTGAATGGCGAACATGTCGGGATTGTCGACCACTTCGAAGGCGACGACAAAATTAAGCTGGCGAAAAGCGATCCTGAAGCGGGCGGCAAACACCACATTATTCCATTCAGCTGGGTGAAAGAGGTTGATGATAATAAAGTCATCCTTTCTAAAGCCAAAGCGGATGTTGAAAGTGAGTGGCAGTCTGCATAAAACATTAGCCGTGGCATCTGCCACGGCTTATTTATTTTCTTTGCGTTACGCTATTTTTGCTTATCACCCTGCCCGAACCCGCTCATTTTATCGCTCTGCCCTTCTGCATTTGATGAAGAAACAACGCTTTCTGCATTTCCCCTGAATATACTCAAATTGTTCTGTTTTCTCAGAGGCTGATATTTTCTGGTTGCAGTAAGGAATAACAGCCAAATACGCCGTCGATCAGCAGATAGCTTTCTGATCCGGGCAATTCAAAATGCCACCATTCGGTCGCAATGCCGGTGAAGCCACCACCCAGCATGATGGCATTAAGCATCAGACGGTTACGCTGTGCCTGAACGGGCACCGCAGGGTGATAAGGATGGGAGTGCTCACTCATCTCATCGAAGCCGGTACCCATATCAACGATTTCGCCACGCTCGTCGATAAGCGTCACGTCTACTGCGGTGCCGCGGCTGTGGTTTGATCCGCGCGTCAGCGGTGCGACATAGTCCTGATTCGGGCAGGCCTGCCACAGGATTGCCTGCGCGGCAGGTGGCCGGTACGCATCGAGGATCAGCAGTGAATAGCCCGCCACGTTTGCAATCCCGATGCTTTTCGCCAGCGCTCTTGCCGCATCAACGTGCAGCAGACAGCGCGCATCGCGGTAGATTGGCTGTCCGGTAAGGTTGTCGGCGGTAGCGTATTTCAGATCGATGGCTAACTGAGGAAAGGCCTCAGCAATATCAACAAGATTTTTACTTTCCATGATGAAGTGCTCCCTGTTTATGTGCTCTGTGGCGGGCTGGCCGGAGAAGATAGTTATGAGGCGGTTATCATGGCACTGCGGCGGGAGGAAAAAAAGTGTCTTTAATTTTTGAGTCCAGGCAGGGTGTGGCAGTTTGTTTACTCCGGATGCTGGCTGGCAGCGTTTATGGTTTCAGGAATTGTTATGAGCGAGATAATCAGTCCGATGACGTCAGGATCTACGGCGCTTTATAATTAAACGTGGTCAGGTGAAAATCGTTATTTTATTTATGCCATATACAAATCGGCACTCTGTTTTGCATTAGCTTTCGTGTTGCAGTTAATTACTTTATTTTACGATCTGCGCCGCAAATAATAGCGTTTTAATTGTGAGAAAACTCGCTGATTTACATCGATTTTCAGCTGGACTTTATTCGTATTAGTTGATTATATGTACAGGTATTTAGCGCGATCCAGAGGTGTTGGAGCACCTCTGCATCGCTAATCACAACCCTATTTTCAAGGAATAGAGATCATGACTGAGTCAGAGTGTAATGCAGTTGGTTTAAATCCAGAAGCCCCTTCCGTTACCCGGCGTAAATTAACGGTGAGTTACGCCAGCCGGTATCCAGACTATATCCGTATTCCGTCGATCATTATGAAAGGCCAGTGGCTGGCAGCCGCCGGATTTACCACCAGCACTGAAGTTGAGGTGAACGTCACAGAGGGCCGTATTGTGCTGACCGTGAAGCCACCCGAGCCTGTCGATGAGCAACTGGTTAATGCTTTAGCGCAGCTGAATAAGCTGCCTGCAAAGAAACAGAAGCAGGTGCTGGCATTGTCGGGTGTGACTGCGGGTTAGCGGTGTTGAGGTGAAAGGATGCCGCTTCTGTTTGGGGAGCGGCAGATTAGTATTGCTGGCAATGATTATCCGTGTTTCTATATTTAAAGGATCTTTTGCCCCGCCAACGTAGCGCTCCCCTGTTTTAATCGCCTTTTATAATGAGAGGACAGATAATCTATAGATTGGAATGATTTCAGGAGAATTATTAGATGGTTACTATCGCAAAATACAGATTATCGATGTACCCACTAATTTCCTGTAAGGATCGTACAACTATAAATGCGTGCCTCAAACAGGAATAAGGCAATTAGCAGTGTATAAAAATTAGCGCTTACATGCTCTGGTGAATTTATATGATTTCCATGCAAGATTCATCGGTATCACTAAATATACTACAACTGCTCCTACCATCAGGACGATTGCATATGATATCAGGCTTTGCTGATGTCCTTTTGCTACTCCATAAATGAAAACAGAAGTTAAAGTCGCCATGCAAATAATTCCAGCCCAAAAACGCTTACTGATTTCCTGGACGAGAGACTGCGGGGTGTATAATTTGTTCTCATCTCTGGTAAGCATATCTTTTAGTTTTCGCAGATCTTTAGCTGAGAAATCACTTTGAAAAAGCTTTTGCTCAAATTCGTTCATCAGATTCCTCCTGAAGTATGTTTCTATGCGTACGAAGATACCATCCTGACCAACCTTTTTATATGATCTGCTCCGCCATCAGTGTTTATCTAACCTTGGATTAACCTTTTTTCAACTAGCTGAAAACCTACAGCGCGAGCAATTAATCGGCGAATGCAAACATCAGAACTGTCGATAACAGGTTTTGACTTTACGAGCCTCCAGACAAAGCCATAAATTGGTACCATATCCAAACTACCGCATAGTCAAAGTACTGCTATTGAATACGTGCGTACGAAAGAAAGCAAACCATTAAGGTATTATGACGGCAGTATAAAAACAAAGAGTATGTGGATGCTAAACAAAAGGTAGAATTGGGTACCCTAAAGGATTTACTCCTGTTAGAAAGCCTATTGTTATATAAGAAATTTTTTATTTGAATTTGTTGCATGCTTCTGAGGCACCCCTTACTAAAACTGTCACCACTCCTTAAAATCTTCAATTTGTAATCTCTAAAAACTCCAGCTATTTTAGGATCTGATTAACCATGTCTGGTGAGAAAGACGCTTATATAAAGGTATTGTTATGGACAACTATTGGGACACCAGAAGACTCTCAAACTACTTTCTGACGATTGCAAATATTGAAGCTAATCAGTTAGTTAATGTAGCAATCTCATTTTCACAATTTCATCTTAAAGATGCTCTTTTAAGAGTAAAATTTCAGGATGAAGTGCGTGATTTCGCTCGACTACAGCTCCATACGATTCGCAATTCGACTTCGGATGATCAGTGTCAGGAGTGTATCCAGAATCTGAAGCAGGAAAGCCAGTATCTTAAGATTCAGGACAGAATGCTCAGAACTGGTGAAGCTGTCGTATCGTCTTCGGTGCAGTTTTACCATGACCATGAAAAGGTCATTGGGTATGTAATCAATGGCATCGGCGTGGTGTTGAGTGGCTTACAAATCGTGGCTGGGGTCGGTCTGATTGTGGGTTCTGTCACCACGGGTAATATTTTAGGTGTTGTAGCGGGTTCCACCCTGGTGATGAATGGAGTGGGATCAGGGATTGAGAGCATAGGTAGACTTAGCGGTGTGGCTCATCCATCTAACCCAATAAGAGATAAATATGAGGATGTGGCAGATTTCTTTGGCTTTGATAAGCGACTGGGATTGCTAGCCTATCAGGTAGTTGATTTGACCACTTCATACTATGGCATTTTCAAGCTGACGTTGAAGCCAGAGGCCTGGAGGCTATACAAATATCTGCCAACTGACTATTACCGCAAAGTACAGGTTATGAGTAAACCAGCACTTGCTTTTAAAGGCGCTGGAGCAGCCTATAAGGGGACTGGAATAAGTATCAACCTTTATCAAATGCAAAATAGCCCCTCTCAAAACTAACTTCTGGTTTTTCTGACAAACTTGTAGGATTTCCATGCCAGTCTCATAGGCGTAACAAAATAGACCACAAGGAATGCAAACGTCAGAACAACGATATATGGAATGGCATTTGAAGCATCTGCATTGAAAATGCCATCCAGTCCAATAAGCATCAAAATAATAAGAGCAATAACTCCGCCCCAGAAGCGTTTACTTAGATCAATCACGAGGCTTTGAAGTGTATCTTTTTTTGACTCGTCTTTTTTTATAATACTTTTGAGTTTACCGATCTCTTTAGCAGAGAAGCCATTATTAAAGAGTTTTTGCTCAAATTCGTTCATCTGATTCATCCTGAATGCCGTTGCGATACGAGCAAAATATAGCACAGTGTACCTGAGCCAGGCTAACCCCCCTCTTTACATGGGCGGCACCGGTACCGCCCGATGATATTGTCTGCGCTGCTGTCATTGGTGTGGTGTAACCCGTTAATCCCGCGATGGCTGCCCCTCCTTAAGTGCTCTATCAATGCGCCGGTTACAGCTGACGAATAAGCGGCCAGCAATGCAGCTGCTGAAGCAGCGCCTGTAGCCGGTTTATGTGGCCAACGCAGCTCTGGCTGTACCCAGATGAGATGCGATCCCAAAGGTAAGGGAAAGTGGTGATGCACCTAATGAACACGATGTATGTATAAATCCACACTAACTGGCGGGATTAAGCCCAGGTTATGATCTGATTTCAATGGCTACACAGGGTCACAATAGCCGTTTAATTAAACAGAAAAACTAGCGCGAGATGAAGCAGCGTGGATATAACGATTAACCCTCATCAATCTCTTCAGATAAGGTTAAAAATGAAAACAATTACAATCGCAGCGACCATTTTATTACTCACAGCCTGTGTACCCCATAATGACAGACAACACGTTGTGGGCATGGCTAACCCAGCCTCTGTGTATTGTGAAAAGATGGGCGGCAAGCTGGACATAGTGAAGGGCCCGGATGGTGAATCAGGTTACTGTACTCTGCCAGGCGGAGAGCGCATCGAGGAGTGGGCGCTGTACAGAAGGGATAACCAATAGACTCGTTAGTCGGAAGGCATATCAGGGCAGCTATCAAGGAGCCGTAAGAATGGGACGTGGCTTTATGAAAGAAGGATTACCAGCATACGGCCGCATTGATGTTCCTGATTTCACAAAGTGTGTAGTGCGATGAAAATACTGATATTTATTATAATCTTCTCCGCAACCTGGTTTCTCATACCTGAAAGCATCATCAGATCCCTGGTAGAAGGCCACATTAGCGGTGATGGTGAAGGCGCTATGGATAGTTTCGAATTCACAGTGATTGCACTTAAGGCGGTGCTTTCTGCTCTGCTGGCCTTTATCGGTGTCTGGCTATATCGCAAAGCTAACCAACGATAACGAAGCGACATTCTGAAATAATCTCTATTTGTATGCCGATTTATGAAATGATGATTTGATCGTTTTGATCGAATATTTTGCTCATAAAAAACCTCGCCGAAGCGAGGTGTAGTTAAAAAATTTTATAAGCGTTTATATAGCAATATTGAGAAAAAGGTTTATAACGAGCTTTTCTTAGCTTCTTCAATTTCTGCGTTGCAAGCATCTATGTTGTTGAAGTCATACTGAAGATAAACATATCCCTTACTGGAGTCATTGGCTCTTACCTCCATTGAGACAGATGTGAGCCTGTTTTTAAGAGGTGTTGCAGACGATTCTTCCCATTGAGCTGAGAGGAAACGTTCCTTTTTGTTCAGCGCCATCATCCAGTCTTGAGGTTCTTTCCAGATTGAGCCTGAAAGTAAAAAATCGGTGCTTTTAGGTTTGCCATAGATTGAAGAGAGAGAATCGAAGAGTTCTTTGTATTTTGATTGGAGCGCAAGTCCATAACTGTCTGTATCAATGTTTTTACCTAACGCTCTGATTTGGCATAGGCCAGACTTTGGAGATATAAGTAGACCATAACCCTCAAATTCAGTGTTCTTTTTCGGTGGAAATTTTACAGTGTAGAGATTTGTCACGCCCTCATAAGGCTTAAGCTCTTCACCGGTCATATCTTCGATATTCTTTTTGGTTAAACCTGACTCCAGGCCAAATGGCCCATCTCCCGGCGGAAGTAATGGCTGATTATTGTTAGCCTGAACTGCTTTCTCGATTGGCTTTGCTTCCGCAACGTTGCCCTGCTTCAAATCAGATGGCATAGCGTTAGCAAGTCCATACCTGGCTGACAAATAGCGCTGTTGAAGCATCGCCATGGTTTGCTCCTGAGTTGCGATTGCTGCCAGTTTCATCGCAAGAACCAAGCCACCGCTATATTGGTTCGCTTCTGCTTTAGCCTGAGAAATCTGAGCATTTAACGCATCTATTTCGCTCTTAACTGAATCAGCCGCCGCCTCATCCGGTTTTATTACGTGTACATCCATTGTTATTTTTGCGCCTGACTCAATAGCATCAATTCGCTGCTTAATTAGCGCCTGGTTTGTTTTGAGAATCTCAACTCTGGCGCTGATTAAAGTCTTGATCAGCCCACCAGAGTAGTTCTGATTGGTGGCATTCGCGGACGAAATCTCACTTTCTGTTTGTGATAATTCTACCTTGAGTTGCTCTACTTTTTGTTTCTCTTCAGGAGAAAGCTCCTTTGGACCACATCCTGTCAAAATGAAAACAGATATAAAACATGCCAGAATAGACTTTTTCATTTCCTTGCCCCTTAGAAAAAAGCCACCCGAAGGTCGCTAGCTATCAGTTATGGTTTTCACATCCCATCTGTGATTTGTCGATAATTTGCGTACCCTCAACACGGAGCAAGCTGGCTAATTCAGTCTGGAGTTCCGTTTTCTGCGCTGCAGGAAATGGGAGGCTGGGAAAGTATCGAAATGGTCCAGCGGTATGCGCACCCTGCACCTAACCATTTAACGGAGCATGCACGGCAAATTGATGCGATTTTTGGCAGTCGTGTCCCAAATCTGTCCCATGTGGAAAATCTGGTAGTCGGAGGGAGGTGATAACTCGTTGATTTTATTTGGTACGCCCTACAGGATTCGAACCTGTGACCTACGGCTTAGAAGGCCGGTGCTCTATCCAACTGAGCTAAGGGCGCATGGAGATGGCACGGATTATACGTCGGGAAGCGGGTACGTCAACGTTTTTGCCGTTTCTCCGCAGCGAAGTGCTGCGGTAATGACCAATTGACGTCAGTGGCGCCTGCGCCATTCGCTGAGCGACACAAGTTTACTGGTGCCGGTAAATTCTCCTTCCAGCTCAATCCCTTGTGAGGTGAAACGCGCATTGTATTGCTCACGAAGTGCGTGCAGCACCTGGCTGTCCGGCTCCAGCTGGCGCAGAAAGCCCAGCGCGAGCAGCAACTGCTGGCGGCTGATAAGCGGTGGAAAACCGGCACGACTGAGAATCGCATGCCAGCGCTGGCTGTTCTCTTCGCTGCCATCAACAATCAACACCTGCCAGATCAGCAGTACCGCTGCGCCATTATGCAGGTGCGTTTCATTATCCTTGCTGAGATAGTCGGTAAACTCTTTCGCCGCCTCTTTCCCCATCATAGAGATCATTGATTCCACCTGGACCGGTGGCAGCTGCAGCCGTTTGCTGAGCCGCTGAGCGGCATGGCGTGAGCCAGCGGTGAGCAGCTGAAATCCAGCGACAAACACCACCGCCAGCGTAGCAAGCATTATCCAAATCATTACATCGTCCCCGGATTGTCCTGCAGATATCATACGCATGGAGGCAGGTACTCGTCGCGACGAAAAAGCCGGAAAGCGCATACGCGGCTGAAACTGTGACTGACAGCAGCCCACGCTTCTGACAAAATAGCCCCCTTCCCCGATTCAATACAACACAGTGGATTTCCTCTCTGATGGCAGCAAAAATTATTGACGGTAAAACGATTGCGCAGCAGGTGCGCGTTGAGGTTGCGGAAAAAGTAAAGCAGCGTCTGGCCGCCGGAAAACGTGCGCCAGGTCTGGCCGTGGTTCTGGTGGGTGAAAACCCGGCATCGCAGATCTATGTGGCCAGCAAACGCCGCGCCTGTGAAGAGGTCGGTTTCCACTCCCGCTCTTACGATCTGCCTGCCACCACCCGCGAAGCTGAGCTTCTGGAGCTGATCGATAAGCTCAATCAGGACGCTGAAATCGATGGCATCCTGGTGCAGCTGCCGCTGCCAGCGGGCATCGATAATGTGAAAGTGCTGGAGCGCATCACGCCAGATAAGGATGTTGATGGCTTCCACCCTTATAACGTTGGCCGCCTGTGCCAGCGTGCGCCAACCCTGCGTCCCTGCACCCCGCGCGGTATCGTGACGCTGCTGGAGCGCTACAACATCGACACCTATGGCCTGAATGCTGTGGTGGTCGGTGCGTCTAACATTGTTGGTCGTCCGATGAGCATGGAGCTGCTGCTTGCGGGCTGCACCACCACCGTGACCCATCGCTTTACCAAAGATCTGCGCCATCACGTTGAGCATGCCGATCTGCTTGTCGTTGCGGTGGGCAAGCCAGGCTTTATTCCGGGCGACTGGATTAAACCGGGTGCCATCGTCATCGACGTGGGCATTAACCGTCTGGACAGCGGCAAAGTGGTGGGCGACGTTGATTTTGACAGCGCATCAGAGCGCGCATCCTACATTACCCCGGTACCGGGCGGTGTCGGACCGATGACAGTCGCAACACTGATTCAAAACACGCTGCAGGCGTGCGAAGAGTTTCACGATAAAGAGGACGTTTAAATGGCAAGTTTTTCACTGGGTAAATTCCCGCACGTCGATCTGTGTGACCTGCTGAAGCTGGAAGGCTGGGTTCAGAGTGGCGCACAGGCGAAAGTCGTGATTGCCGAGGGTGAAGTGAAGGTCAATGGCGCGGTAGAGACCCGTAAGCGCTGCAAGATCGTTGCCGGTCAGACTGTGGAATTTGCTGGTTTTCGCATCACTGTCGTCGAGTAATTTTCAGGCGTCCCTGCGGGGACGCTGTCACAGCAGTGCTTCCCCCGCCACACGCGTCTCTCCTTCCCGCTGTTCCAGTGCAATATGATTCACCGCCGTATGCCGCGCAATCAGCGTTGCAAGCCGGGGTGAATGGCTGGTGATCCAGAGCTGACTGTACTGACTGGCTTCGGCGATTAAGCGCGCCAGCGCAGGCAACAGATCTTCATGCAGACTGTTTTCCGGCTCATTCAGCGCCATAAAGGCGGGCGGGCGCGGGCTGAGCAGCGCCACAACCAGACACAGAAAACGCAGCGTGCCATCTGAAAACTCTGCACTCTCCAGCGAACGCAGAATGCCATGGCGGGACATCAGCATCTGAAAGCGGCCGTTCTGCACTTCGACGTCAAACTGGCTGTCAGGAAACGCCTGCGCCATCACCTCAAACAACAGCTCTGAATGACCGCGCTCCACGATGGTTGCCCAGGCCGCGGCCAGATTACTGCCATCATGGCTCAGCACGGGCGCACGCACGCCAATCTGCGGCGCACGAATCGGTGAGCCAGGCCAGACGGCGAACTCATGGTAGAAGCGCCACTGCAGCAGCCGTTCGCGCAGCTGGGAAAGCTCCGGGTAGCGATGGGGTTCGCTAAGCTGACCAAACAGCGACTCTTCCGGATGCAGCACCGCCGGCCAGGCGACGCGATCGCCCTCAACGTTATGCAGAAAGGCGGTCTGATTTTCACGCTGCATGAGGCAGGCAGAATGACGACGACGCTGGCCGCTGAGCCAGAGCCGCTCCTGCTTCACCAGCGGATCAAGATTGAACAGGCTGGTCGACAGCGGCTCGGGAAAGCCAATCTCCAGCTGGTAATCCATATCATCCATCACCACGGCCAGCTCCAGCCGCTTCGGATCGTGTCGGCAATCGTCCCGGCGCAATCCGCCTGCCCACATCGCTTTCTGAATGCCGCCTTCGTCAGCCAGTGCCAGCGCGAGACGACCGCTGGCCGCCTCGTGCAGCAGTCGCACCGCTTTGTAGAGGTTGGATTTACCGCAGCCGTTGGGACCGCTCACCACATTCAGCTGTTGCAGTGACAGCGTCAGGTTACGTATTGAGCGGAAACCGCGGATCTGAATCTGTTCAATCGCCATAATAAAAAAGGGCGATTGCTCGCCCTCTCCGGTTTATTTTCGACGCCAGCTGGAGCCCTGTGGCCCATCCTCGACGATGACCCCCAGCGCGTTAAGCTTGTCGCGCGCGATATCCGCTTCTGCCCAGGCTTTCGCAGCACGCGCATCGGCACGGGCCTTCACCCAATGCTCAATCTCGGCAACCTCTTCATCATTAACCTGCGCGCCGCTTTGCAGGAACAGCTCAGGATCCTGCTGCAGAATACCCAGCACGTTAGCCATCTCGCGCAGCTTCGACGCCAGACCATGCGCTGACGCGCCGTCTTCGCTTTTCAGACGGTTCACTTCACGCGCCATATCGAACAGCACCGAGTAGGCTTCCGGGGTATTGAAATCATCATCCATAGCGCTGCGGAAACGCGCTTCAAACGCTTCGCCGCCGTGCGCTTTAACGCTGCTGTCGGTGTGACGCAGCGCGGTATAAAGGCGTTCCAGCGCCGCGCGCGCCTGATTCAGGTTATCTTCGCCGTAGTTAAGCTGGCTGCGATAGTGACCGGACATCAGGAAGTAACGCACCGTCTCCGCATCATAATGTTGCAGCACGTCTCGTACGGTGAAGAAGTTGCCGAGCGATTTCGACATCTTCTCGCGGTCAACCATCACCATGCCGGAGTGCATCCAGTAGTTAACGTAAGGACCGTCATGAGCGCAGCTCGACTGGGCGATTTCGTTTTCATGGTGCGGGAACATCAGGTCTGAACCGCCGCCGTGGATATCGAAATGCGTGCCCAGCTGTTTGCAGTTCATCGCCGAGCACTCAATGTGCCAGCCAGGACGGCCGTTGCCCCACGGTGATGACCAGGCGGGCTCATCCGCTTTAGACATCTTCCACAGCACGAAGTCCATCGGATTGCGTTTCACATCAGCGACTTCAACGCGTGCGCCCGCCTGCAGCTGCTCCAGATCCTGACGCGACAGCGCGCCATAATCGGTGTCGCTCAGTACATCAAACATCACGTCGCCGTTATCTGCCACATAGGCATGACCGCGAGCGATCAATGTTTCCACCAGCTCGATGATTTCAGCGATGTGACGGGTGGCGCGCGGTTCCTCATCAGGTGGCAGAATGCCCAGCGCGGCGAAGTCGTTGTGCATCTCGCCGATCATACGGTTGGTCAGCGTTTCGATGCTCTCGCCATTCTCATTGGCGCGTTTGATGATTTTGTCATCAATATCGGTGATGTTACGTACATAGTTAAGCTGATAACCGAGGTAACGCAGGTAGCGCGCCACCACGTCAAACGCCACGAACGTCCGCCCATGACCAATGTGACAGAGGTCATACACCGTGATGCCGCAAACATACATCCCGATTTTACCGGCATGAATGGGTTTGAATTCCTCTTTCTGTCGACTCAGGGTGTTATAAATCTTAAGCATTGAACGGTTCCGTTTTCGCGTGTGGTTGGCTTTTTTAAGTATCCAGACATTGTGCCGTATTTTTATCGCTCGCGCGACGCAAAGCAAGCCAACTGCGCCGTGCTGCTGACGCGTCATTGGAAATTATGATATAAGAACGGTCGACTAAAAGGGGTACGCCAGTTAACAGCGCGATCCCGGCAACTGATCACAACCTTTACAGGACAACAAAAATGGTAACTTTCCAGACGAACCATGGCGATATCGTAATCAAAACTTTCGATGATAAAGCGCCGGCAACCGTACAGAACTTCCTGGATTACTGCCGTGAAGGTTTTTACGACAACACCATTTTCCACCGTGTCATCAACGGCTTTATGATTCAGGGCGGCGGCTTCGAGCCGGGCATGAAGCAGAAAGCGACCAAAGATGAAATCCAGAACGAAGCGAACAACGGTCTGAAAAACACTAAAGGTACGCTGGCAATGGCACGTACCTCTGCGCCGCACTCTGCGACCGCACAGTTCTTCATCAACGTGGCTGACAATGACTTCCTGAACTTCCGTGACGAAAGCGTTCAGGGCTGGGGCTACTGCGTATTCGCTGAAGTGGTTGAAGGTATGGACGTGGTCGAGAAGATCAAAGCCGTTTCTACCGGCCGCAGCGGCATGCATCAGGATGTGCCAAAAGATGACGTCGTTATCCAGAAAGTGACCGTCAGCGAGTAATGTCCCGCACGCTGTTTATCGCAGATCTCCATCTGTGTCAGGAAGAACCGGCGATTACCGCCGGTTTTCTGCATTTTTTACAGCGCGAAGCGCCCCACTGCGACGCGCTCTATATTCTCGGCGATCTGTTTGAAGCCTGGATTGGCGACGACGACCCCAATCCGCTGCATCAGCAGATTGCCCGCGCCCTGCGCGCCCTGCCGGTTCCCGTCTACTTTATTCATGGCAATCGCGACTTCCTGATTGGCCGACGCTTCGCGCAGGCCTGCGGCATGACGCTGCTGCCGGAAGAGCAGGTGCTGACGCTCTACGGCCATCGGTTGCTGATCATGCACGGCGATACGCTCTGCACTGACGACGCGGGTTACCTGCGTTTTCGGGCCAACGTGCATAATCCCTGGATTCAGCGGCTCTTCCTGGCGCTGCCGTTGTGGATACGTAAACGCATCGCCGCCCGGATGCGCGCCGACAGTAAACAGGCCAACCAGCATAAATCCCAGACCATTATGGATGTGAATCAGGATGCTGTGGCCGCCGCAATGCTGCGCCAGCAGGTGCCTTTGCTGATCCATGGCCATACGCATCGCCCGGCGATTCATACGCTGAACTTAAAAGGTGAAACCGCACAACGCGCAGTGCTGGGTGCCTGGCACAGCCGGGGTTCCATGATCCAGCTCGACGCAAGCGGCATTCAGCTTATCCATTTCGACTTTTAATCTGCGGTTAACTCCCCAACCTTAGCCTGACGCAACCGTTTTCCTTGCGTGCTTCTCATGCTATTCTCGGTGCCCTTCAAAACCTGTCCGCCCGGCCAGGTCTGTTTGTTTATTCACAGGAGTTGACCGCATGTCATCCAACGCCCCGGCCCGCATCGCCATTGTTATGGGTTCCAGAAGTGACTGGGCCACCATGCAGTTCGCCGCTGAAATCCTTTCCAGCCTGGACGTCCCTTTTGATGTTGAAGTGGTCTCTGCGCACCGCACCCCGGATAAACTGTTCAGCTTTGCCGAAACGGCAGCCGGCAACGGTTATCAGGTGATTATTGCTGGCGCAGGTGGCGCGGCGCATCTGCCGGGAATGCTGGCAGCAAAAACCCTGGTGCCGGTGCTGGGTGTGCCGGTGCAGAGTGCGGCCCTGAGCGGCGTCGATAGCCTCTATTCGATTGTGCAGATGCCGCGCGGTATTCCGGTCGGTACGCTGGCAATTGGTAAAGCGGGTGCAGCTAATGCCGCCCTGCTGGCCGCGCAGATTCTGGCACTGCATGACAGCGCGCTGGCGTCACGCCTGAATACCTGGCGTCAGACTCAGACCGATGAGGTGCTGAACCATCCCGATCCGCGGGTGGATGCATGAAGCCGGTTTGCGTACTGGGCAACGGCCAGTTAGGTCGTATGCTGCGTCAGGCGGGTGAACCGCTGGGCATTGCGGTCTATCCGGTAGGCCTGGATGCCGATCCTGCCGCCCTGCCGATCGCCGATAGCGTGATTACCGCCGAAATCGAACGCTGGCCGGAGACCGCGCTGACGCGTGAACTGGCGAGCCATCCGGCTTTTGTTAACCGTGATATTTTCCCACGTCTGGCCGATCGCCTGACGCAGAAACAGCTACTGGATCAACTGGGGCTCGCTACCGCGCCGTGGCAGTTGCTGGCGGACAAAAGCGAATGGCCAGCGGTGTTTGATTCACTGGGCGAGCTGGCAATTGTGAAAAGCCGCACGGGTGGTTATGACGGACGGGGTCAGTGGCGTCTGCGTGCTGATGAAACTGACCAGCTGCCGGATGCGTGTTATGGCGAGTGTATCGTTGAGCAGGGCATCAACTTTTCCGGTGAAGTGTCACTGGTCGGCGCGCGCGGTCACGATGGCAAGGTCGTGTTCTATCCACTGACGCATAACCTGCATCAGGACGGCATTCTGCGCACCAGCGTGGCGTTTCCGCAGGCGGATCCGGCACAGCAGCAGCAGGCCGAAACGATGCTGAGCGCGATCATGCAGGCGCTGAATTACGTTGGCGTGATGGCGATGGAGTGTTTTGTGACGCCAGCCGGGTTGCTGATCAATGAGCTGGCACCGCGTGTGCATAACAGTGGTCACTGGACGCAGAACGGCGCGTCTATCAGCCAATTTGAGCTGCATCTGCGCGCCATTCTTGGCCTGGCATTACCGCAGCCGGTGGTGTTTGCGCCGTCGGTCATGGTGAATCTGATCGGCACTGCCGTGAATCTCAGCTGGCTGCAACAGCCGCTGGTGCATCTGCACTGGTATGACAAAGAGGTGCGTCCGGGTCGTAAGGTGGGCCACCTCAATCTGAACGACAGCGATGCAGAGCGGCTCAGCGCCGCGCTAAATGCGCTGGTGCCTCAGCTACCGGAAGAGTACGCCAGCGGTATCGCCTGGGCCGTTGAAAAGCTGTAGTTTCCCGTAATCCGCCTGCAGGTTACGGGTGCAGTCTGAATAAAGGTCAAAGGCGGCCTGGTGCCGCCTTATTCCAGCCCTGCTTTACGCCGCATCAAACTTCCTGAACAGCGCCTTTCCTTTCAGTAACCGTATCCCCAGCCAGCCGCCGCACAGCGACAGCAGCAGCGCGCCACACAACGGCAATGCCAGCCACAGTGTCCAGTCAGGCTGCCATGGGAAGTCGAAAATCTTCGTCTGTAATCCCCACAGCGCCGCTTCTGCCCCCATCGCGGCCGCCACGCCGGAAACCACGCCGAGCAGCGCAAACTCACACCACAGCGTCGTGCGTAGCAGGCGTTTACCGGCACCCAGCGTGCGATAGACCACCAGCTCCTGCCGACGCTGGTGCATCCCGACCTGAATCTGCGCCAGCAGCAGCAACACACCGCAGGCCGTGACCAGCACCACCATGATCTCCAGCGCCCGGCTGACCTGCGTCAGCACCTGACCGATCTGCCGCATAATGCTGCCGATATCCAGCAGACTCAGCGCCGGGAAAGCACGGTTCAGCTGCGCCAGCAGTACAGGATTCGCCTCCATGCGGAAGCTGGTGAGCCAGGTCTGGGGCTGACTGTCGAGCGCACCTGGCGGAAAGATAAAGAAGAAATTCGGCTTCAGGCTTTCCCAGTCCACTTTACGCAGACTGGTAATATGGGCGCTGAAGGTCTGCGTATCGCCGTCGAACGTCAGCGTATCACCGAGCTTCAGCCCCAGACGATCCGCCAGTTCTACCTCCATCGACACTTCACCGGCCTTCGGCGGCCAGTTGCCAGCGACCAGCGGATTGTGATCCGGGCGCTCGGCCAGCTCTGTCAGGTTGAGTTCGCGATTCAGGGCATTATCCCGTTTCGGATCGGCCGGTTTGCCGTTGAGTTCGCTAAGCCGCACCCGCGCAATCGGATAGAAGGTTTCGGGTTTGATCTGGTGCGCTTGCAGGAAATCGCGCACCTGCGGCACCTGATCCGCCGTCATATTGAGCAGGAAGAAATTCGGGCTGTCTGCCGGTAACTGCTGCTGCCAGCGATCCAGTAGATCGCCGCGCATCACCAGCAACAGCGCCAGCAGCATAAACGACAGCGAAAAGGCCGCGAGCTGGCTCAGCGTCATGCCGGGCTGGCGCAGCAGCCGGTTGATCGCCAGTCGCAGCGCCAGATTGCGCACCACCAGCCGACGCAGCAGCAACAGGGTTCCCCAGCCGAGTAACGCCAGTAATCCCGCCAGCACCACCACACCTGCCAGCAGCGCCCAGAGCATTTTACTGCCCCCGACCAGCAACGCTAACAGCGTGACGACCACCGCGATCATCACCGGGATATAGATTTTCAGCGGCCAGAGATTTGCCACTGCATCGCGCCGCAGCACGCGCAGCGGCTGCGTTGCCAGCAGCAGACGATAGGGACGCAAACCCACCAGCAGCGAAATGACAAACAGCGATCCCACCGCCCAGATCCACGGCCAGACGCTGGCCGCCGGTAAGCTGGCGGGCAACACGGGTTTCAGCATGGCCATCAGGATCGCTTCCACGCCCTGCCCCACAACGCCTCCGGCAATCGCCGCCAGCAGCAGCACCGCCAGCCACTGGCCGATGATCAACCGCTGCAACGCACCCTGCGTCGCGCCCAGGGTTTTCAGCACCGCCACCAGATCGTAACGGCTGCGGCAATAGTGACTCATGGCAACCGCCACGGCCGCAATCGCCAGCATCAGCGTCAGTAAGGCCGAGAGCAGCAGGAACTGCTGCGCGCGCTGCATCGAACGGCCCAGCGCATCTTCCGAGTTCTCCACGCTGATCCAGCGCTGGTCCGCCTTCAGCTGCGGTTCAATCCAGCGGTCATAGCGGGCCAGCTGTTCGGAATTACCGGAGAATTTATAGCGCCACGTAATACGGCTGCCTGGCTGAATCGCACCGGTTTTGCCAGCATCCGCCAGATTGATCAGCAGACGCGGTGCCATCTCAAACGGGTTAAAGCCACCATCCGGCTCCTGGATTATCTCCCCGCTGATGCGCAGCTGGGTATCGCCGACTTCCAGCGTATCGCCCACTTTCAGATTCAGCAGCGCCATCAGGCGCGGTGCCGCCAGCGCAGTACCCGCCTGCGGCCTCAGTCCCGGCGGCTGCGTCTGCAGCGTGCCAAACATCGGGTAGCGGTCATCCACTGCTTTTACCGAGGCGAGCTGCGGTGATTGGTCGGCAAAGGTCATGGTCATGAAGGTGAGCTGACGACTGACCGTCAGGCCGGTTTCCCGCGCCTTTTCCAGCCAGGCTTCGGGCGCAGCATCGGTGCTACGCAGCGTGCGGTCACCAGCCATAAAATCACGGCTCTGCTGATTCAGCCCTTTTTCCATGCGATCGCTGATCGACCCCAGCGCCAGCACGCAGGCCACCGCCAGCGTCAGGGCCAGCCAGACAATCAGCAGCGAGGGCGAACGCCACTCGCGCCAGAACCAGCGCCAGATCATTGCTCCTCCCACAATTTTCCGTCGCGCAGCCGCAGGCGACGATCGCAGCGCGCCGCCAGTTGCTCGTCATGCGTCACCAGAATCAGCGTGGTGGCGAAGTCGCGATTAAGGGAAAAGAGCAAATCGGCGATGCGATCACCGGTTTTGCGGTCAAGGTTGCCGGTCGGCTCATCGGCAAACAGCAGACCCGGACGACCACTGAAGGCGCGAGCCAGCGCGACACGCTGCTGTTCGCCGCCTGACAGCTGAGCGGGCAGATGATGCAGACGTTCACCCAGCCCGAGCAGCGTCAAAAGTTCCCGTGCCTGTTCGCGACTCTGGCGGTCGCTGTCACCGCGCAGGAGTGATGGCAGCTGGACGTTCTCCTGTGCATTCAGTGTCGGCACCAGCATAAATGACTGAAACACAAAGCCGACCTGACGGGCACGCAGAGCCGCACGCTGTTCTTCGTTCATCTGGTGCAGCGGCTGCCCCAGCAGATGAACTTCGCCGCTGCTGCCATCGTCCAGCCCGGCCAGAATTCCCAGCAGGGTTGACTTGCCGGAGCCGGACTCGCCAATCAGCGCAATGGTCTCGGCTGGTTTGACAACCAACTCAACTCCGGTAAGGATGGTTAACTGATGCTCTCCCTGACCGACGGACTTAGTAAGATGATGAACTTCAACAATGTTTTCCGCTGGCATTATCCCTTCCTGTTATTGATTCTTCTGATGGTGTCGCGTCTTGCTGCTGCAGATACCCTGATGGTGCTGGGCGACAGCCTGAGCGCAGGCTATCGCATGTCTGCCACCGCTGCCTGGCCCAGCCTGCTTGATAAGCAGTGGCAGCAGAAACCAAAAGTAGTCAACGCCAGCATCAGCGGCGACACTGCCGCACAGGGACTGGCGCGCCTGCCTGCACTATTAAAACAGCATCAGCCGCAATGGGTGTTAATCGAACTGGGCGGTAACGATGGTCTGCGCGGTTTTCCGCCTGACGCTATCGCGCAGAATCTGAGTAAAGTCATCGACGATGTCAAAGCTGCCGATGCAAAGCCGCTGCTGATGCAGATCCGTCTGCCCGCCAACTATGGCCGCCGCTACACCGAGGCGTTCAGCGGCATCTACCCTGGACTCGCGCAGCAGCATGATATTCCTCTGGTGCCCTTTTTCATGGAGCAGGTCTATCTGAAACCCGAGTGGATGCAGCAGGATGGCATACATCCCAATCCTGATGCACAGCCATTTATCGCCGGATTAATGGCAAAAGAACTGGCTCCCTTAGTTAAGCAGCCGTAGCGCGCCTGGATGCGCAAAAAGGGTAAAGAAATGCAAAAAACCATTCTGATTACAGGTTGTTCCAGCGGGATTGGCCTGGTCGCCGCGCACGATCTGCTGGCGCGCGGTTATAAGGTGATCGCCGCCTGCCGAAAAGCCGACGATGTCGCCCGCATGAACACGCTGGGTTATACGGGCCTGCAGCTCGATCTCGACGATCCGCAGAGTGTCGATCGGGCAGCGGACACGGTGCTCGCGCTCTGCGATAACCGTCTGGCCGCGCTATTCAACAACGCCGGATTTGGTCTGTATGGCCCGTTGCGAACCCTCACCCGTCAGCAGCTGGAGCAGCAGTTTTCCAGCAACTTTTTTGGCGTCCATCAGCTGACGCTGCGACTGTTGCCGGCGCTGCAGGCCAGCGGCGATGGCCGCATTGTGAATACCAGCTCGGTACTGGGACTGATCTCCACGCCTGGCCGGGGTGCCTATGCCGCCAGCAAATATGCACTGGAAGCCTGGAGCGATGCGCTGCGGCTCGAAGTGCGCAATAGCGGCATCCGGGTCAGCCTGATTGAACCTGGCCCGATTGAGACTCGCTTTACCGACAATGTGACGCAGGGGGAACAGCATAACCCGGTGCGTAACCCGGGCATCGCGGCACGCTTTACCCTGCCAGCGGAAGCCATTCTGCCTAAGCTTCGTCACGCACTCGAGAGTAAACATCCACGTTTGCGCTATCCGGTGACGCTGATCGCACACGTCATGAGCCTGCTGAAACGGTTACTGCCAGGCTGGATGCTGGATCGCATTTTGCGCAGCCATTAATCAGCCATGCGCAATAGCGCTTGAAGCCGGGCCAGTTGGCCCCATATTCTTAGAACACTTTTTGCAAAGAGACTTATCCATGTCACCACACGCTTCTATCATCGACATCAACGAATCTAACCTGCAGCAGACCCTTGAGCAGTCGATGCAGCTGCCGGTGCTGTTCTACTTCTGGTCTGAGCGCAGTCAGCACTGTCAGGAGCTGACACCTGTGCTGGAGCGTCTGGCGCAGGAGTACGCGGGTCAGTTTATTCTCGCAAAACTCGATTGCGACAAAGAGCAAAGAGTCGCGTCGCAGTTTGGTCTGCGTTCAATCCCGACCGTCTACCTGTTCCAGGATGGTCAGCCGGTTGACGGTTTCCAGGGACCGCAGCCGGAAGAGGCGATCCGCGCCCTGCTGGAAAAAGTCCTGCCGCGTGAAGAAGAGCTGAAAGCGCAGAAGGCGATGGTGCTGATGCAGGAAGATAAACCTCTGGAGGCGCTGCCGCTATTAAAAGATGCGTGGCAGCTGAGCAACCAGTCCAGTGAGATCGGTTTCCTGCTGGCAGAGGTACTGATTACCCTGAACCGCAGCGATGAAGCAGAAGCAGTGCTAAAAGTCGTACCTTTGCAGGATCAGGATACCCGTTATCAGAGCCTGATGGCGCAGATCGATCTGCTGAAACAGGCTGCGGATACGCCGGAGATTCAGCAGCTGCAATCCGAGCTGGAAGCGGCCCCGACTAACGCCGGGCTGGCTGCTAAACTCTCGTTACAACTGCATCAGGTGGGTCGCAATGAAGAAGCACTGGAACTGCTGTTCAGCTTTCTGAAATCCGATCTCAATGCCGCAGATGGCCAGGCGCGTAAAATGCTGCAGGAGATTCTGGCGGCGCTGGGAACCGGCGATGCACTGGCTGCGCGTTATCGTCGCCAGCTCTATTCCCTGCTGTACTAACAGCAGCACCACGGGCCGAAGCGACTCGGCCCGTTAATCTGACAATGCGGAGGTTGTATGATAACTGTCATTCCTGCCCTGATTATTCTGGCGCTGGTAGCGGTCTGGGCAACCGTCAAGATCGTGCCACAAGGTTTTCAATGGACGGTTGAGCGCTTTGGCCGTTATACCCGCACGCTACAGCCAGGATTAAGTCTGGTCGTGCCGTTCATGGATCGCGTCGGTCGCAAGATCAACATGATGGAACAGGTACTGGATATTCCCTCGCAGGAGATCATCTCCAAAGATAACGCCAACGTCACCATCGATGCGGTCTGTTTTATTCAGGTCGTTGATCCGGCGCGTGCCGCCTATGAAGTCAGCAATCTTGAGCAGGCGATTCTGAACCTCACTATGACCAATATGCGCACCGTGCTGGGCAGCATGGAGCTGGACGAAATGCTGTCACAGCGTGACAGCATTAATACCCGTCTGCTGCATATCGTGGATGAAGCGACCAACCCGTGGGGCGTTAAGATCACCCGTATCGAGATTCGCGACGTGCGTCCACCGCAGGAGCTTATCGGCGCGATGAATGCACAGATGAAAGCAGAGCGAACCAAGCGCGCCGATATTCTGACGGCCGAAGGGGTACGACAGGCGGCTATCCTGCGCGCTGAAGGGGAGAAGCAGTCGCAGATCCTCAAAGCGGAAGGTGAACGTACCTCGGCGTTTCTGCAGGCAGAAGCCCGTGAACGTCAGGCTGAAGCGGAAGCTAGCGCCACTAAAATGGTCTCGGAAGCGATCGCGGCGGGTGATATTCAGGCTATCAACTACTTCGTGGCGCAGAAATACACCGATGCGCTGCAAAAAATCGGTGAAGGCACTAACAGCAAAGTCGTGATGATGCCGCTGGAAGCGAGCAGTCTGCTGGGGTCGATCGCGGGCATCGGTGAACTGCTGAAGGAATCGCGTACCGAGTCGACACGCTGATGCTGATGGAAATCATCGCGCATCCGCACTGGTTCTGGCTGACGCTGGGTGGATTACTGCTGGCGGCTGAGATGCTGGGCACCAGCGGTTATCTGCTGTGGAGCGGACTGGCGGCAGTTATTGTCGGCATCTTTGAGTGGCTGGTGCCAGTGAGCTGGACGACACAGGGGTCACTATTTGCCGTGCTGACACTGATTTGCGTCTTTCTGTGGTATCGCTGGATGCGCCACCGTGAAACGCATCAGACGCCCAATGCCCTGAACCAGCGCGGTAGCCAGATGATCGGGTTGCAGCTGACGCTGGATACCGCGCTGCATAACCGCACCGGTCACATACGCATCGGGGATAGCAGCTGGCGGGTTGAGGCAGAACAGGATCTGCCTGCCGGCACACCGGTCGTCGTGGTCGGCATTGAGGGGATTACGCTGCGAATTCAGCCACGCTGAATGCAGCACCCGGCCAGATTATTGATAATCGGGCACTCTGCGCTCTCATCGCCCGGGCAGGCGTCCGCCAGCGCCAGCAGACGAGCGCGCATGGCATGCAGCTCTTCAATGTGCGCTGCAATTTCATCGGCTTTCTGCAGAGTGCGGGCTTTTACATCGGCACTGTGTCGCGACGGATTGTTAAACAGCGCCACCAGCTCGCGGCACTCATCCAGCGTAAAGCCTACCTGTCGCGCCTGACGTAACAGGTTCAGTTCATCCAGATGGTGACCGTCGTAATGGCGGTAACCATTTTCACTGCGCAACGGCGGCGTCACCACCCCTTTCTCTTCGTAGAAACGAATCGCCTTGCTGGTCAGCCCGGTCTTTTTCGCCACATCGCTGATGTTCATTTTCGTCCCCTTGACCTTCCCCTTGATGGAAGGTTTATGCTTAAGCATGAATCGAAACTGACCAGTTGGTCAAATGGGATCACAAGAGGAGTTGATTATGTCACACACTATTTCTCTGGCACTGGACGGCTTGTCCTGCGGCCACTGTGTCAAACGCGTCAAAGAGGCACTTGAGCAGCGCGACGATGTTGACCAGGCCGAGGTTACCCAACAGGAAGCGCAGGTTTCCGGTCACGCGGATGCGGCTGCACTGATCGCCACTGTTGAGCAGGCGGGCTATCACGCGACGCTGAAAACGGCGGACGCGTCCCCAAAGTCTGAACCGTTGACAGCATCGGAGCCGCCGCCGGAGGCGCTGACAACGGAGACCGCTTCTCATCCGGCAGAAAAAACATTACCCACCCATATGCTGCTGATTGAAGGCATGACCTGCGCCAGCTGCGTGAGCCGGGTGGAAAAAGCGCTGCAGCAGGTCGCAGGCGTCAGCCAGGCGCGGGTCAATCTCGGCGAGCGCAGTGCGCTGGTGCTGGGTGATGCTGACCCTGAGCAGCTGGTGGCTGCCGTTGATGCCGCGGGTTATGGCGCGCAGGTGGTGGATGACGAGCAGGAGCGACGTGAAAAGCAGCAGCACAGCGCCCGCAGCGCGATGCGGCGTTTCAGCTGGCAGGCGGCTGTCGCCTTAGCCTTTGGCGTACCGCTGATGATCTGGGGCATGGTTGGCGACAACATGATGCTCACCGACCATAACCACGGCATCTGGCTGACGCTGGGCCTCGTGACCCTGCTGATCATGGTCGTGACCGGCAGCCACTTTTATCGCAGCGCCTGGCGCAGTTTATGTAATGGCAGCGCTACCATGGATACGCTGGTAGCACTCGGCACCGGCGCGGCCTGGATTTATTCCTTTAGCGTGGTGTTGTGGCCCGACTTTTTCCCGCCGCAGGCTCGCCATCTTTATTTCGAAGCCAGCGTGATGATTCTGGGCCTGATCAATCTGGGCCATGCACTGGAGCAGCGGGCGCGTCAGCGATCGTCTAAGGCACTGGAGCGACTGCTTGATCTGACACCGGCCCAGGCGCGGCTGGTCGATCAACAGGGCGACCGACTGATCCCGGTCAGTGACGTCCAGCCCGGCATGACGCTGCGCCTGGTCACCGGCGATCGGGTGCCGGTCGATGGCGAAATCATCACGGGTGAAGCCTGGTTTGATGAAGCGATGCTCACCGGCGAAGCGGTGCCGCAAAGCAAAAATCCGGGTGTGGCGATCTTTGCCGGAACTCTGGTGCAGGACGGCTCAGTAGAATTTATCGCCCGGGCAACCGGGAATCACACCACCCTGTCGCGCATTATCCGGCTGGTACGACAGGCGCAGAGCAGCAAACCCGATGTGGGCCGTCTGGCGGATCGCATCTCCGCCGTTTTTGTCCCGGTGGTGGTATTGATTGCGCTGCTCAGCGGCGCGGTGTGGTATCTGTTCGGCCCGCAGCCGCAGATTGCCTACATGCTGGTGATTGCGACAACCGTCCTGATTATCGCCTGCCCCTGTGCACTGGGACTGGCGACGCCGATGTCGATTATTGCCGGTGTTGGCCGTGCCGCCGAGCTGGGGGTGCTGGTCCGCGACGCCGATGCGCTGCAGCGCGCCAGCCAGATCGACACCCTGGTGTTTGATAAAACCGGCACCCTGACGGCCGGAAAGCCGCAGGTCAGTGAGGTGCTGGTCTGGGGGAACGCCAGCCGTGAATCGGTATTAGCGACCGCGGCTGCGCTGGAGTTCGCCTCGGGTCATCCGCTGGCGAAAGCGATTGTCGCCGAAGCGAAACTGACTCAGCCAGCGTCGTTAGCGCAATTTCGTACAATACGCGGCAGAGGGGTCAGCGGTAGTCTGGATGGCAGAGCGCTGCTGCTGGGTAACGCTGCACTGTTGCAGGATAACGGCGTCGATTGCCGGGCGGCAGAAGCAGCGATTATGCGCCTGACGCAACAGGGTGCCACCCCGGTGTTGCTGGCTGAACAGGGTCAGCTCTCCGGGCTGATCGCGCTGCGCGATCAGCTACGTCCTGAAAGCAGTGCAGCCCTTAAGCGACTGCATCAGCAGGGTTATCGCCTGATTATGCTGACCGGCGACCATGAAGATACCGCACGCGCCATCGCTGCCGAAACCGGCATTGATGAAGTGATTGCAGGCGTATTGCCTGAAGGCAAAGCGGCGGCCATTGAACAGCTACAGCAGCAGGGTCGTCGCGTCGCGATGGTCGGTGATGGCATCAATGACGCGCCTGCACTGGCGCAGGCCGATGTGGGCATTGCGATGGGTGGCGGCAGCGATGTGGCGGTAGAAACTGCGGGAATTACGCTGATGCGCGCCGATCTCAACAGCGTGGCAGATGCGTTAGCGCTCTCTTCCGCGACGCTGCGCAATATCCGGCAGAACCTGTTTGGCGCATTTATCTATAACAGTATCGGTATTCCGGTAGCCGCGGGCGTGCTCTATCCGCTGACCGGCACCCTGCTCAGCCCGATTGTTGCAGGTGCGGCGATGGCGCTCTCCTCCATTACCGTGGTCAGCAATGCTAACCGCCTGCTGCGTTACCGGCCACCGCGCCAGTAATCGCCGTTTCAGCGCTGTTTTTAACGCTCTGAAGTCGCTAGCATGGGGTTTTGAATCGCAAAGGACCGGGAATGACAGGCAATATCTGGCGCTCACTGCGCGGCTTTATCAGCCAACTTTTTCCCGCCAGTTACCGCTGGCCTGCGATAGATGTCCGGCTTGGCAATCGTCAACTGCATCTGGTGGGCAGTATTCATATGGGAACGCGCGATATGCAGCCGTTGCCCGCTCGCCTGCTGCATCAGTTGCAGCAGGCTGATGCGCTGATTGTGGAAGCGGATATTACGCAGGGTGGCTCACCCTTCGATCACCGAGGCGATCGTCCTGCGCTCTCAGAGCGACTGGAGAGCAGCGCGATGCAAACGCTTACCGCACTGTGTCAGGAGATGAGTCTCACGCTTAGCCTGCTGGATAACCTGCCCGCCTGGCAGGTGGCGCTGATGTTACAGGCGCAACAGGCACAGAGGCTGGGATTACGGCCTGACTACGGCATTGATTATCAGCTGTTGCAGGCAGCGAAAGGCCTGAACAAACCCGTGATTGAACTGGAAGGTGCCGATGCGCAGATCGCCCTGCTAACCGCGCTACCGGATGATGGCATGGCGCTGTTACAGGATACGCTGCTGCACTGGCACACTAATGCACGACTGCTGCAGATGATGGTGAGCTGGTGGCTTGATACACCGCCACGCCAGCCTGAAATCACGCTGCCCGCGACGTTCAGTCAGGCGCTGAATGATACGTTGATCGGTCAGCGTAATGCGCAGTGGTGTGACAGGCTGCAGGGGTTAGCGGCGGGAAACTATGTGGTGGCCGTGGGTGCTTTGCATCTTTACGGCGAAGATAATCTGCCTGAGATGCTGAAGAAGCCCTGAAAAAAAGAGAGCCGATAAGTTTATCGGCCCGTCAAAGAGGAATTTGTTTATGATTTTGGTTATCGCTCAGCAATCAGATTGCTGGCGCGCGGCCAATTTTACGCAAAGAACAAAATTTCGCCACCTTTTTCCATGATTCTGCGTAATAAGATTTTTCTTAGTAAGGAATACGTATGACACCCGCCGTAAAATTACTTGAAAAACAAAAGGTCAGCTTTACGCTGCATCCTTACGAACATGACAGTAACGAAACGCATTTTGGTGACGAAGCGGTCCGCAAGCTTAATCTTGATGCGCGCCAGGTCTATAAAACGCTGCTGGTGGCGCTGAATGGTGAAGCGAAACAGCTGGCGGTAGCGATTACGCCGGTATCGACGCAGCTCGACCTGAAAAAGGTGGCAAAAGCGCTGGGCGCGAAGAAAGCCGATATGGCCGATCCGCAGCTGGCACAGCGTGTGACCGGCTATCTGGTGGGCGGTATCAGTCCGCTGGGACAGAAAAAACGGCTGCCCACGGTAATCGATGACTCAGCCAGCGCGTTTGACGCCATGTTTATCTCTGGCGGCAAACGAGGCCTGGATATTGAACTGGCACCTCAGGATCTTTCACGCCTGCTGGACGCACCGTTTGCGGATATCGCCCGCCACGACTAAACACGCGGCTGGGCGCACAGCTGATCGATCATCCAGCGCCCCGCCGGACCGGGCGGCGTTCGTCGTGACCAGACAACTTCAACGGCGATGTGCTGTGGCCAGCCCGACATCGACAACTCTTTCAGCACGCCATGCCCAAACTGTTTCACCAGCCAGCGTGGCAGAATCGTCCAGCCAAATCCCTGCTCCGCCATCTCCAGCAGCAGTAAATAGGTGGGCGCTGACCAGATGCGACCCATGGGCGCGGGTTCATGCGCCTCAACCCAGGTGTTAAGCCGCAGATGTCGCACGCCTTCCAGTTCGCTTTCGCTCAGGGTATCAGGCTGTGCCAGCGGGTGATCGCGATGTAAAAAGACCGCCATCTGCGCTTCAACCTGCAGCCGCGCCACTGCGATATCTACCGGCAGATTGGGCTGCGCCCGCACGACGCCCAGATGTACCCGCCCGGCCTGCAGCAGATCAAGGACATCACCATCTTCAGCAATCATGACTTCCAGTTCAATCTCCGGATAACGCGCATCAAATTGCCTGAGCAGATGTTCATGATGATCGGTTTGCCAGAAATCGGACATGGCAAAACTGAGCCGGGGTTCAACGCCCTGCGACAGACGTATCGCCAGCGCATCCAGCCGCTCGCTGGCCGACAGAATCTGCTGAACCTGAGGAACAACGCGACGTCCCTGCTCGGAGAGGATCGGCTGACGGCCCGTTCGATCAAACAGCGCAAAGCCGAGATCGTCTTCTAAATTAGCCACCGCTGCGCTGATGGTGGACTGACTTTTACCCAGCGCACGCGCAGCCGCCGAAAAGGAGCCACTCGCCACGGTCTGCATAAAAGCCTCAAGGGATTCCGGGGAGTATCGCATTTTTTCCATCGCTTTTTTCGATAGGTGTTCATTTTATCTTAGCATTCTGACATGTGAAAATGCGCCGTATTATTGAAGGAGAACAAAAAATGCGTACCCGCTCACTTAAAGAACGTATTCTTCATGCTGTCTGCTTTGAAACACTGGCGATTCTGACCGTTTCGCCGCTGGCGGCATGGGCAATGAATAAACCGCTGTTTCAGATGGGATCGCTGGCGATTATGCTCTCTACGGCCGCGATGCTATGGAATATGATTTACAACAGCGGGTTTGATCGGATTTATGCGCCAGGCCAGAAACGAGGTCCGGGCGTGCGTGTGTTACATGCGCTGGGCTTTGAAGGCGGATTTATCCTGATTGGTCTGCCGATCGCCGCCCTGATGCTGGATATCACCCTGTGGGAAGCTTTCCTGGTTGAAGTGGCCTTTTTCCTCTTCTTCCTGCCCTTCACCATGGCTTACAACTGGGGATGGGACAAACTGCGCGAGCGCTGGATCAGACGTCACCCCTGCCGGGCATAAGAAAAACGGGAGGCGCAAGCGCCTCCCGGTCAGTTCAATGCGTGGCGGCTGTTTCGTTCCCCCACGGCCAGATCCACGCCAGAATCATTTTGGGATAGTTACGCTTCCGCGCTTTCTCTGCTGCCTCATCGCGCGCCCGAATCTGCTCATCGGTAAGATGCACGATCTGCCCTTTCGGCTCATAGTCACTGGCTTTAACCGGTGAATGCGCCTTGATGAAGTCGCGCAGCACCTGCGCATCCACTGCTCCGCTGTTGACGTACCCGGCATGATTATCCAGACGCGGATAGCCGTCGCCGCCCGCCGCATTAAAGCTGTTTGTCGCCATGCGATAATGCTGCGTATCTTCAATCGGTTTGCCGTTAATACGGACGTTACTGACATGCTTACCATCGGCGGTCAGGCTGATACCGGCAAACTGGGCATAGCCACCTGAGTCAGGCTGAATATTGGCGACCACATCCAGATATTTTTTGACCTCTGCGCCAGTCAGGCTGACCGAGACCACCTGGTTGCTGAACGGCTGGACCTGTAGCAGGTCACGCCAGCTCAGCTTGCCCGATTTCAGCGAGGTGCGAATACCGCCGCCGCTCATCACCGCAAAATCGGCTTTAGTATGCGCCATCTGAGCGCGCAGAATCAGCTGGCCGAGATTTGTCTGCTCAAACCGAACCTGCTCTTTTTCACCGCTGAAGTCGCCGTCAACGCTGCCGACATTCAGGGTCAGCTTCGCCTCTGCCCGCTTCTGAAACGGCATCAGCAGCTTCATCATTGCGGTATTTTTCGGGATCTCTTCCTGCCAGGTGAGCCAGGTTTCACTGCCATCGGCATTCTTCACCTGATGTTTGAGGTTGACCGGCACCAGCTGATAAGCCTCCAGCGACACTTCTCCATTACGGAAGGTGAAGTCGCCACGTCCGACATATTTGCCCCACTTATCGGCCTGCATAATCCAGATGCCGTTCTGCTGATCGGGTTTGCAGGGCTGGCCGGGCTGATAATTTTTGACGCTGACGTTCTCTTTTTCCATGCAGACCGCATCATGGGAATGCCCACCCACGATCAGATCGATTGTGCCGGCAGGCAGGCTGCGGGCCAGAGTGACGTCATCGATGCCGTTGCTGCCGTGCTTACCGTCGTCATAGTGGCCAAGGTGGGTCAGCGCAACAATCACGTCCGGCTTCTCCGCGGCACGCAGTTCAGCAACCGCCTTCACCGTTTCTGCAATAGGATCGCGGAACTCGGTATCTGTCAGCCCAGCCGGATTGGCCAGTTTTGCGGTATCCGGGGTAATTAACCCGACGACTGCGATTTTCAGCCCGAGACGGTTAAATACCGCCCAGGGTTTAAACAGGCGCTGATCGGTGCCTTTCTGATAAACGTTGGCGGCCAGCAGCGGGAATCGCGCCCACTTCTCCTGCTTGCGCAGAACCGCAATCGGCTTGTCGAACTCATGATTGCCCAGCGCCATCGCGTCATAGCCAATCAGGTTCATCGCACGAAAATCGGGTTCAGCATCCAGCTCGTCGGACTCCGGCACGCCGGTATTGATATCACCGGCAGAGAGAATCAGTGCGCCGCCGCCTCTGGCCTGGACATCGTAGCGCAGGGTATCCATCAACGTTTTCTGCGCCGCCAGACCATATTCGCCCTGCGCATTAAACCAGAAGTGGCCATGCTCATCGTTGGTGTGCAGCAGGCTGAAACGATAGGTGTGATCGGCCTCAGCGGCCTGTGAAAACAGCGGCATCAGGGCCACCAGTAGCGCCACACCTGCTCCTGTCCATTTTGATAACAACACGGTGATTCTCCTTAATTTACTTTCTGGCCCGATTATCTGCCGCTTTGCCCCACTGTGTCGCATATTCCCCCGGCGAACTCAAGGCCAATGCACATCTGCGTGCATGCATGAGCTTACGCTTTTTATTTCTGCTCCGTGTTTGCAGAGTAAGAAAGTGGCTCCGGAGTGACACCTATACAACAGCGGGCTCTCGTTCCAGCCCGGGTCCGGTTTCTCCCGACTGAGCAGAAAGAGGCCATAAAGCGTGTTGTTAACCGATTGTTTACTGCTGCAAAAGTGCCGCTGGCAGGCTTTACCCCCTCTGCATGCACATTTCTCCCTTATTCGTGCCAGACCGACGTTATTTACTGATGCGAATTTTTATTTATCCGGCCCTGTTTAAAGCGTCAAATCAGCCAATATTATGGATAATGGACAAAAACACCCTTTCGATTGTGGTTTTGACTTTTTTTCATGGTTTTTTAAGGTATTCCCGCAAATTGCTCAGCGAAAGAAGTGATTTTGTTTTAAACTCATTTGTTACAAGCGGATACATTTGTATACAAGGAGACAGGCATGCATCACACCACACCGTTGATCACTACCATTGTCGGAGCACTGGTTCTGGCATTTCTCCTTGGGATGCTGGCAAACCGCCTGCGTATTTCGCCCCTCGTCGGTTACCTGATGGCAGGCGTGCTGGCGGGTCCTTTTACGCCCGGCTTTGTCGCAGATACCAATCTGGCCCCTGAACTGGCAGAACTCGGCGTTATCCTGCTGATGTTTGGTGTCGGCCTCCACTTCTCAATGAAAGATCTCATGTCGGTAAAGTCGATCGCCATTCCCGGTGCCATCGCGCAAATCGCAGTCGCGACGTTACTGGGAATGGGATTGTCATGGACGCTGGGATGGTCGTGGTTGACCGGCCTGGTGTTTGGTCTCTGCCTCTCTACCGCCAGTACCGTGGTGTTACTGCGTGCGTTAGAGGAACGACAGCTGATTGATAGCCAGCGCGGACAGATAGCCATTGGCTGGCTGATTGTTGAAGATCTGGTGATGGTGCTGACGCTGGTACTGCTGCCCGCCATTGCGGGCATGATGGAACAGGGCAACGCCAGCGCCGGACTGCTGGCCTGGGATCTGCTGTGGACCATCGGTAAGGTGGCTGCCTTTATGGTGCTGATGATGGTGGTGGGACGCCGTGCCGTGCCCTGGATCCTCGCCCGCAGCGCCGCCACCGGCTCACGCGAATTGTTTACGCTGGCGGTGTTAGCGCTGGCATTGGGCATCGCTTTTGGGGCCGTTGAATTCTTTGATGTTTCGTTTGCATTAGGTGCTTTCTTCGCCGGTATGGTGCTGAATGAGTCGGAACTGAGCCATCGTGCCGCACGGGATACTCTGCCGTTGCGTGATGCGTTTGCCGTGCTGTTCTTTGTTTCGGTCGGCATGCTGTTCGACCCGTCGATTCTGGTGACGCAGCCGCTGGCAGTGCTGGGCGCGCTGGTGATTATCGTGGTGGGTAAGTCGGTCGCCGCGTGGCTGCTGGTAACGCTGCTCGGCCATTCGCGTCGTACGGCACTGACCATTTCGGTCAGCCTGGCACAGATTGGTGAGTTCGCCTTTATTCTGGCCGGTCTGGGTATCTCGCTGGGCCTGCTGAGTGATGAGGGCCGCAACCTGGTGCTGGCCGCCGCCATCCTGTCGATTATGCTTAACCCGATTCTGTTTACCCTGCTGGAGCGTTTTCTGGCAAAAACAGAGACGATGGAAGAGCAGACGCTGGAAGAAGCCATTGAAGAAGAGAAGCAGATCCCGGTGGATTTCTGTAATCACGCCGTGATTGTGGGCTATGGCCGGGTTGGCAGCCTGATTGGTCAGAAGCTTCTTGAGGCTAATGTTCCGCTGGTGGTGGTTGAAAACTCCCGTACCCGGGTCGAAGCGCTGCGCGAACAGGGCATCAAGGCGGTGCTCGGTAATGCTGCCCGCGCGGATACCATGGAACTGGCACGACTCGACTGCGCCCGCTGGCTGTTACTGACCATCCCGAATGGCTATGAAGCGGGTGAAGTGGTGACGGCGGCGCGTGAAAAGCATCAGAATATCGAGATTATCGCCCGTGCCCACTATGACGACGAGGTGGAGTACATCATGGAGCGTGGTGCCACCCGCGTCGTGATGGGTGAGCGTGAGATTGCCAGCAGTATGCTGCAAATCCTGCAGGATGAGATGAAGCAGGGCGAAGATTTAAAGCCCTGCGATGTCGTGCGCTGATTCAGTCTGGCCCGTATAGCTGTGATATCGAAACGGCACAGGGAACAGGGTCAGATCGGAAAGACGCAAAAGCCGACATCCATGACACGCCTGGCCCGCGCGATTACGCACCTCATCCCTGAGGTGCGCCCGTTACCGGGCCAGCGCTCTGCGTTGTTCAAAAACGCCTGGCGTTTTTGTCCATGGCGCGGGACGCTCTCCTCTTCTGACCCTGTTCCCTGCGCGTTGAGTTAATCCATTGCTGCCAGATTCACCCTCATTTAAGTTTGCAAACTGTCTGCCGTCCTGTGGCAACCCGCTTTACCGATCCCAGTAAGACTCTTCCAGACTGTCTTCACGCTCCGGCAGGCCGCGGGTTAAACGCGGCGAATGCTGATTCAGCACCTGATAGCTGACGCGATTGGCATACTTACACACCTGCGCCAGTGACGAATAGGTCAGATACGGACGCGCATGTTTACTGGAGTTCGGCACATTCAGGCTGTGATAGTTGTTGGCGGTGATGTCATGCAGCAACGCCGCCAGCGCACCATCTCCGGCGCCGTTGGTGTTCATGATCTTTTCAGGTCCGCCCATATAAGGCGCGATGTGCGAGAAGATACGCAGCGGCTGCTGGCAATCCTGCTGGCGCATCACGCGGCTGAACTCATACTGGTTGAATTCTGCAATCGCGCCAGGCAGCAGCGGATGGTTGGTTTTGCGTTTGAACTCGTCTTCGGTGTAGCCCGCCATATAGAGCCCAATCGGGCCAGCGGTGCAGAGCACCAGATCCACCCAGTCCAGCGCCATATTGGAAGCAAGCAGCGGATCGGCTTCGCCGGTCAGCGCCAGCGCTTCCTCCTCGTTCATCGCCACGATGCTGACGTGCTCGCGCAGGAAGTCCCGCCAGAACTGAGGATTATCGCCAATCACATGTTTGGTACCCAGCGTCAGCACCACCGGCACATTGTGGCGTTTGGCATATTCAATCGCCTGTAACGTTGCCTGCGGCATCGGTTCACCTTCGGCACAGCGCACCAGATAGGAGGTCAGCACCAGCGCAGAAGCTCCGGCGATCACCTCTTCTGGCACCTTCTCCGGATGCAGCTGGTTCATCTGGCCGGGGCTGATCGCGAAGGTTCGCTCGCCATGTTCGCCAATCAGCGTAAAGCAGCGGCCAATAGCGCCATCAACACCCTGCAGATAGTTAAGATCGACCCGGCTTGAGGTGTTACAGAGATAGCGGTAGGCGTAGCCGCCAATCTGGATATTGTTGCACATCACGCCGAGCAGCACGGAGCGGTCATCGGCCAGCACCGAGAAGTTGTGCAGCGTGTTACCGATGGTGCCTCCGGCAAACTGATGAGTGATTAGCGCATCGCGCATCAGCTCGTTGTACAACGCTTCCGCGACAGCATTATCGATTACCAGCGAGTGCCCGGCACTCAGACCGTAACGGGCGAGAAAGTCGTCATCGACTTTGGCTTCGATATCCACCAGCGTCTGGTCGATACCCACTACCCAGCTGCCTGCATCAACATCGTGTTGAGCGGGCTGTAACAGGGGATCGCGTGCGCTGACGGGAAAGTAGTGTTTGGATTTACGTTTGCCGGGAAATTTCATCGGGAATGCCGTCTGGAAAAACAGGCGGAGAATGATATCACACTCTCCGCCTTCGCTTTAACGGCGTGCGTCGACCAGTTGCACCATCATGTCGATATGCGCCTCATCGGCGTTCAGCGCAGGGATATACTCAAACTTTTCACCGCCGGCATGCATAAAGATTTCGCAGTTTTCACCACTGATCTCCTCCAGCGTTTCCAGGCAGTCAGACGAGAAGCCCGGACTCATGACCTGAACATGTTTGATCCCTTTGGCAGGCAGGCCTTCCATGGTTTTGTCGGTGTAGGGCATCAGCCAGGGCTCACGACCAAAACGCGACTGGAAGGTCATCATGTACTGATCCTCACGCAGACCCAGCGCTTTGACCAGTGCGGCGGTGGTATCCGCACAGCGCTGCGGATAGTCATCGCCTTCGTTAGCAAAACGTTGCGGAATGCCGTGGAACGACAACACCAGCAGTTCGGGCTGACCGTGCCGCTCAAACGAGCGCTCTACCGTCGCTTTCAGCGCGGCGATATAGGCCGGATGTTCGGCGTAGTCACGGATAAACTGCACATCGGGCAGCGAACGATACCCTTTGAAGACGGCGGTCAGGCCATCCCATACCGCGGCTACGGTGGAGCAGGAGAATTGCGGATAGAGTGGCAGCACAATCAGGCGGGTGACGCCCTGCGCCATCAGCTTATCGACTGCGCTTTTCAGGCTCGGATTGCCATAGCTCATACCCAGTTCGACGGGCATATCAACCCGTGCCGCCAGGGCATCGCGCTGACGCATGCTGTAGACCAGCAACGGAGAACCGCCTTCCATCCAGACCGATGCGTAGAGCTTCGACACGCGCGGTGAGCGAAACGGCAGAATGACAGCATTGAGAATCGGCCACCAGAGCCAGCGCGGTGCATCGACCACGCGCGGATCGCTTAAAAACTGCTTCAGATAGCGTTTAACTGCAGGTGTGGTTGGAGCATCTGGCGTACCTAAATTAACCAATAACACGCCGGGCTTATCTTGCCTCATTTGAGTTCCTTGATGACAACGGGGATGCGTGAAAACAGGGAAATTGTAGCGGAATTAGTGGGAGGTAAAAGCAATTACTGCAAAAGGGGCCAGTGATACCGGCCCCATTGAGCTTAGCCGAGGATCTTAGCCAGCTCGGCACTCACTTCGGTCACTTTACGGGTGCCGTCGATTTTGTGATAGGCGGTGTTGCCCGCTTCCGCTTCTTTGCTGTAGTAAGCAATCAGCGGGGCGGTCATCTGATGGTATTCCACCAGGCGCTTACGCACGGTCTCTTCCTGATCGTCTTTACGCGTGGTCAGCTCCTCGCCTGTCACATCATCTTTACCTTCCACTTTCGGTGGATTAAAGGTGACGTGATAAACACGGCCAGATGGCGCGTGAACGCGACGGCCCACGATACGTTCAACAATCAGCTCGTCCGGTACGGCGAACTCCAGCACGTGATCAACAGTGATCCCGGCTTCTTTCATTGCATCTGCCTGAGGGATGGTGCGCGGGAAACCGTCCAGCAGGAAACCGTTTTTGCAGTCTTCCTGCGTGATACGCTCTTTAACCAGCGCAATCACCAGCTCATCGGTTACCAGTTTGCCAGCATCCATGATGGCTTTCGCCTGGTTACCCAGCTCGCTGCCTGCTTTTACTGCTGCACGCAACATGTCGCCAGTGGAGATTTGCGGAATGCCGTACTTCTCCATGATGAATTGGGCCTGAGTCCCCTTACCTGCGCCCGGAGCTCCGAGCAGAATAATACGCATTGCGTAAATCCCCTTGCGAATCGCATTGATCTATCTTAGAAGCGGAAGAACATACCATTATGACCCGCTCATCACAAGGAAGGGCGAGGATCGCTCAGGATGACTTTACTCTCTTTATGGCCCTGAACCCGGCCCGGCTGGCTGGCCTGCCGCTTTTTCAGATTTACCGCCTGTGCTGAGCAGGAATTGCAGTCGCCGGCTCAGATGATGTGTCATATTCACGCTTTTTTTGCCACTGCCGCGCACGTTAGCATTCAGCTGCAGCCGTGCCTGCTGGGGCCACTTCACCACATCTTCCGCATCTGACAGCGCAGCGATCAGCGAGGCCGGAACATTAAAACTGGCAAACGGCAAACCGGGCTGATGGCAGGAACTCAGCGGCAGTGGTGCTGACAGGGAAAGCGCATCAACGGTGGCGGCGTTGTAGGGTCGCCACTCGGGATCGGCGAAGCAGCGTAGTGCCTCGTGCGTGCCGTTCAGGCTCAGCCCCTGTTCAAACAGCCGCAGTTCGCTGCGCACCAGCGTACTGAAGTCGTGGGTCCGCAATGCTACCAGCACCAGATCGCTGCAGATCCCGGCATGGCGATCCAGCCGGGTAACAAACAGATTGGCTTCATCGATCAGCTTCTGATGCAGCACGCTGGCGAAACTCTCGCTCGCCTCTGTCACGCCCTGATTCTGGCATTCCCGCAATGAACGGACGCGGCCATTGGGCACTTCGACATGCGGCACCAGCATAATGCTGCCCGCTATCAGCGGCACCGCGGGCAGCATGTTGAGTTCGGTGACCGGAAAGTGAGACGCATAACGGCTCTGATTGCGTGCCTGCTCCTGCCGCAGAAACAGCTGAGAAAGCAGCACCTGCGTCAGATGCAGTGAAGGCGCAAAGAAGAGATCGAACTGCTCCAGCCTGTAAAAACGGGAGAGCGCCAGGCGTAACCGATGGCGCGCCTCTGCTGACGTTTCAGAGGATAAAAGGCTGTGTGCCATGTGTGTCTCGCTTTAGTGATGATGCGGCGTAAGCGCAGGAGAAGCGAGGCGGAATATCGGTGAAAAACCACAGATATCAGGCTGAGTCAACCCGCCAGAATTTGCCATTCAGAGTAGGTCAATGCGTCTGGACTTTAAAATGATATAAATTGACAATCTCTGTTAGTTTTTTGCACAGGAGATGAGGATGAACGGACTGCCGCCACTAAGAGCGCTGCACTATTTTCACCAGGCAGCCTTACACAGCAGCTTTAGTGTGGCGGCCGACCATCTGCATGTTACGCACAGCGCCATTAGCCACCAGATTCGTCAGCTGGAGAGCTGGATGGGCAAACCACTTTTTGTCCGCAGTAATGGCCGGGTGAAACTGACCTCACATGGCGACCGCCTGTTGCTGAGCTGTCAGCAGGCATTTAGTGAGTTACGCAGCAGCTGTGAGAACATTCGTACCGGTCTGCTTCAGCAGATTCGGATCTCCTGTGCGCCCAGCTTTTTGTCACAATGGCTGATCCCCCGTATCGCCAGCTTTTATCAACGCTATCCGGAGATTGAGGTTCACTTCCAGCCGCTGACGCAGGTTTCGGAACTGCGCAGTGAACATGTGGATGTGCTGATCCTCAGTCATGGTGAGCCACCTGAAGCTGATTTAGACGCAACGCTGGTCAGCGAAGATGAGACCGGACCGCTCTGCGCACCGCATTTTGCTTCTCAGCTGCGGGTCGGCGAGGATCTGGCTACCCTGCCCTTGCTGCACGCGGATACCCGACTACACGCATGGTCAGAGTGGGCGGCAAAAACGGGGTACAGTGGCCATTTTAATCGCGGTAAGCATTTTGAGTCGCTGACGCTGGCTATTCAGGCTGCACGAAGCGGCCTTGGCGTGTTGATGGCACCGCATCTGCTGGTACGCAAAGAGCTGGAGGATGGTACGTTGCTTGCGCCGCTTGGCTTTGTCCCCGTCGAGCGGGCAACCTGGATGATGACGAAGCAGAGCCGGCGTCATGATACGGAGATTAGTCTGTTTCGTGACTGGCTGCGGGATGCCGCACAACCCTAAAAAAAGCCGGTGATGATCACCGGCTTAATTTTTATGAGTGCGCCTGGCCTCTGGCCGCATCGAATGAATCCGGTTCGCAGGGAACACGGTCAGAAGAGAAAAGCGTCCCGCGCCATGGACAAAAACGCCAGGCGTTTTTGAACAACGCAGAGCGTTGGCCCGGTAACGGGCGCACCTCCGGGATGAGGTGCGTAATCGAGCGGGCCGAGCGGGTCATGGATGACGGCTTTTGCGTCTTTTCGATCTGACCGTGTTTTCTGCGCTGGCTCGATCTGACAGCAGTCCAGCCCCTGCTTTGACTTTATCAGCCGTCTGAGGCCGGTGAAAACCACCGGCCTGTAAGCGTTATGCCGTCAGCAACTGGTTCATGCGACGGATAAACTGGTTAGGATCGTCCAGCGTGCCGCGCTCGGCCAGCAACGCCTGATCCAGCAGCAGCTCAATCCACTCACCGAAGCGTGCTTCATCCTGCGTATCGGCAACACGTTTCACCAGCGGATGATCCGGGTTGATTTCAAACAGGTACTTCACTTCCGGCACGTCCTGCCCGGCCGCCGCAAACAGCTTCGCCATCTGCGTGGTCATCTCATTGGCATCGGTAGTCACAATCGCTGGCGTGTCAGTCAGACGATGCGTCAGACGCACCTCTTTCACGCGTTCGCCCAGCAGATTTTTCACACGCTCAACAAACGGCTCCAGCGCTTTTTCCGCCTCTTTCTGCTCTTCGGTCTCTTCATCAGCCAGCTTGCTCAGCGACTCATCCGCTTTGCTGACCGACTGGAAGGTTTTACCGTCGAACTCAGTGAGGTAGCTCATCATCCATTCGTCGATGCGATCGGAGAGCAGCAGCACCTCAATGCCTTTCTTGCGGAACAGCTCCAGATGCGGGCTGCTCTTCGCAGCGGCATAGCTGTCAGCAGTGATGTAATATATCTTCTCCTGACCTTCCACCATGCGGCTGACGTAGTCTTCCAGCGAAATGGTCTGTGCTGAACCTTCGCTCTGGGTGGTGGCGAAGCGCAGCAGCTTAGCGATCGTTTCCTGGTTGGCGTGATCTTCTGCCGGACCTTCTTTCAGCACCAGACCGAACTCATTCCAGAAGGTCTGATATTTCTCGTTGTCCTCTTTCGCCAGTTTTTCCAGCATCTGCAGGGTCCGCTTCGTCAGCGCAGCGCGCAGGCTCTGGGTCACGCGGCTGTCCTGCAGGATCTCACGGGAGACGTTCAGCGGCAGATCGTTGGAGTCAATCAGACCACGCACAAAGCGCAGATAGTTCGGCATAAACTGCTCAGCGTCATCCATGATAAAGACGCGCTGCACGTAGAGTTTCAGGCCATGTTTCTGATCGCGGTTCCACATATCGAATGGCGCACGCGCCGGGATGTAGAGCAGGCTGGTATATTCCTGCTTACCTTCCACCCGATTGTGGCTCCAGGCGACAGGGTCGCTATAGTCATGGGCGATATGCTTGTAGAACTCGTTGTACTCGTCGTCGCTGATCTCAGACTTGTTGCGGGTCCACAGCGCCTGGGCTTTGTTGATCTTCTCCCAGTGCGTTCCTTCGCCCTCTTCGTCTTTGCTCTCAATCTCAACCGGCAGCGCGATGTGATCGGAATATTTGCTGATGATGCTGCGCACGCGCCATGCGTCCAGGAACTCATCCTCGCCTTCGCGCAGATGCAGGGTGATCTCAGTACCGCGATCGGCTTTCTCGATCTCAGCCAGGGTATATTCGCCCTCGCCCGCGGATTCCCAGAACACGCCTTCATCGGCTGATGCGCCCGCGGCACGGGTACGCACCGTGACTTTATCCGCCACGATAAAGGCAGAGTAGAAACCGACACCGAACTGACCGATCAGCTGGCTGTCTTTCGCCTGATCGGAGCCCAGGGATTCCAGGAAAGATTTGGTGCCTGATTTGGCAATAGTCCCGAGGTTCTCAATGACCTCATCGCGACGCATACCGATGCCGTTATCACTGAGCGTGAGGGTACGGTTGTCCTTATCAACAGAGAGACGGACACGCAGCTCGCCATCACCTTCATAGAAACTGGAATCTGACAGGGCGCGGAAGCGCAGTTTGTCTGCCGCATCCGAGGCGTTGGAGATCAGCTCACGCAGGAAAATCTCTTTGTTTGAATAGAGAGAATGGATCATCAGGTGCAGAAGTTGTTTTACTTCCGACTGAAAGCCACGGGTCTCTTGTCCTTTCATGGTCATTGCTACCTCAACAAAACAGGTTGAACAAACGTTGAGGTTGATGTGGGGATGACAGAAGGAATTTCAAGCCGGTGTCTGTCACAACACCGGCAAGTGATTAAAATTTAAACTTCTGGCGGCCTGCCAGCGAGTGGGACAGCGTGGTGCCATCCACCATCTCCAGCTCTCCGCCTACCGGCACACCGTGCGCGATACGGCTGGCGTCAACGCCATACTGACCACAGAGCTCCGCGATGTAGTTTGCGGTTGCCTCGCCTTCTACCGTCGGGTTGGTGGCGAGAATTACTTCCTGCAGCGTTTCATTCTCCAGCCGCTGCTCCAGACGGTCCAGGCCGATATCCGCCGGACCGATGCCGTCGAGCGGCGAGAGATGCCCCATCAGCACAAAATAGCGACCGCCAAACTGGCCGGTTTGCTCAATGGCGTGGATATCTGCCGGGCTTTCCACCACGCAGATTTGACCATTCTGCTGACGCCGTGGATTGGCGCAGATGGTGCAAATTTCCTGCTCGGTAAATGTCCGGCAGTCGGCACAGTGTCCGATCTCCGACATCGCGCGGGTCAGCGCCTGCGCCAGCCGCATGCCACCGCTGCGATCGCGCTGCAGCAGCTGAAAAGCCATGCGCTGTGCCGACTTCGGCCCAACGCCAGGCAGACAGCGTAGCGACTCCATCAATGATTCAAGCAGTGGACTGGTTTGCATCAGAACGGCATCTTAAAGCCTGGTGGCAGCTGCATGCCTGAGGAAACAGACGCCATCTTCTCTTTCTGGGTTTCATCAATGCGACGTGCCGCATCGTTGAACGCGGCGGCAATCAAATCTTCCAGCATATCTTTGTCATCTTCCAGCAGGCTGGGATCGACTTCCACGCGACGGCAGTTGTGCGCGCCGTTAATGGTGACTTTTACCAGGCCAGCACCCGATTCACCGGTCACTTCAATCGCGGCGATCTCTTCCTGAACCTTGGCCATTTTGTCCTGCATCTGCTGGGCCTGTTTCATCAGGTTGCCCAATCCGCCTTTACCACCAAACATAGTTTTCTCTCTCAGCTAAGGCTACAACGCTATCGTTACGATAGCAGCAGCGTGTCTAAACAGGTCGGATACTCTCCTCATCCAGATCGGCATCAAAAAATCGTTGCAGCGTCTGGATGTGGGTATCACAGGTGATCGACTGACGCGCCTGCGCCAGTTTCTCTTCGTAAATGGCCTGACGCCACTCCAGTGGCGTCAACACCGATGAATTATCGTCTTCAACGACAGAGAGTTCAACTTTCTGCCCTGCACTCTGGCTAAGCGCATCGCTTAAGACCTGCTGCGCCGACGGTGAATTAAGGTGACGCTGGCTGCTGCGCAGGTGCAGGCAGACGCCATTTTCGGTTGTCTCTTTCCAGGCATTTAATGCCAGCTGCTGCACCAGCTTCGGCAACGGCAGGGTTGCAATCTCTGCGGCCCAGGAATCGCGCTGCTGGGCTTCTTCCGCCAGACGCGCCGCCAGCTCAGGGGTTTTCTCATGCTCCAGCGCGGAACGCAAGGCCTTAGGCGTCGCCACCGGCTCCGCTACTTCAACCGGCTGATTAACCGCTTTCCAGCGGTATGCTTCCTCTTTTACCGGGACGGCAGGCTCACGATCGCGGATACGCTGCTGACTGCGCTCGGTGACCGAGGCCAGCCGCTCCAGCGCGGAGTTGGCCGGCCGCGCACCTGGCGCCGCCGGCTCACTCTTTTTTGGCTTGTTCGCTCCCTGACGCAGCAACTGCGTGCGCGCCTGCAGGAGCTGGCTGGTGGAGCTGGAGAGTGCAGTGTCAGGTGCCGCATCCGGTGGCGGCGCAGGCTGCAGAGCCGGATCGGGCGCGGCCATCTGTGGCTGAGCGGCAACGTGCTGTTGCGACGCAGGCATCGGCTGCTGAGCTACGGGCGACCTTGTCTGGGCAGGTGACGGTGTGGCTGGCTGTGCTGTCGTGTGTCGTGCTACAGGCGAAGGACCGGATGGTGTCGGTGACGTCGGCGCAGGAGCAACAGATGCCATCTGTTCCGTTAACACGGGACGCGCAATGGGTTCTGCCACCGCCGCTTTAGGATGAAACGCCAGGGCGCGCAGCAGCGTCATCTCAACGCCCATGCGGCGATCGGGTGCAATCGGCAGATCCTTGCGGCCCATCAGCAGTGTCTGATAATAGAGCTGCAAATCGGCGGGTGGTACGACGCGGGCCAGTTCACGCAGCCGGATCGCATTGCTTTCGTCGTCGTCATTAAGCGAGGCCGGCAGTAGTTGCACCATCGCAATCTGGTGCAGCAGGCGCAGCATCTCTACCAGCAGCGCCTCCCACTCCACCCCGCGTGACGCAGCCTGGCTCAGCAGGTTCATTACCTGCTGACCGTTACCGTCAACCAGCGCTTCAAGCAGCCCCAGCGGCTGTTCATCATCCAGCGTGCCGAGCATAATGCTGACCGTGCTGCTGGTCACCGCGCCCTGCCCCATGGCAATCGCCTGGTCGGTGAGGCTCAGCGCATCGCGCATACTGCCATCGGCGGCGCGCGCCAGCAGCTGCAGTGCCCGGGTTTCGCTCTCAATCTGTTCCTGCTTCAGCACATGCTCAAGCTGCTGACGGATTTGATCAACATCCAGCGCTTTGAGGTGGAACTGCAGGCAGCGCGAGAGAATGGTCACCGGCAGTTTCTGCGGATCGGTGGTCGCCAGCAGAAATTTAACGTGTGAAGGTGGCTCTTCCAGCGTCTTTAACAGCGCATTAAAGCTGTGACGCGACAGCATGTGCACTTCATCGATCAGATAGACTTTGAAACGGCCACGCGCCGGCGCGTACTGCACGTTGTCGAGCAGATCGCGGGTGTCTTCAACTTTGGTGCGTGATGCGGCGTCAATCTCAATCAGATCGACAAAGCGGCCCTGCTCGATTTCACGGCAATTATCGCACTGACCACAGGGCGTGGCGGTGATACCGGTTTCGCAGTTAAGGCCTTTGGCCAGCAGACGCGCAATAGTGGTTTTCCCTACGCCGCGGGTGCCGGAGAAGAGATAAGCATGATGGATGCGTCCCAGAGACAATCCATTCGCCAGCGCCGTCAGAACATGTTCCTGACCGACAACATCAGCAAAAGCCTGGGGACGCCATTTTCGCGCAAGTACCTGATAGCTCATGTGGATTCGACGAAGTTGGATGGAAAGATGAGCGCAGACGCTCTGCAACCCCTGTATAAGATTGCAGTAGTCTATCAGCTACGCTTTTGGCTGGCACTCGTTATCTTGACGCCGGAGGCGTGACGGCCTCGCCGGGTGGCGAGGCCAAAAGCGTGGCTTAGTGGCCGGGGAATTTGACCAGGCTATAGCTTTCAACGCCCAGGGCATTGAGACGCGATTCACCAGTCAGATCGAACAGGTTAATAATGAAGGCTGCGTCTTTCACTTCACCGCCAGCACGGCGAATCAGTTTAACCGTCGCTTCAATAGTCCCGCCGGTCGCCAGCAGATCGTCAACCACCAGCACCAGATCGCCTGGCTGGATGGCATCTTTGTGCAATTCCAGCTTATCGGTGCCGTATTCCAGCTCATAGGATTCGCTGTAAACCTCACGCGGCAGTTTGCCAGGTTTACGAACCGGAACAAAACCGACACCCAGACCTAATGCCACGGGTGCACCAAACAGAAAACCGCGCGCTTCCGTGCCTACCACTTTGGTGATGCCTTTATTACGGTAACGCTCAACCAGCAGCGCAATCGACGCAGCATAGGCTTTCGGATCTTCCAGCAGGCTGGTGACATCGCGGAACAGGATGCCTGGCTTAGGATAATCGGGGATACTTTTAATGCTGTTTTTAATGAATTCAAGCTGCTGCGCAGTGTCGGTCATAATGATACGCCTGGTAAAAAATTCTGTTTCGCGCAGCTTCAAAAGCGCTAATACCTGATAAAAGGCTCAGCGGAAGTCAATTCACAAAGGGAAGCCACGCACGAAGACGCCCAAATCTAAGCAAATGACCGGCTAAATGCAACTTTATCGCGGCGGCGGCGGTGCGTCCGCTGTTTCTGCCACCACCGGAATACGCCACATAAACAGCAGCAGCGCCGCCAGCATGATCAGGAGCATGATGCGAACCCAGAGCTGATGCACCAGAAAAAGTGAGAGACTAAAGGTCGCGACTATCAGGAAGATCGCGCGCACTTTGGCACCCGGTGGCATGGCGCGATGCTGTTGCCAGTGACGCAGATAGCGGCCAAAAGGCGATGTCCACAGCAGCCAGTGATGGAAACGCGGCGATGAACGGGCAAAACACCAGGCCGCCAGCAGCATGAATGGCGTGGTGGGTAATAATGGTAATACAATGCCCAGCGTCCCCAGCACAATCGCCAGCCAGCCGAGGGTTAATAACAGAATGCGTTGCATGAATCTCGCCCAGCTCTTTCCTCATCAGCGTAAGTTAGCACAACTCAGGGCCACACGATGAGTGCGATCGCTGTACAACAGCGCCTGCACCAGCTCCTTATCGCCCTGCGTCAGGAGATAGCCCGCCATCCCGATGGCGTTTGCCGTCTGCCACGTTTTGATACGCAGCTATTCCAGACCAAAGGCACGCGACTGGCGGATTATCTGCAGGAGGTGGAACAGAACTTTGCCCGATTATGCGATGTCAGCCATGACCTGGCCCGCAGTGCCTGGCTGGCTGAACGCCTGGTCGATCAGATTGCCGCCCTGCAACGCGAGGCGAGTACCCAACAGCTGCGTACCCGACGCGAACAGCCAATAAAGAACCCACGCGCGACCAGATATCAGGAGTACCGTGAATTTGAACGGCGTTTACTGGCGATGATCGATCAGCGTGAGCAGCGGCTGGCACTCGCTGAAACCCTGGCGGTACAGCATCAGCTTAAGCAGGATCTGGAAACGTTAGAGGGACGACTGGCACGCTGTCGACAGGCGATTCGCTCGGTTGAGTGGGCCTCGTCATTGCGCGGCAGTGAAGACGGCGAATAAAGCGCAACGAGATAAAAGCGCTTCTATACTGGGTGTAATTCGGCGCGGAGACGAAAAATGGGCTTACTGAGCTGGCTGCTATGCGGGCTGCTACTGGGATTGCTGAAGCGTCTGCTGATGCCGGGACGACCCGGCGGCCTGATGGCAACCCTGACGCTGTCGATGATCGGCGCACTGATTGGCGGCTATATCGCCACCTATTTTGAACTGGGCTCGCTGGCAACGTTGCATGCTGGCACGCTGGGCATGGCGATCCTCGGCGCAGTGCTGATGCTGCTGGTCGCGGCCCGCTTACGTATTTAGGAGAAAAAATGTCACTGGAAAATGCCCCTGACGACGTCAAACTGGCAGTGGATTTGATCCAGCTTCTGGAAGAGCATCAGTTACCGGTGGAAACGGTGCTTTCAGCGCTGGCCATCGTGCAGCGCGATTTCGAGAACAAGCGCGATGGGCAGCCTGCTTAGCGCTGAGCAGTCAGCGTCGGGCTAAGACGCAGCATATCAATAAAGGCATTGACCAGCGTTGGCGCGTCAGCGGCTAAATCAAAACTTTCAGGCGCAAAAAGCCAGCTTTCCATCATGCCATTAACGTAACCACGCAGGATAAGTGCGGCCTGTCGCGTACTGAGACTACCCGGAAGTTGTCCGGCTTCAATACACTGACGCAGAACATCTTCTATTTTGTCATAGCACTCCAGCAGCAGGCTTTGTTGAATATTTTTCAGCGCCGACATTTCGCCCACAAATTCACATTTATGGAAAATGATCTCCATCAAAGCGCGGCGCTGTGGATCCTTTGCTGTTGCATCAAAGATATAGACCAGCATTGCGCGCAACACAGAGAGTGGATCGCCAGGGTATTTTGTCTGATACTCAAGTTCCACATCGTCCAGACCAGCATCACAACGAAGCCATATTTCATGTAACACATCGGCTTTATTTTTGAAGTGCCAGTAGATAGCCCCACGCGTGACACTGGCCGCGGTGGCAATCTCTGCAAGAGAAGTGGCTGAGACGCCCTGCTGCGAAAACAGAACAATGGCGGCATCAAGAATTTGATGTCGCGTTTCAAGTGCTTGCGCTTTGGTTTTTCGTGCCATAAGGGGCTTTTTTTACAAACGGGTAAGTTTACATACATTTGTGAATGTATGTACCATAGCATGACCTGCGACTTGACACAGCAATGGGTTTTTCAGTTTGTGATCCATTGACCAATTGATATCGGACACTAGAGGTTTATTTATGAATAAAATCAGAGGATTATCGCCTCTGGCGGCCGTCCTGATGCTATCAGGCAGCTTTTTGTTAACAGGATGTGACAACAATAAATCCGAACAAGCCGCCCAGCAACCGCCAGCAGTGGGTGTTGTGACACTTAAAACTGAACCCCTGAAAATTTCGACTGAACTCCCTGGCCGCACCTCAGCATATCGTGTGGCTGAAGTCCGTCCGCAGGTTTCCGGTATCATTCTGAAGCGTAATTTTGTTGAAGGCAGCGATGTCAAAGCAGGTCAGTCTCTTTATCAGATCGATCCGGCGACTTATCAGGCTGCTTACGACAGCGCTAAAGGCGATTTGACACAGGCTCAGGCGAATGCTCGCATCGCTCAGCTGACCGTCAAGCGCTATAAACCGCTGCTCGGCACCAAATATATCAGTCAGCAGGATTATGACACCGCCGTTGCTACTGCCGCGCAAAACGATGCTGCCGTGCAGGTGGCAAAAGCCAATGTTGAAACGGCCCGTATTAACCTGGCTTACACCAAAGTGACCTCGCCTATCAGTGGCCGCATCGGTAAATCCTCTGTTACCGAAGGTGCATTGGTACAAAGCGCACAAACCAACGCGCTCGCTACCGTGCAGCAGCTTGATCCAATGTATGTCGACGTGACCCAGTCGAGCGAAGATTTCATGCGCTTACGTTCAGAACTCGAGTCGGGTCAGCTGAAGCAGAACGATGGCAAAGCCAACGTGACGCTGCTGATGCAGAACGGCAGCAGCTATGCACAGACCGGTACGCTGGAGTTCTCTGACGTGACCGTTGATGAAACCACCGGTTCCATCACCCTACGCGCCATTGTCCCGAACCCGAACCACACGCTGTTACCGGGCATGTTTGTTCGTGCGCGTCTGGATGAGGGGATCAACCCGAATGCAATGCTGGTGCCCCAACAGGCAGTTACCCGCACGCCAACGGGTCAGGCAACCGTGATGGTCGTAGGTGCAGATAACAAAGTCGAATCACGTCAGGTCACCACCTCTCAGGCGATTGGCGACAAGTGGTTAGTGACCGACGGCGTTAAAGCAGGCGAACGTGTGATCAGCACCGGACTGCAGCGTGCCAAGCCAGGCGCACAGGTTACTCCACAAGAAGTCTCAGACGATGCGAAAGCGGCACCCGATTCAAAACCGCAGTCTGACAAGTCATCGTCATAACAGGAGCCGTTGATTCATGGCTAAGTTCTTTATCGATCGCCCCATCTTTGCGTGGGTGCTCGCCATCATCATCATGCTGGTCGGTGCGCTATCGATTCTCAAACTTCCGATCGAGCAATATCCCAATGTTGCGCCGCCGGCAATTGAGATTCAGGCGACCTACCCTGGTGCGGATGCAAAAACGCTGCAGGACTCGGTGACGCAGGTCATTGAGCAAAACATGAACGGTATCGATGGACTGATGTATATGTCCTCGAGCAGCGACTCATCCGGTACGCTGACCCTGACTATCTCTTTTGAGTCAGGAACAGATGCGGACATCGCGCAGGTTCAGGTGCAGAACAAACTGCAGCTGGCGACGCCGCTGCTGCCGCAGGAAGTGCAGCAACAGGGGATTCAGGTTAAAAAATCCTCCAGCAGCTTCCTGATGGTTGCGGGCTTCATCAGCGACGATGACAATATGACGCAGAATGATATTTCTGATTTCATTTCGTCGTCCATCAAAGATCCCATCAGCCGTACTAAAGGCGTGGGTGATACCCAGGTATTTGGTGCGCAGTACGCGATGCGTATCTGGATGGATCCGCACAAGCTGAACAACTACAACCTGACACCGGTCGATGTGATCAGCGCGCTGAACACTCAGAACACCCAGGTCGCTGCCGGTCAGTTAGGTGGTACGCCTCCGGTTCCGGGCCAGCAGCTTAACGCCTCAATCATTGCGCAAACCCGTCTGACCTCAACGGATGAGTTCGGTAAAATTCTGCTCAAAGTGAACGAGGATGGTTCTCAGGTTCGTCTGCGTGATGTGGCCAGAATTGAGCTCGGCGCAGAAAACTACGAGATCATTGCCCGTTATAACGGCAAGCCTGCGTCCGGTATCGGTATCAAGCTGGCCACAGGTGCGAATGCGCTGGATACCGCCAATGCGGTGAAAGCCGAACTGGCCAAATTGCAGCCAACGTTCCCGGCCGGGTTAAAAGTAGTCTATCCGTATGACACCACCCCATTCGTTAAGATCTCGATTTTCGAAGTAGTGAAAACGCTGATCGAAGCGATTGTGCTGGTGTTCCTGGTCATGTACCTGTTCCTGCAAAACTTCCGTGCCACGTTGATTCCTACCATCGCCGTGCCCGTGGTATTGCTGGGTACGTTTGCCGTTATCAGCGCGTTTGGTTATTCGATAAATACCCTGACGATGTTCGGGATGGTGCTGGCCATCGGCTTGCTGGTGGATGACGCCATCGTGGTGGTCGAGAACGTCGAGCGCGTCATGGCGGAAGAAGGATTGCCGCCAAAAGAAGCGACCAAGCGTTCTATGGAGCAGATTCAGGGCGCGCTGGTCGGTATCGCGCTGGTGCTTGCCGCCGTATTTATTCCGATGGCGTTCTTTGGTGGTTCGACCGGCGTTATTTATCGTCAGTTCTCAATCACTATCGTTTCAGCGATGGCGTTGTCGGTGCTGGTCGCCTTTATTCTGACGCCGGCACTCTGTGCCACCATGCTGAAGCCGGTTAAAAAAGGCGAGCACGGTAAAACCACCGGTTTCTTTGGCTGGTTCAACCGCATGTTCGACAAAAGCACCCACCACTATGTCGACAGCGTCGGCCACATGATCCGCAGTACGGGTCGCTATATGGTGATCTACCTGCTGATCGTGGTCGGTATGGCGTTTCTGTTTATGCGACTGCCCTCTTCATTCTTACCGGAAGAGGATCAGGGTCTGCTGCTCGCTCAGGCACAGCTGCCAGCGGGTGCTACTCAGGAACGTACCCAGAAAGTGCTGGATCAGGTGTCGGATTACTTCCTGACGCAAGAGAAAGATACGGTTAAATCGGTGTTCACCGTTAACGGCTTCGGCTTTGCTGGTCGTGGACAGAACACCGGTATCGCCTTTGTCAGTCTTAAGCCGTGGGATGAGCGTGCCGGTAGCGACATGAAAGTTCCGGCGATTGCTGGCCGTGCCATGCAGGCGCTGGGGGCGATCAAAGATGCGATGGTCATTCCTTTCAACCTGCCAGCAATTATCGAACTGGGTAATGCGACCGGCTTTGACTTTGAGCTGATTGATCAGAACAACCTCGGCCACGATAAGCTGACAGAAGCACGTAATCAGCTGTTCGGTATGATTGCGCAGCATCCTGATACGCTGGTGGGTGTTCGCCCTAACGGGATGGAAGATACACCGCAGTACAAACTGACTATCGATCAGGAAAAAGCGCAGGCGCTGGGCGTATCACTGAGTGATATCAATACCACGCTGGCAGCCTCCTGGGGCGGCTCTTACGTAAACGACTTTATCGACCGCGGTCGTGTGAAGAAAGTTTACGTCATGGGTAATGCGGATTCCCGTATGCTGCCGGACGACATTGGTAAATGGTACGTGCGTAACAGCAGTGGAACTATGGTGCCCTTCTCTGCCTTCTCGTCAGCGAAGTGGCAATATGGTTCACCGCGTCTCGAACGTTACAACGGTCTGCCTGCGATGGAAATTCTGGGACAGGCCGCACCAGGCAAAAGCTCCGGTGCAGCAATGGACCTGATGGAAGAGCTGGCGGCGAAGCTGCCTGCGGGCATCGGCTATGACTGGACCGGTATGTCCTATCAGGAACGTCTGTCAGGCAACCAGGCTCCTGCGCTCTATGCCATCTCGCTAATTGTGGTCTTCCTGTGTCTTGCCGCACTGTACGAGAGCTGGTCGATTCCCTTCTCGGTCATGCTGGTTGTTCCACTTGGGGTCATAGGTGCGCTGATCTTTACCACGCTGCGTGGCCTGAGTAATGACGTCTACTTCGTGGTGGGGTTATTGACAACCATCGGCCTCTCGACCAAGAACGCCATCCTTATCGTCGAATTTGCCAAGGATTTGATGGATAAAGAGGGTAAAGGGCTGATTGAAGCAGCACTGGAAGCCTGTCGTATGCGTCTGCGTCCTATCCTGATGACGTCGCTGGCGTTTATTCTCGGGGTACTGCCGCTGGCGATCAGTACGGGTGCTGGCTCCGGTTCACAAAACGCCGTAGGTACTGGCGTTATCGGGGGCATGGTCACCGCGACCATACTGGCGATCTTCTTCGTTCCTGTGTTCTTTGTGGTGGTACGCCGCCGCTTTGGCAAGAAAAAAGACGAATCATCCAGAAGTCATCCGGTTGAGGCTGACCAGACTCACTAAGCTGTAAATCATCTGAGGCCGCGCAAGCGGCCTTTTTTTATGCCTGCGATTCAGCCCTTCTCCCTTCCTGACACTTCACGCGAGCTGACGTCCTGGCAGTTGCAATCCTGAACAGTGCGGCGCATAATAATGTAATATTATAACATTACATAGGAGAGTATTTTGAAAGCGAATATCCATCCTCACTATCGTCACGTGGTCTTCCATGACACATCAGCTGACGTTTATTTCAAAATCGGTTCGACCATCAAAACCGATCGCACCGTAGAGTTTGAAGGTGAAACGCTGCCCTACGTCACACTGGATGTGTCGTCGGCCTCACACGTTTTCTATACCGGCAAACAGAAAGATTTCGCCAAAGAGGGCAGCACCGCGCGCTTTAATCAGCGTTTCGGGCGCTTTCTTGGCCGTAAATAAGGAAAAGATTCATGCAGGTATTGAGTTCGCTGCGCTCAGCAAAAAATCGCCATCGGGATTGCAGGGTAGTGCGCCGCAAGGGTCGGATTTACGTGATCTGTAAAACGAATCCACGCTTTAAAGCCGTACAGGGAAGAAAGAAAAAACGCTAGTATGTGTGTCGTGATGACTGGCCGGGCTTGCCCGGCCTTTTTTATGCTTAGCGCATGCTCTTCAGCATCGCATTCACGTTATGTCTAAAGGCCGCCTCATAAGTGGCTGCCGGGCCAGAGGCCGTGGACAACGCTTCCGGATAGAGCTCACCACCCGGCTCGGCTCCCGTGGCGCTGGCAATCTGTTTTACCAGGCGCGGATCAGTCTGGTTCTCTATAAAATAGCGGTTGATATGCTGCTGCTTTAGTTGGGTGATTAAACTACCCACGTCACTGGCACTTGCTTCCGCTTCAGTAGAGAACCCTACCGGCGCAAGAAACGTCACGCCATAGCGCTGTCCAAAGTAACCAAACGCATCATGACTGGTCAGCACTTTTCGCTTGTCGACAGGCACAGCATCAAAGGCCGTTTTTGCCCAGCTATCCAGCGCCTCCAGCTGCTGAATGTAATTCTGACCACGCTGACGAATGGCGGTGGCATCTTCAGGATCGGCTTTGACCAGCGCATTCATTACGTTAGTGGCATAGATCACGCCGTTCTGCATGCTGTTCCAGGCGTGAGGATCGGTAACGGTTTTGCCCTCCTCCTCCATGCTGCGGGTGGTGACACCCGCCGAGGCCACAACGGACTGGCCGCGATATCCGGAGGCGCTGACCAGCCGATCCATCCACCCTTCCAGTCCCAGTCCACTGACAAAGACCAGATCGGCCTTTGCAAGTGCCTGACTGTCCTGCGGCGTGGGTTCAAATGTATGAGGATCGCCATTCGGCCCCACCAGGCTTTTCACGTTGACATGGTCGCCGCCGACCTGCTTAACGATGTCTGCCAGCACGGTAAAGCTGGCCACCACATCCACCGTTTTTGCCATCGCAAAAGGCGTGGCAAACAGCGCTGCGAGCGCCAGGCTAACCGGTAATTTCTTCATAGATACCCCTTTAGATTAATGGCGACGAAAAATCCCGCCGCATGGCCCTGCAAGAATGGAGAGAAAAAACAGCATGGCGGCGCTCAGCACCACAGCGGGGCCGGCCGGCAATGAAAAGTGCCAGGAGAGCATCAGTCCCGCCAGCGCTGAAATCATTGCCATGAAAATGGCAATCACCAGCATGGCGGCAAGATGACGGCTCCAGAAACGGGCGCTGGCGGCGGGTAGCATCATCAGTCCCACCGACATCAGCGTGCCCAGTACCTGAAAGCCCGCGACCAGATTCAGCACCACCAGCATTAAAAACAGACCATGCACCAGCGGCGCGCTCCATTTCCCCTGCGCCCGCAGAAAGTCACCGTCAAATGCGTCGATGACCAGCGGACGATAGATGATCGCCAGCAGAATCAGCGTAAAGGCGGCGATGCCGCCGACCAGCAGCAGCGCGCCGTTATCCACCGCCAGCAGCGAGCCAAACAGAACGTGCAGCAGATCCACGCTTGAGCCGCGTAATGAGACCAGCGTGACGCCCAGCGCCAGGGATCCAAGATAGAACCCGGCAAAACTGGCATCCTCTTTCAGGGGCGTATAGCGACTGACCGCGCCAGAAAGCAGCGCCACGGCTAAACCGGCGATCAGGCCGCCGATACCCATCGCAACCAGCGACAGGCCGGAGATCAGATAACCAATAGCGGCACCGGGCAGCACTGCATGCGATAAGGCATCACCAATCAGGCTCATCCGGCGCAGCGAAAGGAACACGCCGAGTGGCGTAGCGCTGACCGCCAGTGCAAAACAGGCCACCAGCGCGCGCCGCATAAAACCAAACTCAATAAAAGGCTGCATCAGGGTCACGGCGCACAACTCCGCAAAGGGATAGCAGGCTGACTGGTGCAGCTGATCTCACTGTCATCCATCGACATGACGTTACTGAAGTAGCGCGCCACCAGCGGACGATCGTGCAGCACCACCAGCAGGGTTGTGCCGGCCTGCTGTTGCTGCTCAAGAATCGACATCAGTAATGTCACGGTCTGGCTGTCAATGCCGTTAAAAGGCTCATCCAGCAGCCAGAGCTGGCTGCGCTGCAACATCAGTCGTGCAAACAAAACGCGCTGAAGTTGTCCGCCTGATAAAGTCGCAGGCTGCACATCTGCATAATCATGCATCTGAACGGCCTCCAGCGCCTGCCAGATTTCACGGCGTAGTACCCGGTTAATACCGCCGAACCAGCCGCAGCGCGGCCAGCAGCCTATTGAGACCAGTTCAAATACTGTCAGGGGAAAACGGGTTTCAAGTTCTGTTCGCTGCGGCATCCAGCCGATATCCCGATGCGAAACCTGCAATTCACAACGTCCGGTTATCGGTGGCAATAAACCCGCAATAGTTTTCAGCAGGGTTGATTTGCCACTGCCGTTAGCACCGACTAAGGCTGTCATCGAGCCAGCTGCAATCTGCCCGGTAACCAACGGGGTGACGCTCTGTCCCTGATAGCCAGCACGAAGCGTGTTGAACCGGATCATGTGATCCCCCATTTTATGGCCACGGCAAGCAGCGCGATGAATAGCACGGCTACACTCAACCTCCCACCCAATGACATAAGTAATCCACTCTGACGCATCGCTTCACCAATATGTTATAACATAACAAATAAGATACCGGATATTCCCGTCAGGGAAACGCGTGATTGTGTATCAAAAGATAAACACCAACAGGACTTACGGCAGGATGCTGGCAGGCACTGCCGCCTGCTGAAGCGCAGATGCTGACAGTTTTGTGCTCTGCTGGCTTGCAAACCAGTTGCAGAAAACCAATGATAGGTTTATTAACGGTTATTAGTGGATCAGATATGCTGTCACGTATTGAATGTGATATTGCCCTGGGCGAAGCAGACTGCGAAAAAATAGCAGAGATTGTTCAGCGGAATATTCTCAAAATAACAGATTTGCTGGTAGGTGATTTACGCTGGTACTCACAGAATGCGCAGTTAGTTCCAGGCAGTTTAAAAATTGTTTCGGTTGAATACCTGGATATGAATAGTTTTAAATTACTTTACGATTTTGACTGGAATTTATTTAATCCCTGTCTGGATCTAAATGAAACCGTGACGCAATCTGAACAGGTAAACTTTCACATTAAGCCCGGAGCACTTGAGTTTGATGTGGTCGACAATCAGCAGCCCTCCCCTGGCGATGAATTGTAATATTTAGTAATGGAGGTGAGCAGAACTAATGGTTTTACACTATCTTTAAGGTATCCCGTTTAATAACTGCCCGAATAATCGCTTCCTGGCTGCGTTATCCACTATCGCTGCCCTGCGGCAACTGAGCTAGCTATGGAGGGGAAAAAGATGGACGAATACTCACCGAAACGGCATGATATTGCCCAGCTTAAATATCTGTGTGAGAGCCTGTTTGACGACAGCATGGCAACATTAACCGACAGCCATCACGGCTGGGTGAATGACCCCACTTCTGAAAGCAATCTGCAGCTTAACGATTTGATTGAACACATTGCCTCTTTCACCATGAATTACAAAATTAAGCACGTCGAAGATGAAGCGCTGATTTCGCAAATCGATGAATATCTTGATGATACTTTTATGCTATTCAGCAACTATGGTATCAACAGTCCGGATCTTCAACGGTGGCAACGTTCAGCGAAACGCTTATTTAATCTGTTCACTGAAGAGTGCGCTTTTCTGCACCAGCCAAGCCATTCATTATAGTACAGACATGAGAACGGTTTATTTATGAACAAAACCCTGACTAAAACCGATTATTTGATGCGACTGCGGCGTTGCCGCTCTCTGGATACCCTGGAAAGGGTCATTGAAAAAAATAAGTATGAATTACCCGAGGATGAATTAGCGGTATTTTACTCCGCAGCCGACCATCGCCTGGCGGAACTGACGATGAACAAGCTCTACGATAAAGTCCCAGGTTCAGTATGGAAATTTGTCCGTTAATCTGACGGATTGTTGCTGCGTTTAATCTCTTCTTTAGTACCGGATATTCCTGCCTGCCGGCAAAGGATCGGACCAGGCGGGTTTTGCCTGTCTGCAGTTTCGGGAGAAGAGATATTCAGAGGGGGAAAATGGTGGGGGCCCTGCCAGCTACATCCCGGCACACGCGTCACCTGCTGCGGCTGCTTCCTTCCGGATCTGACCGAGTTCACAAGCTAGCATTGCGGGAGAACCAACAGGGCCCCCATTGACAAGCCCTCTTGACGAGAGCGGGGGCATTATCTGGGAAGGAGATGGCAATTGCAAGCGTAGTCGGGACAACCGTTGTTTTCTTGAACAATCGCCGTGCTGACACTGCTTCCTCATCCTCCTCATGCTAAAGTTAAAACCCAATTCCTGATGAAAAAAGCAGAATAAATAAGCACATGGATCAGCCTGACTCTTTCCAGCAACGCATCTGGCAAATTGTTGCCGCAATACCCTATGGCCACGTCGCGACTTATGGCGACGTTGCGCGACTGGCGGGCTCCCCGCGCGCGGCACGTCAGGTGGGCGGCGTGCTGAGCCGGTTACCAGAAGGCACTACTCTACCCTGGCATCGCGTTGTTAATCGCCATGGCACAATTTCACTACAGGGCGACCGTCTGATGCGGCAGCGGGATGCGCTGGAAGCGGAAGGCATAGAGGTCAGTGATGACGGACAACTCGATCTTTCGACCTGTCGCTGGCAATTTCAGGCAGGATGAAGGGGCGACAAGGTCGCCCCGGCAGAGAATTAAATACGTGTGGGTGCCGGAACAGCAGCAGATGGCGTCACCTGAGTGGGTGAAGTCGACGGAACAGTTGTCGCTGCGCCCGGCTGGGTTGGCATCGCTACTGACGGTACCGGTACCAGCAGCAGTTCAGCTTTGGTGCCACCCTGGTTGATGACCGGCTTCACGCCTTCAGTGACAAAGGCCAGCTTGCCGTCGATTGAGATGGCTGCGCTTAACAGAATGCGTGCATTGGGCTGAATGTCGGCAGGGTTAAACGGTAATACAAACTGGAACGGTGCCTGTTTACCTTCAGTACGCACCACGCGCTGCGACAGCACTTTTGATGGAGCATCAGATACGGAGGCATCAGAAAGCGTCACGGTTAATACCGCATCCGGCGGCAGCGCAATGCGCTGGCGGATAAAGACTGAACCACTTACGTTTGGCTGCGCAATCGCGGCCGTTTGTCCTGCCACTGCAGAACCCAGCGTTGGCGTTGGAACTGGTTTACTCTTGTCGGCACATCCCGCAACAGCAACCGCAATAACTACCCCACTGAACACATGCCTGAGTTTCATTGATGTCGTCTCCATTTGATCAAAATGATTGTCGGCAGCGAATCCTGCTTACAGCGCTTCACTCGCCGTATGGGCTTAATATTGGCACAAAAATGAAATTTTGCCTGGCACAGGCAAAGCGGAAAGTCTGATTGACGTCAACTGGTCCGATCTTTCACACTGAGCGGGTCACTATATTGAGGAATGCGCCATGAGTCAGGCACTGCAAAATCTGCTGAATTTATTGAATCTGGAAAAACTGGAGGAGGGTTTATATCGCGGCCAGAGCGAAGATCTGGGACTGCGCCAGGTGTTTGGCGGTCAGGTGGTGGGTCAGGCGCTGTATGCTGCAAAGCAAACCGTCGCGGAAGATCGCATTATTCACTCATTTCACAGCTATTTTTTGCGGCCCGGCGATAGCCAGAAAGCGATTATCTATGATGTTGAAACGCTGCGTGATGGCAAAAGTTTCAGCGCACGCAGGGTCAGCGCCATTCAGAATGGCCAGCCCATTTTTTATATGACGGCCTCTTTTCAGTCACCTGAAAGCGGATTTGAACATCAGAATCCGATGCCACAGGTGCCGGGGCCGGAGAACCTGTTAACCGAACAGGCGATGGCGCAGAAAATGGCGCATCTGCTGCCAGAAAAGTTACGCGAGAAATTCATTGCTGAACGTCCGCTGGAGATTCGCCCGGTACAGATCCATAACCCGCTTCGTGGACATGTGGATAAACCGGAGCGTCAGGTCTGGATCCGTGCCACCGGCCCCCTGCCCGATGACCTGCGTATCCATCAGTACCTGCTCGGCTATGCGTCCGACCTCAACTTCCTGCCGGTTGCGCTGCAGCCGCACGGTAAAGGCTTTTTAGAGCCGGATATGCAGGTCGCCACGATCGACCACTCTATGTGGTTCCACCGCCCGTTCGACTTCACTGAATGGCTGCTCTACAGCGTGGTCAGTACCTCAGCTTCCGGGGCACGCGGTTTTGTCCGCGGCGAGTTCTACAATCAGCAGGGTGTGCTGGTAGCCTCAACAGTTCAGGAAGGGGTAATGCGCCAGCGCAGCGAATAAAGAGAAATAAAAAAGGGGCGATTGCTCGCCCCCGATTATTCATTTCAGTGCCTGTCCATTACTGGTTGTAAGCATTCTCGCCGTGGCTGTTTACATCCAGACCTTCACGTTCATGCTCTTCCGGTACGCGCAGTCCGACAATCAGATCGGCCAGCTTGAAGCCAATGAAGGCAACAACGCCCGACCAGACAATCGTCAGACCCACACTGAAGAGCTGCACCCAGACCTGATGGCCCATGGTTACACCCTGAGCATAACCGACGCCGCCCAGTGAAGAGGAAGCAAACACGCCCGTCAGGATACAGCCCACGATACCGCACACGCCATGCACGCCGAACACATCGCACGGATCATCAACGCGCAGCCATTTTTTGAGGGTGGTGACGCCCCACAGTCCCGCCAGTCCGCCGACCAGGCCGATGATTAACGCACCGCCCACACCGACATAGCCACAGGCTGGGGTAATCGCGACCAGACCGGCAATAAAGCCTGAGCAGGCACCCAGCAGTGAAGGCTTACCCCGTACCGCCCACTCACCAAAGGTCCATGCCAGTACCGCACCTGCTGTTGCAACCACGGTGTTAAGGAAAGCCAGCGCGGCGATTTCGTTCGCTGCTGAAGCTGAACCGGCATTAAAGCCAAACCAGCCAACGTACAGAATAGCGGTGCCGGTAAAGACCATCGGCAGGTTGTGGGGTTTGAATGCCTCTTTACCAAATCCCGCACGTTTGCCCACCAGATATGCACCAACCAGACCCGCTATAGCGGCGTTAATATGCACCACGGTACCGCCAGCGAAATCCAGTGCGCCATCCTGTGCCAGGAAACCGCCCGCCCAGACCATGTGTGCAATAGGTAAATATGAAAGCGTCAGCCAGACACCGACGAAGATCAATACGGCAGAGAAACGGATACGCTCTGCAATGGCACCAACAATCAGGCCCACGGTAATACAGGCAAACGAGGCCTGGAATGCTACGTGGATATACTGATAGAAACTGCCCATAACGGCGGTAAGCTGAATGTTTTTCAGCATGGCCCAGCCAAAGCCGCCGAAAAAAGCGTTACCTTCACTGAATGCCAGGGAGTAGCCGTAGACCACCCACAGCACGCACACCAGCGAGAAGGTGACAGCAACCTGCGTCAGCATCGACAGAACGTTTTTGCCACGAATCAGACCGCCGTAAAACAGCGCAATACCTGGAATTGACATAAAGAGCACCAGCGCGGTGCAAATCATCATAAATGCGTTATCAGCCTTGTCCGCAACGGCAGGCGCAGCCATTGCGAGTGAGGGTAACAGTGCCAGACTGGTGAGGCCCAGCTTAGTGAAAATTTTATTCATTTTTATTCCATCCCATCACAGTACTGAGTCTTAATTACAGAGCGGCTTCGTCGGTTTCGCCGGTACGAATACGGATGACGCGCTGCAGTTCAGCCACGAAAATTTTACCGTCGCCAATTTTGCCGGTGTAAGCCGCTTTACTGATGACATCCACCACTTCGTCTAACTGATCGTCGGCAATGGCGATATCAATTTTGACCTTTGGCAGGAAGTTCACGCTGTACTCTGCGCCACGATAGAGCTCTGCATGGCCTTTCTGACGACCAAAACCTTTCACTTCGGAGACGGTCAGTCCCTGAATGCCGATAGAGGATAAAGCTTCACGTACATCCTCCAGTTTGAATGGCTTAATTACGACGGTAACCAGCTTCATTGGATCCCCTCCAGCGAGTAAATAGGTAACGTTTACGGACACGCAGGGATATAAGCAAAGCCTGTGCCAGAGTGTAAAAGTGCCCTTAATCAGTGAGTCAGGCGAGACAGAGCAAGGGATGCTTCAGGGAAGATATGAATGAGAATGGGTGTGTGACAGGGATCGCAGGCTGAGACTGCACTCCTTTGGTGCTCCAGGCGTCAAAGGAGTGCATTTATACAGATTATTCCGATAAAGCTGCGCAAAAAAGGTGCAAGTCAGCTTTCAGATGTTACAGGTACGCCCGACGCCAGATCTTCCCCTGCCTGCTGCAGCTGATACATCTGCCAGTAGCGTCCCTGCAGCGCCAGCAGTTGCTGATGGGTGCCCTGCTCAACCACACGACCACGATGCAGCACCAGAATCTTATCCGCATCGATAATCGTTGAGAGGCGGTGAGCGATCACCACCAGCGTGCTGTGTTGCCTTAGTGTCGCAAGCGTCTGCTGAATCGCCTGCTCGGTGCCGGAGTCGATGTTAGCGGTTGCCTCGTCGAGGATCAGAATCTGCGGCAGATCAACCAGTACCCGGGCCAGCGCCAGCAGCTGTTTCTGCCCGACCGACAGGTTATTGCCCTGCTCGCCCAGTCGGGTGTGAATCCCCTCCGGCAGGGCATGCGCCAGCGGTGCCAGTTGCACCTGTTCCAGCACTGTCCAGACAGCCTCTTCGCTGATGTCGCGGCCCAGCCGCACATTGGCCAGCAGCGTATCGGCCAGCACCACCGGATCCTGCTGCACCATCGCGATACCGCGTCGCAGCACGGCGTGGCTCAAGCCGCCAATCGGGCGATCATCAATACGGATTTCGCCACGCGTCACTGGGTAATAACCCATTAACAGATTAGCCAGGGTACTTTTGCCACTGCCGGTATGGCCCACCAGCGCCACAAACTCACGCGGTGCGACTTCAAGATTGATATCACTCAGCACATCACGATTTTCACGGTAGGCAAAACTGAGATTGTTCAGGGCAATACGACCTGAAGCCAGTGGCTGCTGATCGGCCCCATACTGCTGCTGGGCGGCATCCATCAGCTCGAAAATACGCTCACCGGAAACCACCGCCTGCTGCAGCATCGACTGCTGGGTGGTCAGCTCAATCAGTGGCTCATTCAGACGGCCCAGGTAAGTAATAAAGGCATAGAGCACCCCCACTTCAAACACACCAGGCACAGAGAAACTGAACAGAATCAGCAGCCCGCACAAGACCATCGCTGAAAACAGGCTCAACAGCGGACGCAGCAGAAAGCCATCGAGGCGCAGCGTCTCCATTCGCGCCAGATAGTGAGAGCGGCTCGCTTCGCCCATGCGCTCACCAAATCGTGCCTGCTGACGAAACTGCTGAATCACACTCATGCCGCTGATCACTTCATTGAAGCCGTTGTTGATGTCAGCCAGATAGCTGCGAACCCGTCGGGCAATCGGCGTGCTGTAACGCTGATAGATGAACATCACTATCAGTACCAGCGGGAAGATCATCATTGCTACCAGCGCCATGCGCCAGTCAAGACTGAACATGGCCACCATCATGGCGCCGACCAGCGCAGCGCTACGCAGTACGGTTGAAACCACTGTGACATAAAGATCGCGGATCACTTCGGTGTCATTCGTCACGCGCGAAATAATCTGCCCGACCGGCTGAGTATCAAAGGCGCTCAGCGGCTGACAAAGCGCAGCATTCATCACGTCACTGCGTAACCGCTGCACCACACCAATCGCAGCGCGATTAAACAGCAGCGCCTGCCAGTAGTGCAGCCCGGCGGCCAGTAGCTGAAGCAGGACAAAGCTGATGACCAGACCGGCCACCAGTCCCCAGGGCATCTGATGCTTCGCCACCAGGTTATCAATAAAGTAGCTGACCAGCACCGGACCGGTTACTTCCGCCGCGGCAGCGATCCACAGCATGCCTACCGCCAGCGACAGGGATTTACGCCAGGGCTTACCGTAACTCAGCAGGCGCTTCAGGGTTGGCCACAAGCGGGCAGACTTAGCCATGCGGCACTCCTTTCTCATTTTCATCATCATCCAGCGCCGCTTCCAGTTGCTGGTAACGATACATGTCACGATACCAGCCAGCGCTGGCGGTCAGCGCGTCATGATTGCCACGCTGTGCCACGCTGCCCTGTTGTAACACCAGAATTTCACTGGCTTCCGTCAGCGCTGACAGGCGATGCGCGCTGATAATCAGTGTTTTTCCCTGCCCCCAGATGCGCAGGTTATGCAGGATTTCGTGCTCGGTACGACCATCCACCGCAGAGAGTGCGTCGTCCAGAATCAGGATTTCTGCGTTCAGCAGCAGTGCCCGGGCAATCGAAAGACGCTGCTTCTGTCCACCGGACAGCATCACACCTCGCTCCCCGACTTCGGTTTCATAACCCTGCGGCAGCCGCAGGATATCGTCATGCACGCAGGCCAGGGTGGCGGCCTGTTCAATCTCCTGCTGGGTTGCGCCCGGTTTCCCCAGCGCAATATTGTTCGCTACGCTGTCCGAAAACAGGAATGGTGTCTGGCTGACCACGGCGAGACGACTGCGCCAGCTGTCCAGCCGTAACTGCGGCAGCGGGATCTGGTGATAACGGATGTCGCCCTGCTGAATATCAAAATGGCGCTGGATCAGGCTCAGTAAGGTACTTTTTCCGCTGCCGGTTGGCCCACACAGTCCCAGCATTTCGCCGGGCTTCAGCTGGAAGCTGACATCACTTAACACCGGAGCCGCGCTGGCCGGATAGTGAAAGGCGCGAATCGCGACCTGCAGCGTGCCCGGGTCAGGTGGCAGTGACTTATCACCATCTTCCACCGCTGGCGCTTCCGCCAGTAATGCACCGATGCGGCTCCAGGCGGCGCTGCCGCGTTCGACGATATTGAACATCCACGCCAGCGCCAGCATCGGCCAGATCATCAGGCCGAGATACATCACAAAGCTGGTAAGCTGCCCCAGCGTCATCTGGTCATGCCACACCAGCCAGCTTCCGCCGCCAATCGCCAGCAGGTTTGAGAAACCAATAGCGATGTAGATAGTGGGATCGAAACGGGCATCGACCCGCGCCACGCGCAGGTTCTTTTCACCGGTATCGCGGGCGATGTCGGAGAATTGCTGCGACTGATGCTGTTCAAGACCGAAGGATTTAATCATCCGGATGCTGGTCAGGCTCTCCTGCGTCTGGTCGTTAAGGCTGGAGAAGGCCGCCTGGGCCAGTTTAAAGCGATGATGCAGCTGATTACCGTAGCGATGGATGACGATCGCCATAATGGGCATCGGCACCAGCGCCAGCAGCGTCAGCTGCCAGCTGATTTGCGTACTCATCACCAGCAGCACCACGCAGCCCATCACCAGCGAGTCGACCAGCGTCAGCACCCCTTCCCCGGCTGCAAACACTACCCGATCCACATCGTTAGTGGCGCGCGCAATCAGGTCACCTGTGCGGTGACGCAGATAAAATGCCGGTTGCTGCCGACTCAGCTGGCGATAAAAATCTTCGCGCAGCTCAACCGCCAGCTGGTAGGAGGCACCAAACAGCAGTACGCGCCAGACGTAGCGCAGCAGATAGACCACCACTGCGGTTGCCAGCATGATGCCAATCCACATCATGATGCGACTGGTACTCATGTTGTCACGTGTGACACCATCAACAATGACACCGACCACATGCGGCGGCAGCAACTGCAGAATAGCAATAACAATCAGCAGGATAACCGCGCCCAGATAGCGCCGCCACTCCCTCAGAAAATACCAACTTAATTGACTGAATAATCGCACAACGCTGCTCTCAATCTCAGGCCCTCAGGGGGCGACAGGTAAAGCCGTGGTGTATTTAATCTCTTCCATGGCGAAGCTGGATGTCACATCAATCAGGCCGGGCACACCGTTCACTAATCGCTTGTAGAAAGCATCATAGCTCTTCATGTCGGCCACCTGAATGCGCAGCAGGTAATCATACTCGCCTGCCATCCGGTAAAAGGCCATCACCTCGGGCATGCTGCTTACCACCGAGACAAAGGCCTGATACCAGTCGCGGCTATGCTGCTGGGTTTTCACAAACATAAACGCCGTCAGTGACAGTCCGATTTTATCCCCATCCAGCAGTGCCACCCGGGCGCGAATAATGCCATCATCTTCCAGCTTTTTCAGGCGCTTCCAGCAGGGTGTGGTGGTGAGGTTGACGGCATCCGCCAGCGCCTGCAGCGACAGCGTGCAATCCTGCTGCAGCAGTGAGAGCAGTTTAAGGTCAGTTTTATCTAGCATATGGGACTCCCGGAGAATCATTTTCTCCATTACCGCGATTTTAGCGGTATTTTTGCAATCTCTTTTTCCTGCACGTGCCATAAAATGGCCGCATCACTTCTTTACCGGATGCCTGAAATGCAGACCTGCTGGATTCGCCACGCTATCAACGAAATTAACGCTGATTTTCAACGATCGGCTGAAACCCATTTGATCCGTTTCGATCTGGCGGATTTTCCCGGCATCTGGTTCTATCTGAAAGATGAGAGCACCCATCCCAGTGGCAGTCTTAAACATCGGCTGGCACGATCCCTGTTTCTCTACGGTCTCTCCAACGGCTGGATTAAAGAGAATACGCCGATTATCGAAGCCTCGTCAGGCAGCACGGCCGTTTCAGAGGCGTACTTCGCAAGGCTGCTTGGTCTGCCCTTTATTGCGGTGATGCCCGCCAGCACGGCGAAACGTAAAATTGAGCAGATCACCTTTTATGGTGGACAGTGCCATTTTGTCGAGGATCCCTGCCAGCTTTACGCAGAATCTGAACGGCTGGCACGTGAGCTGAATGGCCATTTTATGGATCAGTTTACCTACGCTGAACGCGCTACTGACTGGCGCGGTAATAACAATATTGCTGAGAGCATTTTCCGTCAGATGCAGCATGAACCCTATCCGATTCCGCATACGGTGATTATGAGCGCGGGCACTGGCGGCACCTCGGCGACGCTGGGCCGCTATATTCGTTATCAGGGCCTGGAAACGAAACTGCTGGTGGTGGATCCCCAGCATTCCGTGTTTTTCGATTACTGGCAACAGCGTGATGCAACACTGACCAGCACGCGCGGCAGCATGATCGAGGGAATTGGCCGTCCGCGCGTAGAGCCGTCATTTATGCCTGACGTGATTGATGAAATGATCAAAGTACCGGATGGTGCGACGTTGGCCGCCATGCTGAAGCTGGAAAAGATCCTGGGACGCAAACCGGGCGCCTCTACGGGCACCAATTTCTGGGGCATGATGCAGGTGGCGAAACGCTTACGGGCAGCAAATCAGCAGGGATCCCTGGTGACACTGCTGTGCGACAGTGGCGAACGTTATCCCGATAGCTACTATCAGCCGGAATGGGTGGCAAAACATATTGGCGATATCACGCCGTGGCAGTGCGAACTCGAATAAAAAACCGGACATCCAGTCCGGTTCACGGCAATCCTCAGCATTCGGGGGAATACGCGAGGTCGGGTGTTGCCAGCCAGTGATTTAAATAGTGAGACACCGCCTGTGTCTCGCAATGCCCTAATACCGGCAGATGCGGTAGCGCAGCTTTCAGTTGCGCCATCGCATTGCCCATGATGAAGCCCCGCCCAACTTGCGACAGCATTTCTCTGTCATTCATTGCATCCCCGAACGCCATGCACTCCGCCAGCGTCAGTGACAGATGGTCGCACAACAGCGCCAGCGCGCTGCCTTTGTTGCAACTGGCGGGCAACACTTCCAGACAGTCCACCGCAGAGAAGCAGATATTCGCCTGCTCACCCAGCGCCGCACCCAGTTCCGTTTTCAGCTGGCACAGATGCTGATGCTGATCGATAAAGCAGATTTTTGTTACCTGATGCGCGGGAAGCCTTTTCAAATCGCACAGCTGATAGCTAAACCCGCTCATCTGATGGGCCACCAGCAGCTCAGGCTGGGGGCGATCGGTAAACCACCCCTGATCGTTGAAAATGTGGATCGACGCGGATGTTTCCCAGTGGCGATGGATGACCTCTTCGGCTACCGCAGAGGGCAGATCACGCGCAAAGATCAGATTGCCCTGCCTGTCGTGTACACGAGTGCCGTTCCCGGTAATCAGCCACGCAGGCAGCATTAATTTCTCCCTCAGAATCTGCATCTCCAGCAGATGGCGGCCCGTCACCAGCGCCAGATTTACGCCACGCAGATGCAACGCCTGCAGGCTATCCAGCGTCTGCTGACCCAGCTGATGATCCGGCAGCAATAATGTGCCATCCATATCGAATGCGGCTAAACGCATTATGGTTACCCTCATGCTGAAAAGATGAGCTTACTATTGCCTGTTAATCGCGGAACTAATAGTGAATACTTTTAAAAAACTGTTCCGGGTTTACGATGCGTCAGCTTAACCGCCTTAATCAGTTTCAGCGCCTGTGGCAGCAAAGCCAGGGCATCCCTCAGCAGACCTGCGTGGCAGAGATGGCGCGCCACTGCATCTGCAGCGAGCGTCATCTGCGCACGTTACTGTCACAGTGGCAGCACGCTGGCTGGCTTAGCTGGCACGGCGAGCCGGGCCGTGGCAAACAGGGTCAGTTAGTGTTTCTGCGCACGCCTGAACAGTTACGGCAGCAGTTGTTGCAAAAACAGCTTGATGCCGGAGATGCGGCGGATGCCTTACAGCTGCTGGATCTGCCGCCGGAAAGGCTGATCAATATGCTGCGGCCGTTAATGGGTGGACAATGGCAGAACGACACGCCGGTTCTGCGTATCCCCTACTATCGTCCGATGGAGAGCACCGAGCCGCGCCAGATTACCGGACGGGCTGAACAGCACCTGGTTCGTCAGATCTATTCCGGTCTGACCCGTTTTGAGCAGGATGCGCCGGTCGGCGACCTGGCGCATCACTGGCAGCACGATGAGGCGTCATGTAGCTGGTTATTCTGGTTACGGCCTCAGCTGATGTGGCATAACGACGAGCCGGTGCAGGCCGCACAACTGGTGACGCAGTTCCGCCAGCTGTTGCGGGATACGCGTGTCAGGATATTGCTTGCCGATGTGGTCAGCGTGGATGCGCCTCACCCGCTGGCGCTGCGGTTTACCCTGCGACGACCTGATTTCTGGTTGCCTCACCGACTTGCCCATCTTTTGTGTCTGCTGCCCCATCCCGCTGATATGAAGACAGGCAGCGGGCCGTGGAAACTGAGGCATTTCAGCGCTGAGCTGGTGAGGATTGAAAGCCATGCGCGCTGGCATCTGCAGCGTCCTCTGCTGCAGGCGGTGGAGTACTGGATTACTCCTCAGCTGTTTGATCCCGCTCTCGGCAGCAGCTGTCGTCATCCGGTGCAGATTGCGATAGGGGATGCCGCAGAACTCAGGACATTGAAGCCGGTCAGCAGTAGCATCAGTCTCGGCTTCTGTTATCTGGTCTGTCGGCCGCGAGCCGGATTTACCCCTGATCAGGCGCGCACGCTTTTCCAGCTGATTCAGCAAAGCGGCATCGTCAGCCGATTACCACTGGATGAGGGATTAATTACCCCCAGCAAAGAGCTGTTACCTGGCTGGGAAGTGCCGCTGATTGATAATGTTCCGGTCCCCTTGCCCACCACCCTGACACTGCATTATCAGCTGCCGGTTGAGCTGCATCAGATGTCACAGGCACTGGTCGCCCTGTTAAAACAGCACGGTTGTACTCTGAACGTCGTTTTTCACCCGGTGAAAAGCTGGCATCATATCGACCCGCCTGATGAGGCGGATATCGTGATGGGCGATCGGCTGATTGGCGATGCGCCGATCTTCACACTGGCGAGCTGGTTACAGATTGACCCGCTATGGCGTCGGCTGTGGTCTACACCGCATGGCGAAGAAGTCCAGGCGCAACTGCTGGCTATCCAGCAGATAGCAGATAGCGACAGCCGTACCCGTGCGCTACAGCAGCTTTATCATCAACTGATGAGGGACGGCATCCTGCTGCCTCTGTTCAATTATCGCTACCAGATTTATGCGCCCCCTGCCGTAGAAGGGATTGAACTGAACACGCTGGGCTGGTTTGATTTCAGCCGCGCATGGATTCCACCGCCCATTGATCCGCCTTGCAGCTGTTCAGCAGCGGACTGAGGCATTACCATAAGCGCAAAATTAATTATCAGGGAAACACCATGAAACGCGCGGTTGTAGTTTTCAGCGGTGGACAAGACTCCACTACCTGCCTGATTCAGGCTGTACAGCTTTATGATGAAGTTCACTGTGTCACTTTCGACTATGGACAACGCCACCGGGAAGAGATCGATGTCGCCCGCGATCTGGCGATGACACTGGGTGCGCGCGCACATAAAGTGCTGGACGTGACCATGCTGAACGAACTCGCTGTCAGCAGCCTGACGCGGGATAACATTCCGGTGCCGGCTTATAATCCTGAGGCCAGTGGATTACCCAGTACGTTTGTACCAGGACGCAATATTCTCTTTCTGACGCTGGCCTCAGTTTACGCGTATCAGGTCGAAGCGGAAGCGGTCATCACCGGCGTCTGCGAAACCGATTTTTCCGGCTATCCCGACTGCCGCGATGAGTTTGTCAAAGCGCTGAACCATGCGGTGTCGCTTGGCATGGCTCGCGAGGTGCGTTTTGAGACGCCGCTGATGTGGCTCAATAAAGCGGAAACCTGGGCGCTGGCAGATTACTGGCAGCAACTTTCGCTGGTACGCGAGCAGACGCTGACCTGCTATAACGGCGTAAAAGGCGACGGATGTGGTGAGTGTGCTGCCTGTCATTTACGGGCCAATGGCCTGCAGGGTTATCTCAGCGATCGGGCGGGCGTAATGTCTGCCATGAAAGCTAAAAGCGGCCTTAACTAAGACGGTATGACATGGCGGCAAAGCAGTCAGGTTTGCCGCTTTTTATCAGCTCATGCCATCAGACGCATCAGCCGCTCACGTAACTCCCCTTCCAGCGCAACCGCCTTTTGGGTCCGCAAATCAATACAGACAAACGTGAGTGCGGCATCCGCCACCACGGTCTCCTGACCTGCCAGCAACACCCGCTGGGCAATAATGCCGCTTTTGCCATTTAACTGCGTAATCTCACTGTCGATAGCCAGTACGTCGCCCAGCACGGCCGGGCGACGGTAGTTAATGTTGATATTGACCACCACAAAAGCCAGTTTCTGTTCCAGCAACCAGTGGAACGCTTCAACCTCTTCCAGCCATTGCCAGCGCGCCTCCTCAAGAAACTCAAGATAGCGCGCATTGTTGACGTGCTGATAGACATCCAGATGATAGCCACGCACTTTTATGGTGGTCTGCATGATCATGCTCTCCTGCTACTGTAAGTTAACTGGTTGGACCTGTTCACTTTAGCAGAGTCACCTGATTAGCGTGGGTTAAGCATCACAGATGTGTACTGCCTCACAATTTCAGCCGGGACGCATTTCGCTCTATCAGCGCGTTACCGATACCCGGTACTTCACTGAGTTGCTGAATCGCGCTAAAGGGTCCGTACTGTTCGCGATAGTTCACAATCGCCTGCGCTTTCTTCAGCCCCACACCATTCATAGCAGCAGAGAGCTGTTCCGCTGTCGCTTCATTGATGCTGACATGTTCCTGCTTTGGCTGCAGCTGCGCGGCTGTCTCCGGCTTCGGTGCAGGATGTGCGTTCTGCGACACAGCCGGACTGGCAGGTTCAGGTGCCGCAGAGACGCTGCCGTGACAGAGTGTACCGCCCAGTGCGAGTGAGAGATAAAAGGCAACAAGTTTATGTTTAGCCATGCTGTGTTTCTCCTTGTGTGTAAACAGCAGTGACAGAGTGGCACTACACCGCACAAGGCTCAAAAGCGGGATTTCAGAAATGGAAAAGGCCGCGAATGCGGCCTTTGATTGTTACAGTCGTTGCGTAGCTTTTGCGAGGCTTACTGCATTTGTGCGGCAGCGCCGTACTTGATTTTCGCCTCTTTACGGAGGTTTTGCAGTAAGGCTTCAAACGTCAGCTGCGCATTGTTCTGCGTGACGCCCTTAACCATTTCGTCAATCTGCGCCTGTGGCATGCTGCCGGTTTTAACTTTATCTACCGCCACCAGCACCACATTACCCTGCATATCTTCGCTGACACCCCATGAAGGCTTATTATCAGCAGGCTGAGGCAGATTAAAGGCGGCCTGTGCCACCGGATCCTGCGCATTGCGGTCAACGGTTTTGCTGGCGCTCAGCGTCAGGCCTGCTGCAGTCAGTGCTTCCAGCTTGCCCGCTTTGAGATCGGTCAGCAGTTTATCGGCCTGTGCTTTCGCCTGCTGTGTCGCTTTGTCATGCTTAAGCGTATCCGTAATCTGCGCCTTAACCTGCTCCAGCGGTTTTACCGCTTCCGGTTTGTGCTCGCTGATACGCAGCACAAAGGCACGATCGCCGTCGACGGTAATAATGTCGGAGTTGTTGCCCGGCGCACCGTTCTGACCCACCAGACCGCCGTTAAAGATTGCCTGCTTCACAGCATCAAAGTTAAGCGCGTCTGGCAGCGTGTCCTGACTGAACCAGCCGGTCTCTTTCGCTTTCAGACCCGAAGCCTGCTCAGCACCCGCCAGTGACTCATTGTCATTGCTGGCCGCTTCACTGACTTTCTGCTGCAGTTTGTAGAAGGCATCAACGCCCTTCTCCTGCTTCACTTTCGCGGCAACAGCGCTGCGAACGTCATCCAGTGGCTTAACCTGCTCTGGCTGAATATCGTCGAGACGAACCACCAGGAAGCCCACTGAAGATTTAATCACGCCTGACATCTGGCCTTTCTCCGTCAGACCGGCATTTTTCAGCTCATCAGGGGTCGTTGACGGTTCCAGCCAGCCCATATCACCGCCCTTACGCGCAGAGATTGGGTCGATGGATTTGGCTTTCGCCACATCCGCGAAGTTAGCGCCACCCTTCAGCTGAGCCAGTACCGCATTGGCATCGGCTTCAGTTTTGGTCTGAATGACGCTGTAGCGCGTACGCTGTGGCTGCGAATAGTCCGCTTTATGCTGGTCGTACCAGGCCTGAATATCCGCTTCGCTGGCATCCTGCTGCATGCTGGCAGCATCCATCAGGATGTAGCTGACACGGAACTGCTCCGGTGCCATAAAGCTGGTTTTATGCTGCTGATAATACTGACTGATTTCGTCGTCGGTGACGGTTTGTTTCGCCATCAGGGCATTGACGTCCAGCGTCGCCTGACGAATATCACGTTGCTGTGAAACCAGATCCACCAGTTTGCTGGCTTCGCCTTTCAGCGTGAAGTCTGTGTTGGCCACAGCATTGATCAGCTGCTGATTGGAGAGTTGCTTACGCAGCGCTTCAGCATACTGGTCGGCACTGAAACCCATGTTGCCGATCAGCGCCAGATATTTAGCATTATCGAATTTGCCGTTGGTCTGGAAAGCCTGCTGATTGAAGATAGCCTGCTTAACCTGATCGTCACTGATGCTGAGGTGGAGATCTTTGATGTAGCTGTCGAGCAGTGCCTGGTCGATTAACTGAGACAGTGCCTGCTGACGCATCTGCTGCATGAAGCCATCGTTGCTGGCCAGCTGCGAGAACTGGTCACCCAGCATCTGCTGCTGACGACTGCGTTCACTGTTGAAAGCCTGCTCCAGCTGTCCCCGGCTAATCTCCTGACCGTTAACTTTGGCCGCATAGTCGTTATTGCCGCCAATCAGATAGTTGCCAACGCCTGTCAGCACAAAAGAGACGATAATCAGTCCCAGAATAATCTTGAGCACGACATGGTTCGACGCCGCGCGTAAATTGTCCATCATGGTATGGCAACGCTCCGCTGTAGTGTGAATGTAAAGCTCGGTCGCAACTCGCCACTGGCTGGCGACTCACGTAACTGCTGGCTTGGCTGGCAGTCTCAATACGGTCCAGGTCCATCTTACGACCCGATTCTCACCGGTTAAAACAAAAAAGGCACATCTCATTGATGTGCCCGTATGTTACATGAGAACGGGTTAATCGTCCTCTAATCCACTGAAGAAAATGCGTCAATGAATCTATTCGTTGTTATTAATTGACAGCGTCTTTCAATGCTTTACCAGCACGGAAACCCGGTACTTTACCAGCCGGGATGGTGATTTCTTTACCGGTTTGCGGATTGCGGCCGGTACGTGCAGCGCGGTCACGCACAGAGAATGTGCCGAAACCCACCAGAGCCACTTCATCACCCTCTTTCAGCGCATCTGAAACTGAGCCCATAAATGCATCTAAAACACGTCCTGCTGCAGCTTTAGAAATATCAGCATCGGCAGCAATTTTGTCGATCAATTGTGACTTATTCACTCTCTTCATCCCCTCTTTTATTATTTCACATCGTACCGGGCTTCCGGCCGGGTACGAACGCGCAGCAAGTTATATCAAGCCTGTGGAGCCGAAACAACGGAATTTCTCTGAGAACGTCGCATCGACAGCCACCTAAATTAGCGGCACAAAAAAAAGCTGGCAAGCGCCAATTGCCTTGCCAGCTCCGCTTTTTAACGGTTTATGCCGTTAATCACTATTTTGCTGTTGCGACCTGCATGCCGTAAGGCGCATTTTCCAGTGCCAGATTCAGCACCTCTTCAATGCGTTTCACCGGATGGATCTCCAGATCGGCAATCACGTTCTGTGGAATCTCTTCCAGATCACGCTTGTTGTCGTCCGGGATCAGCACGGTTTTAATGCCACCACGGTGTGCTGCCAGCAGTTTCTCTTTCAGACCGCCAATCGGCAGAACCTGACCACGCAGGGTGATTTCACCGGTCATAGCGACATCCGCACGCACCGGGTTACCGGTCAGACAAGAGACCAGCGCGGTACACATTGCGATACCGGCACTCGGGCCATCTTTCGGTGTGGCGCCTTCTGGCACGTGAACGTGAATATCACGTTTTTCGTAGAAGTCACCATTAATGCCCAGTTTCTCGGCACGGGCACGCACCACGGTCAGCGCAGCCTGAATCGACTCCTGCATCACTTCACCCAGGGAGCCGGTGTAAGTCAGCTTGCCTTTACCCGGTACACACGCAGTTTCGATGGTCAGCAGATCGCCGCCCACTTCCGTCCACGCCAGGCCAGTGACCTGACCCACACGGTTTTCACTGTCAGCACGGCCGTAGTCGAAGCGCTGTACGCCCAGGAAGTCCTTGAGGTTTTCACCGTTGATGGTGATGTGCTTTTTCGTCTTGTCCATCAGCAGTGATTTCACCGCTTTACGGCACAATTTCGACAGCTCACGCTCAAGACTACGCACGCCAGCTTCACGGGTGTAGTAACGGATAATGCCGACAATCGCGCTGTCTTCAACCGTAATTTCACTGGCTTTCAGCGCGTTGCGCTCAATCTGCTTGGTCAGCAGATGCTGCTTAGCGATGTTCAGTTTCTCATCTTCGGTATAACCCGACAGACGAATCACTTCCATACGGTCCAGCAGCGGTGCCGGGATGTTCATTGAGTTCGACGTTGCCACGAACATGACATCAGAGAGGTCATAGTCGACTTCCAGATAGTGGTCGTTGAACGCAATGTTCTGCTCAGGATCAAGCACTTCCAGCAGCGCTGAAGCAGGATCGCCGCGCATGTCCGAAGACATTTTGTCGATCTCATCCAGCAGGAACAGCGGGTTCTTAACCCCGACTTTCGCCATTTTCTGGATGAGTTTACCCGGCATAGAGCCGATGTAAGTACGACGGTGACCACGGATTTCCGCTTCATCACGCACGCCACCCAGCGCCATACGCACATATTTACGTCCGGTCGCTTTGGCGATCGACTGACCGAGGGACGTTTTACCTACCCCTGGCGGTCCGACCAGGCACAGAATCGGCCCTTTGATTTTGCTGACACGACTCTGAACCGCAAGATACTCAAGAATACGATCCTTCACGCGCTCCAGGCCGTAATGGTCAGTGTCCAGCGTCTCCTGCGCTTTACGCAGATCTTTCTTCACTTTACTGCGCGCGTTCCACGGAACCTGCACCATCCAGTCGATGTAGCCGCGAACCACGGTCGCTTCAGCGGACATCGGGGACATCATTTTCAGCTTCTGTAGCTCAGCTTCTGCTTTTTCACGCGCTTCTTCCGGCATTTTTGCCGCGTCGATTTTGCGTTTTAACGCTTCGTACTCGTCAGGCGCGTCGTCCATCTCACCGAGCTCTTTCTGAATCGCCTTCATCTGCTCATTCAGATAATACTCGCGCTGGCTCTTCTCCATCTGCTTCTTAACACGGTTGCGAATGCGCTTCTCAACCTGCAGCAGATCGATTTCAGATTCCATCATCGCCATCAGATATTCCAGACGCTCATTAACGTCGGACATCTCCAGCACAGACTGTTTGTCTGCCAGTTTCAGTGGCATATGCGCTGCAACGGTGTCAGCAAGGCGGGCCGCATCGTCAATGTTATTCAGTGAGGTTAAAACCTCGGGTGGGATCTTTTTATTGAGTTTGATGTAGCCTTCAAACTGATTGATCGCCGTACGCACCAGCACTTCCTGCTCGCGCTCTTCAATCTCTGGCGAAACCAGATATTCAGCTTGTGCAACAAAATGGTCACCGTTGTCGGCCAGCGTCGTAATATGGGCGCGCTGTAAACCTTCTACCAGGACTTTGACAGTGCCATCCGGCAGTTTCAGCATTTGCAATACTGATGCAACGGTCCCTACTGAAAAGAGATCGTTAATGCCAGGTTCATCCGTTGAAGCCTCTTTCTGTGCGACCAGCATGATTTTTTTATCATGATCCATTGCGGCTTCAAGGCACCGAATTGATTTTTCCCGGCCAACAAACAACGGAATTACCATGTGCGGATAAACCACCACGTCGCGCAGCGGCAACACGGGGATTTCAATGCGTTCAGAACGCTCAGGATTCATAGAGCTCTCTCTTTGTTTAATGTCCGCCAGGTGATGGGAACCGCATCAGGCAGGTATGCAGTTAAACCCACAGGTATCTGAGTATATGGGGATGATTGTCCGACATTCAACGTCACAGAGGCGAGAAAAGCAAAAGGGGAAACATTTTCCCCTTTTTTAATTGAACAACATGGACGATCTGTTTAATTATTCGCCAGATGCCTGCGCTTCATGCTTGCCGTAGATCAACATGGGCTCAGACTGATCTTCAATAACTGATTCATCAATCACTACTTTTTCCACGTCATCCATGGAAGGCAGGTCATACATGGTTTCCAGCAGCGCACCTTCAACAATAGAACGCAGACCACGAGCACCGGTTTTACGTGACATCGCTTTCTTCGCGATAGCGGTTAATGCCTCGTCACGGAACTCCAGTTCAACCCCTTCCAGGTTAAACAGCGCCTGGTACTGTTTGGTCAGAGCGTTTTTCGGCTCACGCAGAATCTGAATCAGCGCTTCTTCACTCAGCTCGCTCAGGGTCGCGACCACAGGCAGACGACCGATGAACTCAGGGATCAGACCAAACTTGATCAAATCTTCAGGTTCACACTGTGAAAGCAGTTCACCTTCGCTGGCTTTCTGTGACTTCCCTTTCACGGTGGCACCAAAACCAATACCAGATCCGGTTTCCACGCGCTGGGAGATCACTTTGTCCAGGCCGGCGAATGCGCCGCCGCAGATAAACAGAATTTTCGAGGTATCAACCTGCAAGAATTCCTGTTGCGGATGCTTACGTCCACCCTGCGGCGGAACGGCAGCCACGGTGCCTTCAATCAGTTTAAGCAGAGCCTGCTGTACACCTTCGCCTGACACGTCACGGGTAATCGACGGGTTATCAGACTTGCGTGAGATTTTATCGATTTCATCGATATAAACGATGCCGCGCTGTGCTTTCTGTACGTCGTAATCACATTTCTGCAGCAGTTTCTGGATGATGTTTTCAACGTCTTCACCCACGTAACCGGCTTCAGTCAGCGTGGTGGCGTCAGCCATAGTGAATGGCACATCCAGCAGGCGCGCCAGCGTTTCTGCCAGCAGCGTTTTACCACTACCGGTCGGGCCAATCAGCAGAATGTTACTTTTGCCCAGTTCGATGCCATTGCTGGTATCACCGTTACGCAAACGCTTGTAGTGGTTGTAAACCGCAACCGCCAGCACTTTCTTCGCTCTTTCCTGACCGATAACATAATCATCGAGGTGATGGCGAATTTCATGTGGGGTTGGCAACGCACTGCGTTCACGATGCGGGGCAACTTCTTTAATCTCTTCGCGAATGATGTCGTTGCACAGGTCAACACACTCATCGCAGATATACACTGACGGCCCGGCAATCAGCTTACGCACTTCATGCTGGCTTTTGCCGCAAAAAGAGCAGTACAGCAACTTTCCTGAACCGTCTTTGCGCTTATCTGTCATCAGTTAACCTCTTCTTGTTCTCAGGCCATACCCGCGTACGGCTCAGGCCGTACAGGGACGGCCGAAATTCATTCAACCCATAAATAGTACCGTTGTCCTGTTAACTATAGACCAGTGACAACGGTAAGTCGGGGTCTTATTGGCGATGCGTCAGAATTGAATCGACTAATCCATACTCTACCGCTTCATTTGCAGAGAGGAAACGATCACGCTCGGTATCACGCTCAATTTCTTCCAGCGTTTTACCGGTATGCTCAGCCATCAGCTCATTCATGCGCTGTTTAACATTAAGGATTTCACGCGCATGGATTTCAATGTCTGACGCCTGGCCCTGATAGCCGCCCAGCGGCTGGTGGATCATCACGCGCGAGTTTGGCAGACAGAAACGCTTCCCTTTAGTGCCCGCTGTCAGCAGAAACGCTCCCATTGAACAGGCCTGTCCCATACAGATGGTGCTGACATCCGGTTTGATAAATTTCATGGTGTCGTAAATCGACATACCGGCCGTGATCACACCGCCTGGCGAGTTGATGTAGAGATAGATATCTTTTTCCGGGTTCTCAGCTTCCAGAAACAGCATCTGCGCCACGATCAGATTAGCCATGTGGTCTTCAACCTGACCGGTCAGAAAAATGACGCGCTCTTTCAGCAGACGGGAGTAGATGTCGTAAGAACGCTCACCACGCGAAGTTTGTTCAACCACCATTGGCACCAGCGCATTGTGCGGTGCAGTATATTCACGATCGCCACTGTATGACATTACCGTCTCCTGGATAAATTTCATTGGCAACATTCTGTACCGATTCTACGTAAGACGCTCGGGAAACTCCACGTCGCACCTTTTCCGACACCTTCAGGACGGTTAATCAGCCAGCCTCACTCTCATTTCTGCATACTCCCACTATCTGGGGATGCTGCACGCATGTTTCAAGCATAACAATCTTTTCCCTGTTCGCTAACCCGGAAAAAGCGATGCGTGAATAATTTGCCGATTAATTAAGCAAATAGCGGCGAAGAGTCGCGTTCTGTACGCAAAATACAAAAAAGCCCGCGACTTTTCAGTCACGGGCTTAGCACAGACGGTTAACTGCGTGATCAGGCCTGAGCGGTCTGATTCATCAGATCCTGGAAGTTGGTCTCTTTCTCGGTCACTTTAGCTTTCGCCAGGACCGCTTCAACCGCTTGCTCTTCCAGCGCGACGTTGCGCATATTGTTCATCAGCTCGTTATTCTTGCTGTAGAACTCGATGACTTCTTTCGGATCTTCATACGCAGAAGCCATCTCTTCGATCATGGTGTTCACGCGCGCTTCGTCAGCTTTCAGCTCGTGGGTACGAATCACTTCGCCCAGCAGCAGACCGACAACAACACGGCGTTTAGCCTGCTCTTCAAACAGTTCGCGTGGCAGTTCCAGCGCCTGCTGTTCGTTGCCACCGAAACGCTGTGCAGCCTGACGACGCAGAACATCGATTTCGCTGTCAACCAGCGCAGCTGGCACGTCGATTTCGTTCGCTTCAACCAGGCCGTCGATCGCCTGAGTTTTGATGCGGTTACGGATAGCGCCTTTCAGCTCGCGATCCATGTTCTTACGCACTTCAGTGCGCAGACCGGCTACTGAACCATCTTCAACGCCGAAACGTTTGATGAACTCTTCAGTCAGCTCTGGCAGCTCACGCGTTTCAACTTTCTTCAGCACGATCTCGAACTTCGCATCTTTCCCTTTCAGGGTTTCTGCGTGGTAGTCGTCCGGGAATTTCACGTCGATAGTGAACGTTTCGCCCGCTTTGTGACCCACAACGCCTTCTTCAAAGCCTGGGATCATGCGGCCCTGGCCCATGGCCAGAACGAAATCAGTGGCTTTGCCGCCTTCGAACTCTTCACCGTCAACAGAACCGTTGAAATCGATAGTTGCACGATCTTCCGGGCCTGCAGCTGCGTCGCTTTCGATCCAGTTGGCCTGCTGCTTGCGCAGAGTATCCAGCATGGCATCAACATCAGCATCAGTTACTTCAACGACAGGTTTTTCGACTTCGATGTTTTCCAGGCCTTTCAGCTCAACTTCCGGATAGACTTCGAATTCAACCGCGTAGGTGAAATCCTGGCCTTCTTTGTATTCGCCCGGCACATAGTTTGGTGCGCCAGCCGGATTAATTTTTTCTTTGATGATGGCGTCAACAAAGTTGCGCGTCATCAGCTCGCCCAGCACGTCCTGACGGACAGAAGCGCCGTAACGCTGCGCCACGATGTTCATCGGCACTTTGCCTTTACGGAAACCATCGATGCGAACTTTCCTGGCAACGTCAACCAGTTCTTTTTTTACTGCGCTTTCGATGCTGTCAGCTGCAACAGTAATCGTAATGCGACGGCCCAGGCCCTGAGTGGTCTCTACAGAAACTTGCATCTTGTTACCTCAAAAAATCACGTGCTCGGTCAACTTCAGACACCACACATAGTGAAATGCGCCGTATCCAACAACCGGGACGGCTTCCGTGAAGAGAACCTGATCCCTGTTACCAGAAGCGTCCCGAAGACATTCCGGAAAAATAGACGCAGCATTATAGCGGCATCGCTGGAATGAGTCGAGGACGCTAACTCACCACTTTTCAGCAGGTTTGCTGCTTTTTTGAGCCAGGGATCGCGTTTTTCGCTAAATCACAGAAAAAACGGCCAGCAGGCCGTTTCAGAGGAGGGAGATCAGGCGAGACTTCCGGCACCACGACAGTTAGGCGAAGCCAGAACGGTATCCTGCAACCCTTCCCACTCTTTCAGGGTGTAAGTATGCAGGGCTAAGGCATGGACACTGCCCGCTAATTCAGCCGCCAGTTCGCTATAAATCAGACGATGACGCGCCAGGAAGCGCTGGCCTGCAAAGCAGTCGCTGACAATCACCACTTTGAAGTGACTTTCCGATCCGGCAGGCACGTTGTGCCGGTAACTTTCGTCATGCACTTCCAGATGAGCTGGCTGAAACGCCACACGCAGCTTTTCTTCTATTTGTTCGCGGATCATGGCTATTACTCCTCAATGGCGAGCGCGGTGCCCCATCTCATTCAATCTTAGTCGCTTTTAGTGCGCTTACCCGCCGGCGGACGCTAAATATTGCATTTTATGTCAGCCCGCTTCTGGTGTGCATCATAACGCAGTCGAAACCATCAGCAAACCTGCCTGTCAGAGAAGGGGCTTAAAACGGTTTCAGAGACAATTTCACCCGCAACAGGGCTTTTTTCACTGCCGGGCAATGCTATGATGGCCGCAGTTTTTGCAAACCAACCCCCTGACACCAACGAGAAAAAGTATGTTGAAAAAACTGTTATTCCCACTGTTGGCTGCGTTCATTTTAGCCGGCTGTGCAACCAGCAATAATACCCTCACTATCCAGCCTAAAATTCAGCTGCCGCAGCAGGATCCCGGCCTGATGGGCGTGACCGTGAGCATCAACGGTGCCGACCAGCGTAAAGATCAGGCGCTGGCAAAAGTTAACCGTGATGGTCAGTTAGTGACCCTGACGCCTTCGCGCGATCTCCGTTTCCTGCTGCAGGAAGTGCTGGAGAAGCAGATGACCGCACGTGGTTATATGATTGGTCCTGATGGCGCGGTCGATCTGCAGATTGTGGTTAACAATCTCTACGCTGACGTGACGCAGGGCAATGTGCGCTACAGCATCACTACCAAAGCGGACATCTCTATTATTGCGACCGCGAAAAATGGCAACAAGCAGGTTAAAAACTACCGCCAGACTTACAGCGTAGAAGGCGCATTCAACGCCAATAACCAGAAGATTACTGACGCGGTGAACGCCACCATGAGCGATGTGATCGCGGATATGGCACAGGACACCAGCGTTAACGACTTCATCAAGCAGAACGCCCGTTAATATCGTCTCACCTCTGCCCTGCCTCGTGCAGGGCTTTTTGTTATCTGCAGGATCCGCATGAACCACTATCTTCGCCTCTTCAGCCAGAAAAATGCCGCCGTACTACTGCTACTTGGTTTTGCTTCCGGACTGCCGCTGGCACTGACTTCGGGCACGTTGCAGGCGTGGATGACGGTGGAAAATGTTGATCTGAAAACCATCGGCTTCTTTTCACTGGTCGGCCAGGCCTATGTCTTTAAATTTCTCTGGTCGCCGATGATGGACCGCTATACGCCGCCGTTTCTGGGCCGGCGTCGCGGCTGGTTACTGCTGAGTCAGCTGGCGCTGGCAGGCGGGATTGTCGCGATGGGATTTCTGCAGCCAGAACGTGATCTGACCCTGATGGCGGCGCTGGCAGTGCTGATCGCTTTCTGCTCCGCCTCCCAGGACATCGTTTTTGACGCCTGGAAAACGGATATTCTGCCACCTGAAGAGCGCGGCAGCGGCGCAGCCATTACCGTGCTGGGCTATCGGCTGGCGATGCTGATTTCAGGCGGGCTGGCCTTGTGGCTGGCTGACCGTTATCTGGGCTGGCAGGCGACCTACTGGTTGATGGCGCTGATGATGGTGCCGGGCATTATCGCCACACTGATGGCGAGCGAGCCGGACACACGGACTTCCACCCCGCATTCACTGCGACAGGCAGTTGTCGATCCGCTCAAGGATTTCTTTCAGCGCAACAACGCCTGGCTACTCATTACGCTGATTATTCTCTACAAGCTGGGCGATGCCTTTGCCGCCTCACTGACGACTACCTTTCTGATCCGCGGCGTCGGGTTCAATGCCGGTGACGTCGGCCTGGTCAATAAGACGCTGGGTCTGCTGGCGACCATTATCGGCGCGCTTTATGGCGGCGTACTGATGCAGCGTCTGAGCCTGTTCCGGGCGCTAATGATTTTCGGTCTGCTGCAGGCTGTCTCGAACTTTGGTTACTGGCTGCTGGCAGTGACCGACAAACAGTTGTGGAGCATGGCCAGTGCAGTCTTTGTCGAAAACCTCTGCGGCGGCATGGGCACCGCGGCCTTTGTCGCATTATTAATGACGCTGTGCAATAAGTCGTTCTCAGCCACCCAGTTTGCCCTGTTATCGGCGCTCTCCGCAGTCGGCCGGGTCTATGTCGGCCCGGCGGCGGGCTGGCTGGTGGAACTCTGGGGCTGGCCGACATTCTATGCTTTCACGGTGATGGCGGGTCTGCCAGGCCTGGTGCTGCTGGCTTTTTGCCGGCAAACATTGAATCAGGTCGAGCAGAGTGGCAATTTCCTCACACGTAGCTACTATCCTCATGGCTATCGCTGGACTAATCGTCTGTTTGCAGCTGGCTGCGGCGTGCTGGCTCTCTGGCTGGTCGTGCTGGCACTGAATGCACTGGGGCTGACTGCGCTGGCACCGCTGCTGACCCGCCTGTTTGAGCTGGGCATGAGCCTCTCCCTGCTGGCGGTGTTTGCCGGGGTCTTGCTGGACTATCGGGCACTGAAGAGAACGCCGGTGTTGCCCGCGTCAGATGCTTAAGTGAAATCGATAGGTTAACGGGGTGCGGCTTATTTTTTGACATCCGGATAAGTCGCCGTCATTTATCATCGCGTGTTATTTTTAAAAAATAAGAATAGATCCTGAGGAGGCGTAGCGGAAATACTAAAAACCGGTTAGCAATTACTTTAGTTAAATTTCATCGCGCAAATGATGCAGACTTGTTAAATATTTGGGAGTTAAAAGTAAGGGTTATTCCTTTCCCTGATTTTTTTACGGTTACTTCCATTGGTTTTTGTTATATTGATGCCAACTGCTTGTCTGCGTTAATTATTTGTCACCTGGCGCAACATCTGTGACACCCTTAGCAAAAGGTGTCAACACGTATCTGACACATCCTTAAGCTGGTTTACACTGCATAAACCTTCCCGTAAAATGCGCGCACACTTAAACGACAATAGAGCCCTTTGTCATTGAGGTCGTTAAATGAGACTCAGTAAATACAATAAAAGTTTGGGGATTTTGTCATTAATTGCAGGCACTTTATTAATGAGTGGCTGCGATAGTGCATTGTTAAATCCCAAAGGACAGATTGCACTGGAGCAACGTTCGCTGATACTGACTGCCTTTGGCCTGATGTTGATCGTCGTGATTCCCGCAGTCCTGATGGCCGTGGTGTTTGCCTGGAAGTATCGGGCGTCCAACACGAATGCGAAGTACAGCCCTAACTGGTCACACTCTAACAAAGTGGAAGCCGTGGTCTGGACCATTCCGATCCTGATCATTCTCTTCCTCAGCGTACTGACCTGGAAATCAACCCACGCACTGGAGCCCAGCAAACCGCTGCAATCTGATGTGAAACCGGTTGAGATCGATGTGGTTGCACTGGACTGGAAATGGTTGTTCATTTACCCGGAACAGGGTATTGCGACTGTGAACCAGATTGCCTTCCCGGCAAATACTCCGGTGAACTTCAAAATCACCTCTAACTCCGTCATGAACTCTTTCTTCATTCCAACGCTCGGCAGCCAGATTTATGCGATGGCGGGTATGCAGACCAAACTGCATCTGATTGCGAATGAGCCAGGCACGTTCGACGGTATCTCTGCGAACTTTAGTGGTCGTGGTTTCTCTGGCATGAAGTTTAAAGCCATTGCAACCAAAGACGATGCGGAATTCCAGCAGTGGGTGGCTAAAGTTAAAGCAGCCCCTAACACGCTGACCACCATGGAAGATTTCGAGAAAGTGGCTGTGCCAAGCGAAAATCATCCGGTGGAATATTTCTCTTCAGCTGATCCGAAACTGTTCATGCAAGTCATCGACAAGTTCAAGATGAGCCACGGGAAAATGGACATGCCACAGCATGAAGGTATGGACATGAGTCACGCCGCTTCCGCGGGAGCCGAGGAATAATACGATGTTAGGAAAATTAACACTTGATGCAGTGCCGTACCATGAGCCGATTATCATGGTTACGGTTGCCGCTATCCTGATAGGTGGTGCTGCGCTGGTCGCTGCGCTTACCTATTTTGGTAAGTGGAAATACCTGTGGTCTGAATGGCTGACGTCAGTTGACCACAAACGTCTGGGTATCATGTATATCATCATGGCGTTCGTCATGCTGATTCGTGGTTTCGCTGATGCCATTATGATGCGTACTCAGCAGGTGATGGCTTCGGCCGGTGAAGCGGGCATCCTGCCACCGCACCACTACGACCAGATCTTTACCGCGCACGGCGTGATTATGATCTTCTTCGTGGCGATGCCTTTCGTGGTTGGCCTGATGAACATCGCCGTTCCGTTGCAGATTGGTGCACGTGACGTTGCGTTCCCCTTCCTGAACAACCTGAGTTTCTGGTTTACCGCGGTCGGTGTGATCCTGGTTAACCTGTCTCTGGGTGTGGGCGAGTTCGCACAGACCGGCTGGCTGGCTTATCCGCCGCTTTCCGGCGCGGAGTATAGTCCCGGCGTCGGGGTCGATTACTGGATCTGGAGCCTTCAGCTTTCAGGTATTGGTACGACCTTGACCGGTATTAACTTCTTTGTGACCATTCTGAAGATGCGCGCACCGGGCATGAGCCTGTTCAAAATGCCGGTATTTACCTGGACTGCGCTGTGCACCAACGTCCTGATCATCGCTGCGTTCCCGGTTCTGACCGTGACCCTGGCGCTGTTGACCCTTGATCGTTATCTCGGCTTCCATTTCTTCACCAATGAAATGGGCGGCAACATGATGATGTATGTCAACCTGATCTGGGTCTGGGGCCATCCGGAAGTGTATATCCTGGTACTGCCGGTGTTTGGTGTGTTCGCAGAAATTACCGCGACCTTCTCCAAAAAACGTCTGTTTGGTTATACCTCACTGGTGTGGGCGACCATCGCCATTACCGTGCTGTCGTTCATCGTCTGGTTGCACCACTTCTTCACCATGGGTGCGGGTGCCAACGTTAACGCCTTCTTCGGTATTATGACGATGATCATCGCGATTCCGACCGGGGTTAAAATCTTTAACTGGCTGTTCACCATGTATCAGGGCCGCATTCAGATGCACTCTGCCATGCTGTGGACCGTTGGCTTCCTGGTAACCTTCTCTGTAGGGGGTATGACCGGCGTACTGCTGGCCGTTCCGGGCGCTGACTTCATTCTGCACAACAGCCTGTTCCTGATTGCACACTTCCACAACGTAATCATCGGTGGTGTAGTCTTCGGTTGTATGGCGGGCGTGACCTACTGGTTCCCGAAAGCATTCGGCTTCACCCTGAACGAAACCTGGGGTAAGCGCGCATTCTGGTTCTGGATCATTGGCTTCTTCGTTGCCTTTATGCCGCTGTACGCACTGGGCTTCATGGGTATGACCCGTCGTCTGAGCCAGGATATCGATCCACAGTTCCATCCTCTGCTGGTGGTTGCTGCGGTTGGTGCGGGTCTGATTGCGCTGGGTATCCTGTGTCAGCTGACCATGTTCTACGTCTCGGTACGTGACCGCGACCAGAACCGTGATGTGACAGGTGACCCGTGGGGCGGTCGTACGCTGGAGTGGGCAACCTCTTCACCACCACCCTTCTATAACTTTGCTGTGATCCCACATGTCCACGAGCGTGATGCGTTCTGGGAAATGAAAGAGAAAGGCGAAGCGTATAAGCAGCCGGCATCGTATGAAGAGATTCATATGCCGAAAAACAGTGGTGCGGCAATCGTCATCTGTGCATTCGCTACTGTGATGGGCTTTGCGCTGATCTGGCATATCTGGTGGATGGCGGGTCTTTCATTCCTCGGCATGATCGTTACCTGGATCGTGAAGAGCTTCGACGAAGACGTGGATTACTACGTTCCGGTTGCCGAAGTTCAGAAGATTGAGAACCAGCACTTTGACGAAATCAGCAAAGCAGGTCTGAAATAATGTCAACTGAAACTCTGATTAAACATCACCACGACGCCCATGCGGAGCATGGGCATCACGATGCAGGAGCCAATAAAGTCTTTGGCTTCTGGATCTACCTGATGAGTGACTGCATTATCTTCGCAACCCTGTTTGCGACCTATGCCGTCATGGTCAACAACACTGCCGGTGGCCCGGCAGGTAAAGATATCTTTGAGCTGCCGTTTGTTCTGGTAGAAACCGCCCTGCTGCTGTTGAGTTCGATCACTTACGGCATGGCTGTTATCTCCATGAACAAGGAGCAAAAAGGTGCCGTTATCGGCTGGCTGGCGCTGACCTTCCTGTTCGGTCTGGGCTTCATCGGGATGGAAATCTATGAATTCCATCACCTGATTGCTGAAGGCTTTGGTCCGGATCGCAGTGGCTTCCTGTCTGGCTTCTTTACGCTGGTCGGTACCCACGGTCTGCACGTGACCTCCGGTCTGATCTGGATGCTGGTCCTGATGTTCCAGATTTCCAAACGTGGCCTGAACGCGACTAACCGTACCCGTATCATGTGTCTGAGCCTGTTCTGGCACTTCCTGGACGTGGTCTGGATTTGCGTCTTCACCGTTGTTTACCTGATGGGAGCCATGTAATGAGTCATTCTGTTAACGAACATGGCGCTTCACACGGTAGCGTGAAGTCCTACATGATCGGCTTCATCCTCTCTATCATTCTGACGGCGATCCCGTTCTGGATGGTAATGGATGGCAGTGCATCTCACGGTACTATCCTCGGTGTTGTTCTGGTGTGTGCGGTCATTCAGGTGCTGGTTCACCTGGTGTACTTCCTGCACTTAGACAGCAAATCTGAGGGTGGCTGGAACATGGTAGCCATTGTTTTCTCGGCCATCATCATCCTGATTGTCGTAGTAGGCTCACTGTGGATCATGTGGAACCTCAACTACAACATGATGCCTCACTAAAGAGTCACGCGTAATGTTTAAGCAATACCTGCAAGTTACAAAACCAGGAATTATTTTCGGGAATTTAATTTCTGTGATCGGCGGATTCCTGTTGGCCTCCAAAGGCAACACGGATTACGCCCTGTTTCTCATCACCCTGGTGGGCGTGTCACTGGTGGTTGCATCGGGTTGTGTTTTCAACAACGTGATTGACCGCGACATCGACATCAAGATGGAGAGAACCAGGAATCGGGTGCTGGTAAAAGGCCTTATCTCCGCGAAAGTAAGCCTGGTTTATGCCACTGTGCTGGGTATTGCTGGCTTTGCGTTGCTCTACTTCGGTGCTAATCCGCTGGCCATGTGGCTGGCGGTGATGGGCTTCGTGGTGTACGTGGGCATCTACAGCCTGTACATGAAGCGTAATTCCGTTTACGGAACGCTGATTGGCAGTCTGTCAGGTGCTGCGCCGCCAGTTATCGGCTACTGCGCGGTCTCTAACCAGTTTGATGCTGGCGCGTTGATCCTGCTGGCGATCTTTAGCCTGTGGCAGATGCCGCATTCGTACGCGATTGCTATCTTCCGCTTTAAAGATTACCAGGCAGCGAACATCCCGGTTCTGCCGGTGGTGAAAGGCATTTCCGTCGCGAAGAATCATATTACGCTCTATATCCTGGCGTTTATGATTGCCACGCTGATGCTGACGCTGGGCGGTTACGCAGGCTACAAATATCTGGTGGTGGCCGCTGCGGTCAGCGTCTGGTGGCTGGGCATGGCATTATCGGGTTATAAAACCGCAGATGACCGTGTCTGGGCGCGTAAGCTGTTTGTCTTCTCTATCGTGACCATCACCGCACTGAGCGTGATGATGTCAGTAGATTCGATGGCTCCGGCTTCGAAGGACCTGCTGACCTACGTCTGGTAACCGGCACCGATACAGCATGAAAAGGGCGCGATTTTCGCGCCCTTTCTTTTTGTTACCACTGCTTAAAAACTATTGTTTTACCCGCCCTGCCCCGCCCCCTAGAATAAAAGCAGCACATTAACAGAGGTTGGAATGAACGATAATAAAATGACTCCGGTGGAGCTGCGCGCCACATGGGGCCTCGGTACGGTCTTTTCCCTGCGAATGCTTGGAATGTTTATGGTCCTGCCGGTACTGACCACTTATGGCATGGCATTACAGGGCGCGAGTGAAACCTTAATTGGTCTGGCGATTGGCATCTATGGCCTTGCCCAGGCAATATTTCAGATTCCTTTTGGTCTGCTCTCTGATCGCATCGGCCGCAAGCCGTTGATCGTTGGCGGACTGCTGTTGTTTGTTCTGGGCAGCGTTATCGCAGCCTGCACCGACTCCATCTGGGGCATTATACTGGGCCGCGCATTACAGGGCTCGGGCGCGATTGCCGCTGCCGTGATGGCACTGTTATCCGATTTAACCCGCGAGCAGAACCGCACCAAAGCGATGGCGTTTATCGGCATCAGTTTTGGTGTGACCTTCGCGATTGCGATGGTGGTCGGTCCGGTTGTGACTCATGCATTGGGTCTGCATGCGTTGTTCTGGATGATTGCGATCCTGGCATCGCTGGGCATCGTGATTACCCTGCTGGTAGTGCCATCTGCCTCCAATCATGTCCTGAACCGTGAATCGGGCATGGTGAAAGGCAGCTTCCGCAAAGTGATGGCTAACCCGCGTCTGGTGAAACTCAATATTGGTATTTTCTGCCTGCACGTCCTGCTGATGTCGAGCTTTGTTGCGTTGCCAGGGCAGTTTGAACAGGCCGGTTTCCCGGCACCCGAACACTGGAAAGTCTATCTCTCCACCATGCTGATCGCTTTTGCTGGCGTAGTCCCCTTCATCATTTATGCCGAAGTGAAGCGCCGCATGAAGCGTGTCTTTGTCGGCTGTGTCGGAATGATTGTGATTGCGGAGATCGTGCTCTGGGGTGCAGAGGGCCACTTCTGGACGCTGGTGGTGGGTGTTCAGCTCTTCTTCTTCGCCTTCAACCTGATGGAAGCGATTCTGCCTTCGCTGATCAGTAAAGAGTCGCCTGCAGGATACAAAGGTACGGCGATGGGGATTTATTCTACCAGCCAGTTCCTGGGTGTGGCCGTTGGCGGCAGCATGGGTGGCTGGGTGTTTGGTCATTTCGATGCACAGACCGTATTCCTGGTGGGCGCGATGGTGGCCGCAGCCTGGCTGTTTGTCAGCATGACGATGCAGGAGCCGCCTTATGTCAGCAGCCTGCGCATCGTGCTGAGTGATGCTGCACTGGCTGTGCCGAATCTGGAGCAGCGTCTGAAGGCTCAGAAAGGCGTTAATTCCGTGTTTATCGTGCCGGAAGAGAAGAGCGCGTATATCAAAATTGATAGTAAGGTCACCAGCCGGCCTGAGCTGGAAGCGCTGCTGGGGAGTTGCTAGCTTTAAAAAGTTTAGTGATAACGTCAGCTCGTTTCGCTTCAGGATCGAGCTGGCTCAGGGAACACGTTCAGATCGGAAAGACGCAAAAGCCGCCATCCGTGGCATGCTCGGCCCGCGCCGTCCTGGCGCGGGACGCTTTCCTCCTCTGCCCGTGTTCCCTGCGGCCCTTTAGCTTTTGCGTTGCTGCCAGGTTCAGCCGCATTTAAATTTCTGAGTAAATATCACCCAGCACAATCCTTCTTACAGACCACTAATCAGCTTAAAGCGATGGGAGCCTGTGCCTGTAGCAAAGCATCGCGGGCCAGGGATGGCCCGCGCTGAGCCAGCCATGGATGGCGCTTTTGCGTCTTTGCGAAAGGCACAGGCTTCCTGAGCCTGAACGCGATGTTCCAGACGACATCCATCTCACAAAGCGATATAAGCAAGGTGCGAGCACATAAATATCTCAGACTAAGTTTTTCAAATTCAGATAGTTAGAAGCGCGCACGCGCACGCGGTAGATAACAAAAAACCCGGCCTGAGCCGGGTTTTTTATCACTGCATTCAGGCCAAAAAAACAGCCTCCCCCACTTAATCGCGGAAGTTCTTAAACTGGAACGGCTGGCCCAGATTGCTGCCGCGCACGATCGCCATCGCACCCTGCAAATCGTCACGCGCTTTACCGGTCACACGCAACGCTTCACCCTGAATCTGGGTCTGCACCTTCAGCTTGCTGTCTTTGATCAGCTTCACCAGCTTCTTCGCCACGTCGCTTTCAATGCCTTTCTTCAGTTTGGCATCGACCGCCCAGCTCTTGCCGCTGTGCTCAATCTCTTCCGGCACCTCTAAAGCACCGCCTTCAATCCCACGCTTCAGCAACTTCTCTCGCAAAATATCGACCAGTTGCTTAACCTGAAAATCGGACTCGCTGGTGATTTTGATGGTTTCATTCTTTTCGTTGAGCTCAAACTCGGCGCTCACGTTGCGGAAATCGAAGCGGGTAGACACTTCACGGTTGGCATTCTCCACCGCATTGCGAATTTCCTGCAGATCGACTTCTGAAACGATATCGAAAGATGGCATCTCTTCTTCTCCTGACGCTAAAGTGACATGCATAATACGCGTCTTAAGGTGCTAAATAAAATCAGGCTGCACACAACGCTATAATGTAGGTGTGACAGTAAATAACAGATGGCTAGCCCGCCAGCGGGAGGCAGCATGAAAATTACCGTGTTAGGTTGCGGTGCATTGGGTCAGGTCTGGCTGACAGCGCTTGCCCGCCAGGGACATGAAGTACAGGGATGGCTGCGCGTGCCGCAGCCTTACTGCTCAGCCAATGTGATTGATCCACAGGGCAACATTTCGAATCGCACATTTATCGCCAACGATCCGCTGTTTCTGGCGGAAAGTCAGCTGCTGCTGGTCACACTCAAAGCGCCACAGGTCTCACCCGCCGTGAAGAATCTGGAAAGTGTGCTGCCAGAAAACTGCCCGGTGCTGCTGCTGCACAACGGTATGGGCACGCTGGAGGAACTGAAAGGGCTGACTCAGCCACTCCTGCGTGGCGTCACCACGCATGCGGCGATGCGTGATGGCACCGTCATCAAGCACATCGCCAGTGGCATCACCCACATTGGTCCCGGTAACCGCAAAAGTGCCGCTTACAGTGATCTCGCCGATATACTGCACCCTGCCCTGCCCGACGTTGCCTGGCATGACAATATCCGGGCGGCCTGCTGGCGCAAACTGGCCGTCAACTGTGTCATTAACCCGCTCAGCGTGGAGTATGAGTGCCAGAACGGGGCATTGCGCGCGTATCCGGAGCAGATCGCGCAGCTGTGCGAAGAGATCAGCTGGGTCATGGAGCGTGAAGGCCAGAACGTGGCCAGTGACAGTTTGCAGGACATCATCTTCGACGTGATCGAAACCACTGCGGCCAACACCTCTTCCATGCTGCAGGACGTTCGCGCCCAGCGGCTCACCGAAATCGACTATATCAGCGGCTTTCTGCTACGCCGCGCCCGGACGCACGGCCTGGTGCTCACGGAGAATACCCGTCTGTATGACATTGTAAAACGCAAGGAGTCCCATTATGACCGCGAACGCATCGGTGCTGGTTTGCCTGGCACATGGCAGTGAAGAAACAGAAGCTGTCACCACCATCGACCTGCTGGTTCGGGCCGGGCTGAAGGTTGTTACCGCCAGCGTCGAAAGCGATGGCAGCCGTGAGATTGTCTGCTCGCGCGGTGTTCGTCTGCTGACTGATGTCACGCTGGTTGAAGTCGCCGACAATGATTTCGCCGCCATTGTGCTGCCCGGTGGCCTTAAAGGGGCTGAGACCTTCCGTGACAGTCCGCTGTTAGTCGAAACGGTGCGTCAGTTTCACCTCAATGAGAAGATTGTCGCGGCAATATGCGCAGCCTCAGGCACGGTTTTGATCCCTCACGATCTCTTTCCGGTCGGCAATATGACAGGCTTTCCTGGTCTGAAAGAGACAATTCCGGAGGAAAAGTGGATGGAGCGGCGTGTCGTCTGGGATCCGCGCGTCAATCTGCTGACCAGCCAGGGGCCAGGTACCGCAATGGATTTTGCGCTGAAGTTAATCGATCTGCTGGTGGGAAAAGAGATGGCGCGTGAGGTAGCTGCACAGCTGGTGCTGGCTCCCGGCATTTATGACTATCAGGCGTAAAGACTCAGTCTTAGATAGAAAGGCTTAAAACGAGAAAGCCAGTCAGACCTGAACAGGCACTGACTGGCTCAACATGGTGACTACGGGCGGTAAACTTTAACGTTCTTAAAACCCTGCTCATGCAGATAAAGCGCCTGCAGACGGCTCATCACACCGCGATCGCAGTAAAGCAGCCAGGTCCGGTTCTGATCGAGATCGCCAAACTGCGTGCTGAGTTTATAGAATGGGAGTGATTTCACTTCTGTAGCGTTCAGCGTCAGTGGCTTCTCTTCCTGCTCATCAATAGAGCGGATATCCAGCACGACGTCGTTGTCACTCAGAAGCGCGACGGTCTCAACTTCAACCACCTCCTCTTCTGTCTGCTCAGCAATAGTACGGATATCGACATTGGTCGCTTCTTCCACCACCCGATCCAGAATCGCAAAGTCGAAATTCTGCTCTTCCGCTTCAATCTTCGCCTTCACCGCCTTCACCGTTGGGCTTTTTGAGATCACACCACAATATTCCGGCATCGTGCTGGCGAAATCTTCGGTGCCGATCTCCCGGGCAACTCTGATGATGTGCTCTTTGTCATGAGAAATCAGCGGACGCAGAATCAACGTATCGGATGCGTTATCAATCAGTCGCAGGTTGGTCAGCGTCTGGCTCGACACCTGCCCCACCGCTTCACCCGTGACCAGCGCCTGCACGCCGTAGCGTTCAGCAATCGTCGAAGCAGCGCGCACCATCATGCGCTTCAGCACCACGCCCATCTGGCCGTCATCCACTTTTTCGAGGATCTCACCGACGACCGGCTCAAAATTGATCGCCACGAAGCGCACGCGGTGTGAACGACCAAAACGATTCCACAGATAGTGCGCAACCTGACGCACGCCAATCTCATGCGCGGCACCGCCAAGGTTAAAGAAGCAGTAATGCACGCGACTGCCACGACGCAGCAGCATATAACTGGATACGCCGGAATCGAAACCGCCGGAAATCAGCGACAGCACATCTTCCTGCGTGCCGATTGGGAAACCACCCAGACCTTCGTAACGTGCAGTCACCAGTGTCAGGCGATTCTCTTCAACTTCAAGGTTCACCGTCACGTCAGGGTTTTTAAGCTGCACGCGGGCGCTTTCAATATGCTGATTCAGGCCGCCGCCCACATAGCGCTCTACATCCTGTGAACTGAAGCTATGCTTACCGCGACGTTTCACACGTACGCAGAAGCTCTTGCCTTCAAGAGTGTCGCGATACTGCGTTAACGTCTGCTCAAAGATGTGATGTATATCGGTGTACTCACGATCTTCAACCGCTAAAACGTGATGGATACCGGGAATGCGGGAAAGCTCATCGGGAATAATGTCAGCCAGCGCCGCATTTTTTGACCGCACTTCAATGTGATCCCAGAAGCGCACAACGGCGATGTCGTCGCTGACGGTTTTCAGGACGTTGCGGATATTGCTGGCAAGAATCTTGATAAAGCGCAAACGCACCGACGGACTCTTGATGGTGATTTCAGGAAATAACTTGATGATAAACTTCATGGCGATACAGCTTCGTTGGGCAAATAAGTGCTAAAACAGGCGGCACTTAGCTGGTAAAATCACAAAATTGCGGGCTGCAAGGCGCAACCGCATCCGAGGCGCGGGAGTATATCACCTTTGTCAGGTGACTGCTTCTTCATCAGCCGCCGCATTGATTATTTTGCTAATCATAGGGTCTCAGCTACCATGACCGATTGCGAGATAATGTCCCAACCGTGAGTCGACACGAAATATGCCGAAAAAAGCCGAACAGCCAGCCAGCTTTGAAACGTCATTGCAGCAGCTGGAGCAGATTGTCAGCCGTCTGGAAAGTGGTGAACTGCCGCTGGAAGAAGCCCTGAACGAATTTGAACGCGGCGTGCAGCTGGCGCGGAATGGCCAGCAGACGCTGCAGCAGGCTGAACAGCGGGTCCGCATTCTGCTGAACGATGATAAAGATGCCGACCTCACTGCTTTCATGCCGGAAAACGACTAATGGATTTTGCCCGCTTACTCGACGCCTATCAGCAGCAGGTCAACGCCGCGCTGACGCGTTTTATAGAGCCACTTCCTTTTCAGAGTTCTCCTCTGGTGAATGCCATGCATTATGGGGCATTATTAGGCGGTAAACGTCTGCGTCCTTTTCTGGTCTACGCGACCGGCGAAATGCTCCACGCCAATCCGGCGAGTCTGGATGCCCCTGCCGCCGCAGTTGAATGCATTCATGCGTACTCTCTGATTCATGACGATCTCCCTGCGATGGACGATGATGCATTGCGTCGCGGGCAGCCAACCTGTCACATTAAATATGGCGAAGACACTGCGATTCTGGCGGGTGACGCCCTGCAGACGCTGGCTTTCTCCATTCTGGCCGATGAAGCAATGCCCGGTGTCAGCGCCGAATACCGTCTGCTGATGCTCTCCGAACTGGCAAAAGCCAGCGGCGTAGCCGGGATGTGTGGCGGGCAGGCACTGGATTTAGCGGCGGAAGGCAAATCCGTCGATCTTGATCAGCTGGAACAGATCCATCGCCATAAAACTGGCGCGCTGATCCGCTCAGCGGTGCGCTTAGGCGCATTAACGGCAGGCGATGCGGGCCGCGAAGCGCTGCCGCTGCTCGACCGCTATGCAGAGGCGATTGGTCTCGCATTTCAGGTGCAGGACGACATTCTGGATGTGATCGGTGACACAGCGGTGATCGGAAAACGCCAGGGTGCCGATCAGGATCTGGGGAAAAGCACCTATCCTTCACTGTTAGGCCTTGAAAATGCTCGTGCCAAGGCGCGGGATTTGTATCAGGAAGCTCTTGATGCTTTAGAATTGCTCGCTGCGCACTCCTATAACACCACAGCACTGCAGGCGCTGGCGAGCTTCATAATTGAACGCGACAAATAACTTCCATAATGAGTCTCTGATGAGTTTTGATATTGCTAAATACCCGACACTGGCGCTGGCAGACACCGTTCAGGCGCTACGCGCCCTGCCGAAAGAGAAGTTGCCTGCGCTGTGTGATGAACTGCGTCAGTATCTGTTAGACAGTGTGAGCCGCTCCAGCGGCCATTTTGCATCGGGTCTGGGCGTGGTTGAACTGACGGTCGCGCTGCATTATGTCTATAACACCCCGTTTGACCATCTGGTCTGGGATGTAGGTCATCAGGCTTATCCGCATAAAATTCTGACGGGTCGCCGCGATCGCATCGGCACTATCCGTCAGAAAAACGGCGTACACCCGTTTCCGTGGCGCGGTGAAAGTGAATATGACGTCCTGAGCGTCGGTCACTCGTCGACCTCAATCAGTGCCGGTCTGGGCATGGCCGCTGCGGCAGAACGTGAAGGTCAGGGCCGTCGTACCGCCTGTATTATTGGCGATGGTGCGATTACCGCAGGCATGGCGTTTGAAGCGATGAACCATGCTGGTGATATTAAGCCGGACATGCTGGTCATCCTCAATGACAACGAGATGTCGATCTCCGAAAACGTCGGCGCGCTGAATAATCGCCTGGCGCAGATCCTGTCGGGTAAAACATACGCACGACTGCGCGAAGGCAGTAAACGGGTGCTGACAAATCTGCCGCCAATCAAAGAGCTGGTCAAACGCACCGAAGAGCATCTCAAAGGCATGGTCGTGCCGGGCACGCTCTTTGAAGAGCTGGGCTTTAACTACATCGGCCCGGTTGATGGTCACGATGTGCTGACGCTGGTCAATACGCTGAGCAACATGCGCAGCCTGAAAGGGCCGCAGTTCCTGCATATCATGACGAAGAAAGGTAAAGGCTACGCCCCGGCAGAGGAAGATCCGATTGCCTGGCATGCCGTTCCTAAATTTGACCCGGCGATTGGCGAACTGCCGAAAAGCGCAGAAGGTCTGCCGAGCTACTCTAAAATCTTCGGCAACTGGCTGTGTGAAATGGCCGCCGACGATCCGAAGCTGATGGCGATTACGCCAGCGATGCGTGAAGGCTCCGGCATGGTGGCCTTCTCACGTGAATTCCCGAAGCAATATTTTGACGTGGCGATCGCCGAGCAGCATGCGGTGACTTTCGCGGCCGGTATGGCGATTGGCGGCTATAAACCCATTGTGGCCATCTACTCGACCTTCCTGCAACGCGCCTACGATCAGCTGATCCACGACGTCGCTATCCAGAAATTGCCGGTCCTGTTTGCTATCGATCGCGGTGGTATTGTTGGCGCGGATGGTCAGACTCACCAGGGCGCGTTTGATCTCGCCTATCTCCGCTGCGTGCCGGATATGGTGATCATGACGCCGAGCGATGAGAATGAGTGTCGACAGATGCTTTACACCGGCTATCACCATCAGGCTGGCCCAAGTGCAGTGCGCTATCCGCGCGGCACCGGTATCGGCACGCCGCTGGCTCCGCTGCAGAGTCTGCCGCTGGGTAAAGCAGTCGTGAAACGTCAGGGTGAAAAGCTGGCGATTCTGAACTTCGGTACTCTGCTGCCAGAAGCAGCCGCCACGGCGGAAGTGCTGAATGCAACTTTGGTTGATATGCGCTTTGTGAAGCCGCTGGATGAGGCGCTGATCGCCGAGCTCGCTAAAACCCACGACTCGCTGATTACGCTGGAAGAAGGCGCAATCAAAGGCGGTGCGGGCAGCGGCGTAAATGAGTTTGTGATGGCGAAACGGCTGGCCGTTCCGGTACTGAACATTGGCCTGCCCGATGAGTTCATCCCGCAGGGCACGCAGGATGAAGTGCGTCATGACTATCTGCTGGACGCCGAAGGCATTCAGCAACAGATCGCCCGCTGGCTGGCGCAGTAACTTCTCCTCTCTGCGCTCCCCCCTGGGGAGCGCAACATCCTGCTATGCTGTAACCTTTGCACTTTCGCAGGAGCCTCCACCATGAAAACGATTCAACTGGGTACTACCGATCTGCAGGTGTCGCGTCTCTGTCTTGGCTGTATGACCTATGGCGAGCCAACGCGCGGTAATCATGCCTGGACGCTGCCTGAAGCAAGCAGCCGTCCGCTGATCCAGCAGGCGCTGAACGCGGGCATCAACTTCTTTGATACCGCCAACAGCTACTCCGATGGCAGCAGTGAAGAGATCCTGGGCCGGGCGCTGAAAGATTTCGCCCACCGTGAAGAGATCGTGGTCGCCACCAAAGTCTATTTTCCGCTGACCAATCTCTCACAGGGACTCTCGCGCAAAAATATTCTGCAATCGATTGATGACAGCCTGCAGCGTCTTGGCATGGAGTATGTGGACCTGCTGCAGATTCACCGCTGGGATTATGACACGCCGCTGGAAGAGACGCTGGAAGCGCTGCATGAGGTAGTGCAGTCTGGCAAAGCCCGTTATATCGGTGCCTCGTCAATGCACGCCAGCCAGTTTGCTCAGGCGTTGCAGATGCAGTCGGAACAGGGCTGGCATCGCTTTGTCAGCATGCAGGATCAGTACAACCTGATTCAGCGCGAAGAGGAGCGTGAAATGCATCCGCTCTGCCTGAAAGAACAGATCGCCGTGCTGCCCTGGAGTCCGCTGGCGCGCGGTAAGCTGACCCGCCCGTGGGGGGAAAACACCGCGCGTTCCGCCTCCGACCAGGTGATGGCGAAGCTCTATGACAATACCGAAGCGAATGATGCCGTGATTGCAGAGCGGCTGGCACAGGTAGCGGAAAGCAAAGGCGTGACGCGGGCGCAGGTGGCGCTGGCCTGGCTTCTGAGCAAGCCTGCCGTTACGGCACCGATTATTGGTGCATCGCGCGCAGAGCAGTTTGAGGATCTGGTGAAGGCAGTGGATGTCACGCTGAGTGACGAAGAGATTACCCTGCTGGAAGAGGTCTATCAGCCGCATCAGGCGGTGGGATTTGAATAAAACCAGAACGTGACGCCCTGCCCGGGCGTCACCTCTTATCATGCGTTTAGCATCGACGTTTAACCCGCCAGCCAGACCCCAAAGCCATAGAGCATCGCCGCAGAAATCACGCCAGCAATAATGTCATCCACCATAATGCCCATGCCGCCATGTACATTGCGGTCAAACCAGCGAATCGGCCAGGGTTTCCACATATCAAGAATACGGAACACGACAAAGCCGCCCAGTACCCATTGCCAGTTGTTAACCGGAATCGCCATCAGCGTAATCCACATGCCGATGAACTCATCCCAGACAATACTGCCGTGATCGTGTACGCCCATATCTTTGGCGGTGCGATGGCAGAGATAGACACCGACGCAGATACCAACCAGCACAACCAGCGAATAGAGATCCTGCGGCAGAAAGGTCATCAGCCACCAGAATGGAATGGCCGCCAGCGATCCCATGGTACCAGGCACGACCGGGCTTAATCCGCTGCCGAAACCGGTGGCCAGCAGATGCCAGGGATTGCTCATCCGCAGGCGGCTCTTCGCCACGTCGTTATTTAGTATCAAAGTGATCAAACCCTTTATGATGGAACGTGGCGGGCTTGCCATTATCCAGCAGCGTTAAGCCTTCTGATTCCGGTGCTATCTGTCCGATGCAGGTATAAGGCACGCCCAGATGCCCCAGCGCCACATCAAGCGCACCGCGATTCACTTCCGGCACGGTGAAGCAGAGTTCGTAATCTTCTCCGCCACTCAGCGCCCAGCGCAATACCTGCTCAGGGTCGAAATGGTCACGCAGCGCCGCCGACAGCGGCAACGCATCCAGGTTAAGCCTTGCACCACAGCCGCTGGCTTTCAGCACGTGGCCGAGATCGGAAATCAGGCCATCGGAAAGGTCCACGGCTGAAGAGGCCAGCGAACGCAGTGCCTGGCCCTGCAGAATGCGTGGCATTGGGCGCAGATGCCGTTTAATCAACGCTTCATGCACCGCTGGATCGCTGATGCGACAGTGATGCTGTAACAGCGCCAGACCCGCCGCGCTGTCACCCAGCGTGCCGGTCACGTAGATCCAGTCGCCCGGCTTCGCACCGGAGCGTTTCAGGGCGCGGCCCTGCGGCACCAGACCGTGAATCGCCAGCGTCAGGCTCAGCGGGCCACGGGTCGTGTCGCCACCCACCAGCTGCATGTCGTAATATTCCAGCAGTTCAAACAGGCTTTCGCTAAAGGCGGAGAGCCAGCTCTCATCGACCTGCGGCAGCGTTAAGGCCAGCGTCAGCCACGCGGGATCGGCACCCATGGCAGCAAGGTCGCTAAGATTCACAGCCAGCGCTTTGTAGCCCAGATCGGCAGGATGGATATCCCGTAAGAAGTGCACACCCGCGACCAGGGTATCGGTGCTGATCGCCAGCGTCTGTTTTTCCGGCACGCTAAGTAACGCACAATCGTCACCGATGCCGAGTTCGACATCACGGCGGCTGCGTGTTCTGCGGTTGAAGTAGCGTGCGATGAGTTCAAATTCACCACAAGACATAATTGCGTTCCGCTTAACTCTTCATGAAAAAAGGCCGGCAAGCCGGCCTTTTTGTTTATTTGCGATGGGGTCGAATTTGTGGACCGGCTTTATCCAGCACGCCGTTGACAAATTTATGACTGTCTTCGGCACCGAAGACTTTCGCCAGCTCAATGCCTTCGTTGATGGCCACTTTATAGGGCACATCATCACGTTTGCTCAGCTCATACAGCGAGATGCGCAGGATAGCTTTTTCTACCTGGCCCAGCTCTTCGAGCTGACGCGACAGATAAGGCTTCATCAATCCATCCAGATACGCACTGTTGGTCGCCACACCGGACAGCAGTTCGCGGAAGTAGGTAATGTCGACGTCTTTGACGTCCTGTTCCGCCAGAAACTGGTATTCCACATCGGCAATGTCGTTATTCGACAACTGCCAGGAGTAAAGCGCCTGAACAGCGCACTCACGGGCGCGACGACGAGCAGCAGGTTTCACAAAATTCCCCTTACAAAAATCAGGCTTTAATGGCTTTCAATACGTTAATCATTTCGAGCGCAGTCAGCGCCGCTTCAGCACCTTTATTACCCGCTTTGGTGCCGGCACGCTCAATGGCCTGCTCGATGCTTTCAGTGGTCAGCACGCCGAACGCGACAGGAATGTCGCTGTTCATGGCAACGCTGGCGATACCGGAGCTGGCTTCACCCGCCACATATTCGAAGTGCGCAGTGCCACCACGAATAACGGTGCCGAGTGCGATAATCGCATCATATTTGCCGGTGTTTGCCAGGGCACGGGCTGCCAGCGGCAGTTCGTAGGCACCCGGCACCCAGACTACGGTGATATTGTCATCTTTGACCTGGCCGATACGTTTCAGGGCATCAACTGCGCCATCCAGCAGGCTGTCATTAATGAAGTTGTTAAAACGCGCGATGACGATGGCAACATTGGCCTCAGGCGTTGCAACAGCAGCTTCGATAACTTTCATACTTATCCTTTCAGGGGTTTGGTTGGCCCCGCGCAGGGGGGCGGATTCTATCATACTCTTAGGCGGCGTGCTCTCGCTTTTCCGGGCATGCTATTGCGGTGTCAGGGTCAGACGTAAATCGTCACCGACCTGCCGGACATCGCTGAAACGGAACGCAGGCGCGTCAGCCAGCTGGCTGAGCCCCGGCAGCTGACACAAGCCGCGTCCTTCATGGCCTAATAGCTTAGGTGCCAGATAAACGATCAGTTCATCCACCAGCCCGGCCTGTAACAGGGCACCAGCCAGCGTGGCACCCGCTTCAACCCAGACGCTGTTAATCTGTCGCTGTCCCAGCAGCATCATCATCGCCACCCGATCCAGGTGCTGTTCGCGCAGCGGAACGGCGATTTGCGTCACGCTGGCGGGCCAGTGCTGCTGATCCGGCTGATGACGCATCAGCCAGGTTTCGCCCGGCTGGGAGATGAGCCGATGCTGCGGCGTCACGCGATTCTGGCTGTCGATAATCACACGTACCGGCTGACGCAGTTGCTGTTCATCAACCAGAGCCTGGCTGTCGGTATTGAGTTCAGACCAGCGCACTGTCAGAGAGGGATCGTCCGCCAGCACCGTGGCGCTGCTGCTGAGAATGGCGGCGCTTTGCGCCCGCAGACGCTGCACATCACGGCGTGCAGCCTCAGAGGTGATCCACTGACTTTCGCCACTGGCCATGGCCGTGCGGCCATCCAGCGATGTGCCCAGCTTAAGCTGAATCCAGGGAAAGCCGGTGCGCATGCGCTTGAGGAAGCCGCGATTCAGTGCTTCTGCTTCCTGCATCATCAGACCATGGCTGACGTCAATGCCCGCCTGATGCAGACGGTGCAGTCCGCGCCCCGCGACCTGCGGATTCGGGTCCTGCATAGCGGCGACGACACGGGTTACACCTGCGGCGATCAGCGCATCACAGCAGGGCGGCGTGCGGCCATGATGGCTGCACGGCTCCAGCGTGACATAGGCAGTTGCGCCACGCGCTTTCTCGCCAGCCATGCGCAGCGCGTAGACCTCAGCATGGGGTTCACCGGCACGCTGATGCCAGCCCTCACCCACGACTTCGCCATCGCGCACAATCACACAGCCGACATTCGGGTTCGGCATGGTCGTAAAACGGCCGCGTCGCGCCAGTTCCAGCGCACGCGCCATGTAGCGTTCGTCCATACTTTAATCCTGTAACCGGGCGATCTCTTCGCCAAAATCGCGAATATCTTCAAAGCTGCGGTAAACCGAGGCGAAGCGAATATAGGCGACTTTATCGAGCTTCTTAAGCTCATCCATCACCAGATTGCCAATCAGCTTACTGGGGATCTCACGTTCGCCAGTGGCGCGCAGCTGCGTTTTAATATGGTTTACGGCGCTTTCCACCGCGTCAGCGCTGACCGGACGCTTCTCAAGCGCTTTCATCATCCCGCTGGCCATTTTGTCTTCATTGAAAGGCTCGCGTACATCATTGCTTTTCACCACGCGGGGCATCACCAGTTCCGCCACCTCAAAGGTGGTGAAGCGTTCATGACACATCAGACACTGGCGACGGCGTCGCACCGAGGAGCCTTCACTAACCAGACGAGAATCAATCACTTTGGTGTCGACAGCGGAGCAGAATGGGCAATGCATGACGTTTCCTGACGCGAGAGTGATGGGCCACACAGTGTAGCGCGAACTGTGAATCAACAAAATCTCTTCCGTGTCTTTCGTGGGCTTCTCATCGCAGGATAAACGATGCTAAATTTCGTCTGCGGCAAAAGGGACTACGCTTTAAGAGCGGCAATTAAAATTTTCCACTAACACATTGGAGGTTGTATGGGTCTGTTTAACTTTGTGAAAGAAGCCGGTGAAAAACTCTGGGACGCCGTACATGGCGGTGAAGACCAGAATAAAAAGCTACAGGATCACATCAACAAGCTCGGCTTGCCAGACAGCGACAAGGTGGACGTAAAAGTTAATGGTGATACCGTCACCGTGACCGGCGATGGCCTTTCTCAGGAACTGAAAGAGAAGATTCTGATCGCGGCAGGTAATGTGGCAGGCATCACGAAAGTGGAAGACAAGGTCACCGTGACAGACAGCGCGGCCGAGTCAGAGCTTTATACCGTAAAAAAAGGCGACACGCTGAGCGCTATTTCTAAACAGGTTTATGGCAACGCTAACGAATATAACAAGATTTTCGAAGCGAATAAGCCAATGCTCACCCATCCTGATAAGATCTATCCTGGCCAGGTTTTACGTATTCCAAAATAACGGACAAGGATCACTTATGAGCAGGATGGTTTGGGTTCCGGTGGCGTTCTCACTGGTGGCGCTGAGCGGCTGCAGTAGCAGTGCAGGTAACCCGCAGGTCAGAGAGCTGCACCAGGAAGTGAGTCAGCTCAATCAGCAGATGCAGCATCTGACCACACAGGCCAGCGCGCTGGAGATTCAGGGGCAGCTTAACAGCCAGTTGCAGCAAGGTGCCTGGCTGGTGCCACAGGCGAACACGCCAGTGGCGTTGCAGACTCAGCTCGGCACGCTGAGACTGACGCTCTCCCCTGTCACTGCAGAAGCCAGCGGCTCGCGGGCAACCCTGACCGTACGCTCAATGGACGATCGGCCTTTGCCCGCCCTGCATGCGACGGTGATCTGGGGTGAACTCGACCCGGCGACCGGTAAACCGCTGAGCAGTGACAGTCTGACTCAGACGGTCGCGGTGCCTGCCTCGCTGCTGCCGCAGCATTCGGCGACGATCCCGTTGCGTCTCAGTGGCCTGACCCCGGAGCAACTGGGTTATGTCCGCGTGCATAACGTGTCCGCTGCCACCCCGTCCCAGACCTCCCCTGCGGCACCTGCTAACCCTTAACCGTGGTGCAAAAAAAACGGGCAGCCAAAAGGCTGCCCGTTTTTATTACTGACGCGCGATTAAGGCAGGATAGAAGGCTGATCGGCGCCCTCTTTCTCGACTTTCTGCACCATCATATGTTCACGCTTCATGCCCAGCTTCAGCGCCAGCGCCGAAGAGACATAAATGGATGAGATCGTACCAATCGTCACACCAATCAGCATGGTCAGTGAGAAGCCTTTCAGCAGCGCACCACCAAATATGAAGAGGATGAGGATCATCGCCAGCGTCGTCAGTGAGGTAATCAGGGTACGGCTTAACGTCTGGGTCAGTGATACGTTCGTAATATCGTAAGAACTGCCGCGACGGATCTTGCGGAAGTTTTCGCGAATACGGTCAGAGACCACGATTTTATCGTTAAGCGAGTAGCCAATTACCGACATCAGCGAGGCAACAATCGTCAGGTCGATTTCAATGCGGAACAGCGCCAGCAGGCCGCAGGTGATGATCACGTCATGCGCCAGCGCCAGCACGGTGCCCAGTGCCAGACGCCACTCAAAGCGGAAACCGATATAGATCAGAATCGCAATCAGCGCCGATAGCAGGGCCATCGCACCCGCCTGCGCCAGGTCGCTGCCCACACTCGGCCCCACGAACTCAATGCGCTTAACGGTGGCGTTTTGCTGCGTAGTCTGGTTGATCACCGACACCACTTTATTGCCTAACTCGGTACCTGCCGGGCCGGTAACCGGTGCCATACGCACCATGACGTCACGGCTGCTGCCAAAGTTCTGCACCAGCGGCTCGTCAAAGCCCGCTTTCACCAGTTCGCTACGCAGCGTGTCCAGATCGGCGGGTTTCTCCAGCGCGATCTCAATCACCGTACCCCCGGTGAAATCAAGGCCCCAGTTAAAACCACGCACGCCCACGATCGCAATCGCGGCCACAATCAGCAGTCCCGAAATGATGAAGGCCAGCTTATCCCAGCGCATAAAGTCGACGACTTTACGCCCGTGGTTTAACTGCTCAATGTTATATTCCTGTGCCACAACGCACTCCTCAGATAGACAGCTTGTTGATGCGTTTGCCACCGTAAACCAGGTTAACAATGGCACGGGTACCGATAATCGCGGTGAACATTGAGGTCGCGATACCAATTGCGGTGGTAATCGCAAAGCCTTTGATCGAACCGGTGCCGACCGCGTAAAGAATGATAACTTTGATCAGGGTGGTCACGTTCGCATCGACAATACTGGAGAAGGCGCCTTTGTAGCCTTCATGAATTGCCTGCTGAACCGAGCGCCCGTTTCGCAGCTCTTCTTTAATACGTTCGTTAATCAGTACGTTGGCATCAACTGCCACCGCCAGCGTTAACACGATACCGGCAATACCGGGCATGGTCAGGGTCGCGCCAGGCAGCAGGGACATGATGCCGACAATCAGCACCAGGTTAACCAGCAGCGCACTCGTCGCAATCAGACCAAACTTTTTATAGAACACCACCATAAAGAGGATCGAGGCGAGCAGACCCCACAGGCAGGCTTCCAGACCCTGAGTAATGTTCTGCTGACCCATGGTCGGCCCGATAGTACGCTCTTCCACAATCTGGATGGGCGCAATCAACGCACCGGCACGCAGCAGCAGCGACAGCTGACGCGCTTCGTTCGGGTTATTGATACCGGTGATGCGGAAGCTGTTCCCCAGGCGAGACTGGATATTAGCGACGTTAATCACCTCTTCCTGTTTCACCAGAACTGAACGACCGTTGGCATCTTTTTTACCGCTGTCCTTGTACTCCACAAACAGGGTCGCCATCGGCTTGCCGATGTTGTCCTTAGTGAAGTTGGACATGATGTTACCGCCTGCGCCATCCAGTGAAATGTTCACCTGTGGCTGGTTGTACTCATCCATGCTGGAGGTTGAGTCGGTGATATGGTCACCGGTCAGAATTACCCGCTTGTAGAGCACGACCGGCTGGCCATCGCGCATATCTTTCACTTCAGAGTCACCCGGTACACGCCCACTGGCCGCCGCAGTAGGATCCACGCTGGTGTTAACCAGACGGAATTCCAGCGTCGCGGTGGCACCCAGAATCTCTTTGGCGCGCGCCGTATCCTGAATACCCGGTAGCTCAACCACAATACGATCGGAACCCTGACGCTGAACCAGTGGTTCAGCTACGCCCAGCTGGTTTACACGGTTACGCAGAATCGTAATGTTCTGCTGAACCGCATATTCACGCGCTTCGCTGAGACGGGCATCGCTCATGGTGGCACGCAGCGCATCACTGCCGCTGCTGTTGATCACCAGATCCTGATGACGGGAACTCAGCCAGGAGATCGCCGCATCACGACTGGCAGCGTCACGGAAACGAATTTCCACGCCGTAGTTCGCGATTTTATTGACGTTGGTGTAGGGGATATTTTTAGTGCGCAGGTCGCTACGCAGCGTGTCAGCATTCTGCTCCTGCAGCTTACTGAGCGCGGTGTCCATGTCCACTTCCATCAGGAAGTGCACACCACCACGCAAATCGAGACCGAGTTTCATCGGCTCTGCTGACAGCATCGTCAGCCAGCGCGGCGTGGCGGGCGCAAGGTTCAGCGCGACAACGTAGTTTTCACCCAGCGCTTTCATGATCGCTTCACGGGCGCGTAACTGCACATCCGTATTATTGAAGCGCGCGGTAATCGCACCATTTTCCAGCGCAACAGATTTGCTCTGGATATTGTCTTGTTTCAATACGGACTGAATTTGATCCAACGTCTGCTCACTGGCGGCGCTTCCGCGCGCACCAGTGATTTGAACGGCCGGATCCTCACCATACAGGTTGGGAAGCGCATAGAGCAGGCCGACGAGAATCACGACGACCAGCATTACGTACTTCCACAAAGGATAACGATTTAACACGGCAGTTCCCTTAGGGAAGAAAGAATTACAGCGCCTTGATAGTGCCCTTCGGCAGCACGGCGGCGACGAAATCACGTTTAATGACGACTTCATTGGTGTCATTCAGCGCAATAGCTACGTAGCCCGTGTCAGAGACTTTCGTTACGCGGCCTACCAGGCCACCGCTGGTCAGCACTTCATCACCCTTAGAGATGGAATCCATCAGCTTCTTGTGCTCTTTCGCACGTTTCTGCTGCGGACGCAGGATCATGAAATAGAAAATCAGACCAAACACCACCAGCATGATCACCAGAGAATACGGACTTCCCTGAGACGGAGCGCCTGCTGCGGCCACGGCGTCAGAAATGAATAAGCTCATTAAATTTCCCTCATTGATGAATTATCAGACGTTAATGGCGGAACTTCTTTGCCCGTCCGTTGGTAAAACTCAGTTACAAAGCGCTCTAATTTACCCTCTTCGATGGCCTGGCGTAAACCAGCCATCAGACGCTGGTAGTAGCGCAAATTGTGAATAGTATTCAGACGCGCGCCCAGTATTTCGTTACAACGGTCGAGATGATACAAGTAGGCACGGCTATAATTGCGACAGGTGTAACAATCACACTCCGCATCCAGCGGCGCAGTGTCATCTTTGTAGCGGGCGTTGCGAATCTTCACTACACCTTCGGTTACAAACAGGTGACCATTTCGCGCATTACGGGTTGGCATCACGCAGTCAAACATATCGACGCCGCGACGGACGCCTTCAACCAGATCTTCTGGCTTGCCGACACCCATCAGATAACGCGGTTTATCCTGCGGAAGCTGCGGACAGACGTGCTCAAGAATACGGTGCATGTCCTGCTTAGGCTCACCCACCGCCAGGCCGCCCACAGCGTACCCATCAAAGCCAATCTCTACCAGACCTTTCACCGAGACATCTCGTAAATCTTCGTAAACCGAGCCCTGAATAATGCCAAATAAGGCATTTTTATTTCCCAGGCTGTCGAAACGGTCACGGCTGCGTCGCGCCCAGCGCAGCGACATCTCCATGGAGCGTTTGGCGTAGTCCCAGTCCGCCGGATAGGGCGTACATTCATCGAAAATCATCACGATGTCGGAACCGAGGTCATACTGAATCTCCATCGATTTTTCCGGATCGAGGAAGATCGGGTCGCCGTTGATCGGGTTACGGAAATGCACGCCCGCTTCGGTGATTTTACGGATGTCGCCCAGGCTGAAGACCTGGAAGCCGCCGGAGTCGGTCAGGATCGGCCCTTTCCACTGCATAAAGTCATGCAGATCGCCATGCAGTTTCATGATCTCCTGGCCGGGACGCAGCCAGAGGTGGAAGGTATTGCCCAGAATGATCTGCGCGCCGGTCTCCTGCACTTCTTCCGGCGTCATGCCTTTAACAGTGCCATAGGTGCCAACAGGCATAAACGCAGGGGTTTCCACCACACCGCGATCAAAAATCAGACGGCCACGGCGTGCGCGCCCGTCTGTGGTATCAAGTTCAAATTTCACAAAGCCTCCATCGGAGAAACAGTCCGATGCAGATAACCTTCATTCGCACGACAGGCGATTCCGGCTATCGGTTAATAAATCAGTCGCCCACTTTTTCCAGCGGCGCCTGCGGATTTTTGCTGATAAACATCGCGTCGCCATAACTGAAGAAACGATATTGCTCAGCCACGGCTGCGCGGTACGCGGCCATGGTGTGCTGATAACCGGCAAACGCCGAGACCAGCATAATCAGAGTCGATTCGGGCAGGTGGAAGTTGGTGATCAGTGCATCGATCACCTGATACTCATAGCCCGGATAGATGAAAATCTGGGTATCGTCGAAGAACGGCGCAATCAGGGCATCCTGACTCGCTTTGGCGGCGCTCTCCAGCGAACGAACGGAGGTGGTGCCGACAGCAACCACCTTATTGCCGCGCGCTTTACAGGCCAGCACCGCGTCGACAACCTCCTGCGGCACTTCGGCATACTCCGCATGCATGTGATGCTCTTCGATGGTCTCGACACGCACCGGCTGGAAGGTGCCAGCACCGACATGCAGCGTCACAAAGGCCATATCAATGCCCTTCTCTTTCAGTGCCTGCAGCAGCGGTTCATCGAAGTGCAGACCGGCGGTCGGCGCCGCCACAGCACCAGGACGGGCGCTGTAAACCGTCTGGTAAAGTTCGCGATCCGCCTCTTCATCCGGACGGTCAATATACGGCGGCAAAGGCATGTGGCCGACGCTGTTGAGGATGTCGAGCACCGCGCGCTCATCATCAAACGCGATCTCAAACAGGGCATCGTGACGTGCCACCATGGTCGCTTTCACGCTCTCATCTTCGCCCAGCAGCAGTTCTGCCCCCGGTTTTGGCGCTTTTGAGGCGCGCACATGTGCCAGCACGCGCTTGTCGTCGAGCATCCGCTCCACCAGCATCTCGATTTTGCCGCCGCTGGCTTTACGGCCAAAGACGCGCGCCGGAATCACGCGGGTGTTGTTGAACACCAGCAGATCGCCTGGATTCAGCTTATCCAGCACGTCGGTGAAAACACCGTGCGACAGCGCACCGCTGGGACCGTCGAGCGACAGCAGACGACAGCCGCTGCGCTGCGCCTGGGGATAGTGAGCAATCAGGGATTCGGGCAGTTCAAAAGCAAAATCGGCGACACGCATTGACATGTTCTTTCTCAGGCAAAAACAGGCGGCACAGTTTAGCGGAAAACCGACCAATTCTGAACAACTGGCTGCGCAAAGGCAGTTCTGCCTATAATGCGGCATGAACTTTCTTGCTCATCTCCATCTGGCTAAGCTGGCCGACAGCTCCCTTCTCGGCAATTTAATGGCCGATTTTGTGCGTGGCAACCCGCACCAGCACTGGTCCGCGCCTGTCGCAGACGGCATTCTGATGCATCGTCGTCTGGATGTGATGACCGATGCACTGCCGGAAGTACGCAGCGCCCGTCAGCTGTTCCGTGCTGAAACCTATCGTGTGGCCCCGATTACGCTGGACGTCATCTGGGACCATTTTCTGGCCCGTCACTGGCAGCAATTTACGCCCGACCAGACGCTGGTGCAGTTTTCTGCCACCGCCGAGCGCGAAATCCTGCCGCAGCTGGCCGACACGCCCGTAGAGTTTCAGGAACTCAACGCGGTGATGTGGCGCGAGCGCTGGTTCGAGCATTATGCCCAGCCTGCCCGGCTGGAGCGGGTGCTGCACGGCATGGCCAGCCGCCGTCCCCGCCTGTCGGCACTGCGCGACTCCTACCACGATTTCATCCAACATTATGATCAGCTGGAAGCGCTGTTTTTTGTTTTTTATCCGCGTTTAATGGCGCTGGCGACCAGCAGAACCCTGTAAAACCCGATCCTCTGCTGCCGGGCTGACGGACACGCGCTTTTGCCAGATGAAAAAAGCCGGCCACCCGGCTCAGCACTATCTTGCCATTGCTGCTTATCTGCGGCTTAATGAAGCCTTTCTTAACAATACTGAAGTAAACATCACAGCCAGACCGCCTGTTCAGGCGCGCCTTCCGTTCGTTATGGCAAAAAAATCATAAGAGGAAAAGATGTCATCCGCTTCGCATTCTGAAATAGACGCGCGTTACCGTTACGCCTGCGACATCGCCCGTGCAGCGGGCAGCCGGGCCTTATCATGGTATCAGCAGCGTCAGACTCTGGTCGTGGAACACAAAAGGGATTTGCAGGACGTGGTCAGCGAGGCTGATCGTAACGTTGAGGCATTAATTAAGACCTTAATCGCTGAACGTTTTCCTGAAGATAGCGTCTATGGCGAAGAGAGCGGCGGCGAGGTTGAGGGTGCGCCGTTTATCTGGGTTGTCGATCCGATCGATGGCACCGCCTGTTTCGTCAACGGTTTGCCTAACTGGTGCGTTTCGCTGGCGGTGGTCTGCGAGGGCCAGCCGGTGATCGGCGTCGTCTGCGATCCTAATCATCAGGAGCTGTTCCACGCACGGGCAGGCCAGGGGGCATGGCTGAATGAAAGTCGCCTGCAGGTTCATGACGCAGCGCATCTCAATGAGGGTTTACTTGGCATCAGCAACTCCAGCCGGACGCCGGGCGAAAGCGTCTCACGCCTGATCAGCGGCTTAATTGAACAGGGTGGTATGTTTATTCGCATCGGTTCGGGTGCGCTGACCAGCGCCTGGGCGGCAGCCGGTCGGCTGATTGGTTACTACGAAGCGCATATGCATCCGTGGGATAGTCTGCCGGGCATCGTTCTTATGCGCGAAGCAGGCGGTGTCACCAATGATTATCTGCGTAATGAAGGCCTGAAAAACGGTAACCCTGTGTTGCTGGCCAATGCGGCTCTGTATCCAAAAATTAAAGCGCTGACCGGCAACGGCGCACTGGAAGAGTAAATGACGCTGCCAACCCTGTGCCGCTGTGCGCTGATCCTCGGTTCTCTCTGGCTGTTAAGCCCGGCGACACAGGCGGCGGATTACCAGCTGGAGAAAGTGGTTGAACTGAGCCGTCACGGCGTACGTCCACCCACGCCAGGCAATCGAAAAGAGATTGAAGCCGCCAGCCAGCAACCCTGGACACAGTGGACCACTGCCGATGGCGAGCTGACGGGTCACGGCTACAGTGCCGTGGTGAATAAAGGACGCTGGGAAGGCGAGCACTATCGCCAGCTCGGCCTGCTGGGCACGGGCTGCCCGGATGCGGCTCAGGTCTACGTGCGCGCCAGCCCGCTGCAGCGCACCCGTGCCACGGCTGCGGCGCTGACGGACGGCGCCTTTCCCGGCTGCGGCGTAACCGTGCATCACGTCGCGGGCGATGTTGATCCCCTGTTTCAGAATGAAAAGCTGACGGTCACCCGGACCGACCCCGCGCAGGAACTGACTGCTAAACAGCAGAAAGCGGGCGATCTGGCACATCTGCAACAGCAACTGCAACCGGCGATTCAGCAGCTGAAAACCGCCGTCTGTCCCCCCGCAACGGCTTGTCCCCTGTTTGATGCGCCCTGGACGTTCCGGCAAACCCGCAACGGAAATAGTTACGTTTACGGGCTGAGCGTCATGGCGAGCATGGTGGAGACGCTGCGACTGGGCTACAGCGAAAATCTGCCGTTTGATCAGCTCGCCTGGGGGCATATCACCTCGGCCGCGCAAATCACCTCCCTGCTGCCGCTGCTGACCGCAAACTACGATCTCAGCAACGATGTACTCTACCTGGCACAGCGCCGTGGCTCGATACTGCTCAACACGATGCTGGAGGCGATCGCTGCCAATAGCTCGCCGAGCCGCTGGCTGATTCTTGTCGCGCATGACACCAATATTGCGATGGTGCGCACCCTGATGGACTTTAACTGGCAGTTACCCGGTTACTCGCGCGGTAACATTCCGCCGGGCAGCAGTCTGGTGCTGGAGCGCTGGCGCGACACCCGCAGCGGCGAGCGTTTTTTACGGATCTATTTTCAGGCGCAGAGTCTGGATGGCATCCGCCAGTTGCAACTCATTGATGATAAATATCCGTTATTACAACAGGAATGGCATCAGCCTGACTGCAGAGTTACCGATGTCGGCCTGCTCTGCCCTTATCAATCCACACTGACTCAGCTCCGGAAAAACCTGGATAACAGCGCTGTGCTGCCGGTTTCGGTTATATTGCCCTGAGTCTGTCGCTAATCAAATTAAGGCCGCAGCCGCAATGCGGCCTTAATAATGTTAACCGCTGTTAATTAACACCACTCAGACCTTTTCTTATTTAATTCATCTGACTATCAGCGCCACACATTTTGATTTACGATAGTCCTGTCAATCATCCCTTTATTATCTATTTTCCTGTAATTCTTGCGTATTTCGGCGACTGGTTTCGCCGTTTTTTATTTCCGCCTCTCTGCTTTTTTAGCGCACCACTGCCCGTATAGCTGCACATTCCTGCGCATGAAGCCCCATCAACAATTTTTCCCGCCTGTAACCTTCAGCGATATTCACTGCCCGTTTGAATAATCTTTTCGGGATACATTCGCCGTAATAAACCGGCGCAGCGTCTTATTTGGATGACAGTGGTTCAACGCGTAATAAAAGAATTCAGCGTTGTGGCACAGATCACGCAAATAAGCAGCGATGTGAGAAAATAAAAGAGGAAAATTGCGGGTTCTGCTCCCCCAAAAACAGGGAGAGCAGAACTGGAGATTAGCGTGGTTTACGCACCAGTTTATAGCCCAGTAGCAGCACCACAATCCACACCATGCCAACATAGAGTGAAATGCGGGTATCGGGGAAATAACCAATCAGACCGATAATAAAGCAGAGGAACGCAACGCCAACGCCAGCCGTCCAGCTGCCACCTGGCAGCGCAAACTGCAGCTTACTCGCCGCCTCTTTGCCAATTTTGCGACGGAAGGCGATCTGCGACAGCAGAATCATGATCCAGACCCACACCGTTGCAAAGGTCGCCAGCGAAGCGATCACCAGGAAAACTTTTTCCGGCATCAGGTAGTTGAGATAAACCGCAATCAGCATGGCGAACATCATCACCACCACCGTCACCCACGGAATGCCGCGCGACGAGACCTTCATAAAGACTTTCGGCGCATGACCCTGCTGCGCCATCCCGTGCAGCATGCGACCCACGCCAAACACATCGCTGTTAATCGCCGAGAGCGACGCGGTCAGCACGACGAAATTGAGGATAGAGGCGGCTGCCGCGATCCCCAGATGCTGGAAGGTCAGCACAAACGGGCTGCCCGAGGTTCCTACCTGATTCCAGGGATAGATCGACATAATCACAAACAGCGTGCCAACGTAGAACACCAGAATGCGCCACGGCACCGAGTTAATCGCGCGCGGAATCGACTTCTCCGGATCTTTCGCTTCACCCGCAGTGATACCGATGATTTCGATGCCGCCATAGGCGAACATCACCATCTGTAGCGACAGCAGCATGCCGACGACGCCGTGGGCGAAGAAGCCGCCGTTGGTCCACAGGTTATGGATACCGGTCGGCTGACCGCCGTTGCCAATCCCCCAGATAATCATGCCGAAACCAGCCAGAATCATCACAATGATGGTGGCGACTTTGAAGAAGGAGAACCAGAACTCCACTTCGCCGAACACCTTAACGCTCATCAGATTGACGGCACCGATAATCAGTACCACGCTCAGCACCCAAATCCAGTGCGGCACCTCGGGGAACCAGACGCCCATATAGATGCCGAACGCGGTGACATCCGCAATCGCCACAATCAGGATTTCAAAACAGTAGGTCCAGCCGGTGATGTAGCCCGCCATCGGCCCAAGATAGTCCTGCGCGTAGCGGGAGAAAGAGCTGGCCTGAGGATTGTTAACGGACATCTCACCCAGCGCGCGCATGATGATGTAGGCTACTGCCCCGCCGATGATATAGGCGAGCAGCACGCTCGGTCCGGCCATTTTTATCGCGTCGGCGGAACCGTAAAACAGCCCGGTGCCAATCGCCGATCCCAGCGCCATAAAACGGATGTGGCGCGTGCTCAGTCCGCGTTTGAGCTTATTGGTTTCTTGCATAACAACCTGTACCTGTGAAATGAAAAAACCACGGGCAAGCCCGTGGTTAAAGAAGAATCAGTGCGCTCTGTTACGAGTGAACCGTCACCTGTTCCGGTCCTTTCACCCGATCCACAACAGCGGCAATCAGCAGCATTACCAGCGACGGTGGCAACCAGGCGAGACCCTGATCGGCCAGCGGCAGATGCTGACTGAATGCCGGCAGCAAATCTTTAAACCCGGTAGTTTTAATCGCATCAACAATGCCAAACAGCAGGCTTACCAGCATCGCTGGCGCGATAATCCGGCTGCTCTTATTCCACCAGTTGAGGGTGAAACTCAGCACCACCAGCACGATACAGGGCGGATAGATCGCCGTCAGTACCGGGATGGAGATCTGAATCAGGTGGCTCAGGCCGAGATTCGACACCACCATCGAGAACAGCCCCAGAATAAACACCAGCGTTTTATACGACAACGGCAGGTATTGCGCAAAAAATTCCGCACAGGCACAGGTCAGGCCGACAGCGGTCACCATACAAGCGACGAAGATCAGCGCGGCCAGGAAGAAGCTGCCCATGTTGCCAAAGGTATGCTGAACATACGCGTGCAGAATCGCTGCACCATTGGCATTTTGATCCACCAGCGCCCCGCTGCCCGCGCCCAGTTTAAACAGGCAGAGGTAGACCAGCGTCAGGCCCAGACCGGCAATCAATCCTGCCAGCACGGTATAGCGGGTCAGCAGCGCGGCATTATCAACACCACGTGAACGGGCGGCATTAACAATCACGATGCCAAACACCAGCGCGCCCAGCGTATCCATGGTCAGATAGCCATTAACAAAACCGCTGGAGAACGCCGCCCGCTGATAATCAGCCGTCGCCGGAATGGTCCCGCCTGCAGGCCAGACCAGCGCAGCAACGCCCAGCACGGTCAGCGCGATAATTTTTAGTGGCGCAAGGAAGTGCCCTACCGTGTCGAGCAGCTTGCCCGGATAGAGCGACACGCCAATCACCAGCGCGAAGTAGATCAGGCTATAGATGAACAGCGGCAGCGCGCCATCGCCGGTCAGCGGTGCAATGCCCATCTCAAACGAGACCGTTGCCGTGCGCGGGGTAGCAAACAGCGGCCCGACAGCCAGATAGCACACGGTGGCCAGCACGATACCAGCGACCTTGCCTATCGGGCTGCTGAGCGCATCCACGCCGCCGCCGACGCGGGCCAGCGCGATCACGGTCATCACGGGCAGACCGACTGCGGTAATCAGAAAACCAATCGCGGCTGTCCAGACGTGTTCGCCAGACTGAATGCCGACCATTGGCGGAAAAATGATGTTACCCGCGCCAACAAACAGGGCAAATGTCATAAAGCCCAGCGCGAGAATGTCCTTCGAAGTTAAACGATGTGTCATACGGCCTGTCACTGATGTTGCGGTGGAAGTTGGGTTAGTGTTGTCCCCTCGCTGCGTGCAAACCGCGACCTGGCTGACAATGTCAGCGCATTATGCTCATCGCAGGGTAAAGCGCAGGTGATTTAAGCTGCTTTTATTCTGTTCACAGAGGGATGGATCGACAACGGCGCTAAGTAAAACGTTTATAGCGGTAAAAGGCAATACGGGATCGGAAAACCAGAAGGTTATGCCACCATTTTTTCAAAAGGCAGTGGATAGCGTTAATTTTTGCCGTCGGCACACAAGATGATGTGCTTAAATAACAGACAGAGCGTGAGAAAACCCCGCATAAATGGGCCAGAAGATACACAAAAGGCGCGTTTTACGCGCCTGTCTGCACAACGTTACAGCATTACCAGACCTGATTAGCGATATCGACCACTAAACAAATCTTCTGCCATTGCTCCGCTTCGCTCAGGCTATTGCCCTCTTCGGTAGAAGCAAAGCCGCACTGCGGGCTGAGGCAGATCTGGTCCAGGCTGACATACTGCGTCGCCTCTTCCAGTCGGGCTTTCACCTGCGCCGGATCTTCCAGCTCACCTACTTTGGTGGTGATCAGGCCCAGAACAACCTGCTGATGGCCCGGCCTGACGTAACGCAGTGGCTCAAAGCCGCCAGAACGGGCATTGTCATACTCCAGGAAGAACGCATCCACGTTGACGCTGCCGAACAGGATTTCTGCCACGGGTCCATAGCCGCCTTCAGAAATCCAGGTTGAGCGGAAATTACCGCGACAGACATGCAGACCCACGGTCAGATCGGCAGGTTTATCCGCCAGCGCTTTATTCAACACCTGAGCATACGTCTGGGCCAGCTGGTCCGGATCGTCGCCACGTGCGCGGATATCGCGCTTCTGATCTTCGGAACAGAGATACGCCCAGACGGTGTCATCCAGCTGCAGATAGCGACAGCCCGCGTCGTAAAAGGCCTTGATCGCCTGTTTGTAAGTCTGCGCCAGATCGTCGAAGTAGTCCGCCAGATCGGGATAGACTTCCGAATCAATCACTTTGCGTCCACCGCGGAAGTGCAGCACGCTGGGGCTGGGAATGGTCATCTTCGGCACCGCATCACCGGCAATACTCTGCAGGAAGCGAAAATGGCCGAGCATCGGGTGATCCGCCGGGAAACCGAGTTTGCTCACCACTTTCACGCCATGCGCTTTAGTCTGAACGCCATTAAACTGGATGCCCTGCTCCGCTTCATAGCTCTCGACGCCGTCAAGGCCATAGAAGAAGTCGAAATGCCACCAGCCACGACGGAACTCGCCGTCTGTCACCACTTTCAGGCCATTTTCGCGCTGTTTCGCGACTACATCGCGGATTGCCGCATCTTCAACCTGACGCAGGGCTGCGGCATCAATCTCGCCCGCTGAAAACTGTTCGCGCGCCTGCTTAATCGCAGCAGGACGCAGGAAGCTGCCAACGGTGTCGGCGCGGAACGGGGCGGTTTCTCTTTGCATGATCACTCCTGTCTCTCCTGCAAATGATTGCGGCAGGAAATAATTACATTCTGATATAAATAGCCATCTGGATGGCTATATGTCTGAATGCAGAGTGACATGAGTAACCTCTGTCTGCAACTGAAGAAAATTCAGCGATGATGAAAAAAATTCAGGTTGGAAATTATTGCAGCGCTGCGCGTGCCTGTGCCATCTGGCTGTCAGAGAGCGGCAGGTAGCCTGCTTCGCTGACCCGCCGCTGGCCTTGAGGAGAAAGTACCTGCTGCAAAAAGGCGGCGACCAGCGGTGGCAACGGTTTGCCGGGCGCTTTGTTGACGTAGAGATAGAGCGGACGCGCCCAGGGATAGCGGCCACTGCGGATAGCATCGGCATCCGGAACAATCGCCTGCCCCTGATCGTTCATCACCGCCAGCATTTTTACACCGCTGAGATGAAAGCCGAAACTGGCGTAACCGATGCTGCGCGAATTACCGGCCACCGCCTGCACCACGGCGGCCGAGCCGGGAAACTCTGCCACGTCGCTGCGGAAATCGCCTTTGCACAGCACCTGCTGCTTGAAGAAACCCCACGTGCCGGAGGCGGAGTTGCGGCCATAACGCTGAATCGGCCGTTTACGCCACTGGTCGCCGGTTAAACCGAGATCGCCCCAGCGCAGCGGCACACCATGCGCGCCACACAGGCGGGTAATGGAGAAAATAGCATCGAGCTGACGCGGTTCAATCTGCTGCAGCGGATTGCGCTGATTCACCACCACCACCAGCGCATCCATCGCCACCGGCACTGCCAGCGGCGGATAGCCGTAGCGCGCCTCAAAGGCCTGGCGTTCGTCGGCCTGCATCGGTCGGCTCATCGGCCCGAGCTGAGCGGCACCCGCTGCCAGCGCGGTCGGCGCGGTAGACGAACCAGAGGCCTGAACCTGCACATTAACGCCCGGTGCCTGGCGGCTGAAATCTTCGCCCCACAGGGTCATCAGATAGCCAAGCGTGTCGGATCCGACGCTGCTGAGATTGCCGGAGAGCGCGCCGGGCTGGGCCAGCGCCATGCCCGGCAGCAGAGAGACGATTAACAAAAGAAGGAGGCGCATCAGAGAGATCCGGCAGCGATTAATGAACGGCATTCTCCTGCATCACGCTGCTGACAATCAACCTCGCGGGCAGCGTAAAAGTAAAACAGGTCTCTTTATGCGGCACGCTGGTGATATCGAGCCGCGCGTTGTGGTGGCTCAGCGCATGTTTCACAATCGCCAGCCCCAGCCCGCTGCCGCCGGTGGCGCGTGAACGCGCTTTATCAACCCGGTAGAAGCGCTCGGTCAGACGCGGAATATGTTCTGAGGCGATACCCGGCCCGTTGTCGCATACCCGGAAGGTTGCGCCCTGCTTGCCACGCAGCCAGCTGATATCGATCCGCGTGCCCTCCGGGGTGTGATTGACCGCGTTGTAAACCAGGTTGGAGATCGCGCTGCGCAGCTGTTCGTCGTTGCCGAACACTTTCAGATGGGGATCGGTATGAAAATGGATATCGTGCCGACCGCCACTCAGTGTCGCCGCCTCATGCTGCAGCAGTTTCAGCATCACCGGCACATCGACCTTCTCTTTGAGATCGATCGCGGGGGCGGCTTCAATACGCGACAGCGTCAGCAGCTGTTTCACCAGGCTGTCCATGCGGCGCGTCTGCTCCGACATGGTGTGCAGCGCTTTGCTGCGCGAAGGCTCGCTCATCACCGAGTCGTTCATCATCTCCAGATAGCCCTGTAGCACGGTGAGCGGCGTCCGTAACTCATGGCTGACGTTGGCAAAGAAGTTACGGCGCGCCCCTTCCAGCTGATGCATCTGCGTCACATCACGGGCTACCAGCAGCCATTGCCCCTCGCTGTAGGGCATGACGCGGAATTCCATATGAAGTTTGTTGTTCAGCACCAGCGTCAGCGGCTTGTCAAAATCGCGCTGGCGAAGATAGCGGGAGAACTCCGGGTAACGCAGCAGATTGAGGATATTCTGGCCATTATCTTCCGGCCAGCGCAGCCCCAGATGCTGTTGCGCCAGGCCGTTACACCAGAAAATAGTGCCCTCTTCCGTGGTCAGGATCACCGCATCCGGCAGCGATTCGGCCCCGCTGCGGAAGCGTTTAATGAGATTGCCCAGTTCACGCCGCCGCCGCCGGTTGCGCAGTTGCATCTGGTAAAGCCCATAAAACAGCGGTTCCCAGCTGGCACGCCCGGTCGGTGGCGTCATGGTGCGGTCGAGCCACAGCCAGTGCGACAGCCGCATCAGATTGTGGAAATGCCACAACAGCACCACCAGCACGCTCACCAGCAGCCACCAGGGCAGGCTGCCAAACAGCAGGCCCAGCAGCGCAGCAGGCAGACTGGCCAGCAGCAGTTCTGTCAGTAATCTCTTCCAGGAGAGGCGTTCCAGCACGGTAAAGGCTCCGTTCAGTAGCGGGCAGAGAAACGATACCCTGTTCCACGGACGGTTTGTACCATGCGATCGTGGCCGGAGACTTCCAGCGCTTTACGTAAACGGCGAATGTGAACATCGACAGTGCGATCCTCCACATACACATTGGTGCCCCAGACGTGGTTCAGCAGCTGTTCGCGGCTGTAGACGCGTTCCGGGTGAGTCATAAAGAAGTGCAGCAGCTTATATTCGGTGGGGCCCATCTCCAGCGGCGTGGTTTCGGACATCACGCGATGTGAGGAGGGATCCAGACTCAGCCCCTGCATCTCAATCACCTCTTCCACCGCCATCGGCGAAATGCGGCGCATCACCGCTTTGATCCGCGCCATCAGCTCTTTGGGTGAGAACGGCTTGGTAATGTAATCATCGGCGCCCACTTCCAGGCCACGTACCCGATCTTCCTCTTCGCCACGCGCGGTCAGCATCATCACCGGGATATCGCGGGTCATCGCCTCGCGCTTCAGATGCTTAATAAACTGAATACCGCTGCCACCGGGTAACATCCAGTCCAGCAAAATCAGATCGGGCCAGGGTTCAATCAGCTTGCCAACGGCGCTGTCATAATCTTCCGCCTCGATTGGCTGATAGTCGTTCTGCTCCAGAACAAAACACAACATTTCACGGATGGGGGCTTCATCCTCCACAACCAAAATGCGCTTAGCCATTATTACTCCTGCTGATTATGACGGCTGTCACTGAGATTCGCGGCGCCATTATGCGTCAGATTTGTGACACTTTTATGAAAAACATAACCTGCCTGTAACCTCACTGGTAATCATTTATGACAGCGCAGCGACATTTTTTTGCTTTGGCTGCAGAGCCAGTATAATCGCCCGGCGAATCACAACGGCAGGGACTCATCATGCGCATTATTCATACTGCGGACTGGCATCTGGGGCAGTTCTTTTACAACAAAAGTCGGGCAGCCGAACATCAGGCGTTTCTCGACTGGCTGTTGATCCAGATTGAACAGCATCAGGTGGATGCGCTGATTATTGCAGGCGACCTGTTTGATACCGGCACGCCGCCCAGCTACGCCCGCGAGATGTTTAACCGTTTTGTGGTGGCGCTGCAGCCCACCGGCTGTCAGCTGATTGTGCTGGCGGGTAACCACGATTCCGTGGCAACGCTGAACGAGTCACGCGAGCTGCTGGCCTGTCTCAATACCCGGGTGATCGCTACACCGCAGGAGCAGGATGATGTGCTATTGCTCAACACCCGCCAGGGCGAGCCGGGTGCGCTGCTGTGCGCCATTCCCTATCTGCGCCCGCGCGATATCCTGCGCAGCAGGGCGGGTCAGTCGGGCCGCGACAAACAGACCTCGCTGCTGGAGGCGATTGCCCACCACTATCAGCAGCGTTTCGCCGCTGCCCAGGCGCTGGGCTATGCGCTGCCAATCATTGCTACCGGTCACCTCACCACTGTCGGCGTCAGCCAGAGCGATTCGGTGCGCGACATCTACATCGGCACGCTGGACGCGTTTCCGGCCAGCGCGTTTCCGGCTGCTGACTATATTGCGCTCGGCCATATTCATCGCGCCCAGCGCGTGGCCGGCAGCGAGCATATCCGCTATAGCGGCTCGCCGATTCCGCTGAGCTTTGATGAGCTGGGGACTGAAAAGAGCGTCTTCCTGCTGGAACTGGCGGTCAGTGGCCTGCAGTCAGTTACGCCGCTGGTGGTGCCACAGGCGCAGCCGATGCAGGTGCTGAAAGGTTCGCTGGCGCAGATTGCGGAGCAGCTAAACGCCTTTAGTACGACAGAGCAGGAAAAACCGACCTGGCTCGACATCGAAGTTACCACCCAGGAGTACCTCAGCGATCTGCAGCGCCAGGTCGAAACACTGACCGCTACGCTGCCGGTCGAGGTATTGCTGTTACGCCGCAGTCGTGAACAGCGTCAGCAGAGCCTGGCGCGGCTCGACAACGAAACGCTGAGTGAGCTGAAGGTGGAAGAGGTCTTCGCGCGCCGCCTGGCGCTGGATGAGGCGCTGCAACCGGCGCAAATTGACGAGATGACCACACTGTTTCGCCAGACGCTGGCCGCTATGGAAGAGACCCGATGAAGATTCTTACGCTACGGTTTAAAAACCTCAACGCCCTGCGCGGTGAATGGTTCATCGACTTCCGCGCCGAACCCTTTGCCAGCAACGGCCTGTTTGCCATAACCGGGGCCACCGGGGCCGGTAAAACCACCCTGCTGGACGCGATCTGCCTGGCGCTCTATCACCAGACGCCGCGCCTGGGGGCGATTTCCCAGAGCCAGAATGCCCTGATGACCCGCGACTGCGCAGAATGTCTGGCTGAGGTCGAGTTTGAGATCAAAGGTGAAGCCTGGCGCGCCTTCTGGAGCCAGAACCGCGCACGCGGCACCGCCGACGGCAAACTGCAGGCACCGCGCGTTGAGCTGGCGCGCTGTGACGACAACCTCATTGTTGCCGATAAAGTCGGTGACAAGCTGAAGCTGATCGAAACCCTCTCAGGTCTTGATTTCGAACGCTTTACCCGCTCGATGATGCTGTCACAGGGCCAGTTTGCCGCCTTCCTCAATGCTAAAGCCAGTGAACGCGCCGAACTGCTGGAGGAGCTAACCGGCACCGAAATTTACGGCCTGATTTCCGCTGCCATCTACGAGCGCCACAAAGAGGCGAAAACTCAGCTGGATCTGCTGCGCAGCCAGGCGGGGGCGATGGCCCTGCTGGATAGCGACGCCCGTGACGCCCTGCAACAGCAGCTCACCGCTCTGACTGACGCGGAACAGCAGCTCAGTGCACACTATCAACTGGCGCAGCAACAGCAGCAATGGCAGCAGCAGGCACAGCAGTTACTGCAGGACAGTGCGCAGGCTGAAGCCGCGCTGCAGCAGGCTCAGGCCGTCTCACAGGCGGCAGAGACGGATCGCCAGCGGCTGGCTCGCAGCGAACCGGCTGAAAAGCTGCGGATAAAACTGCAGCAGCGCGACGCGTTGCGCAGCGAACAGCAGCAGGCTGAGAGCCGCTATCAGCAGCTCACGTCAGCGACGGCGCTGGCGCAGAACCAGCAGCAGCAGCATCAGCAGCACTACGCAGCCGCTCAGACAGCCCGCCAGCAGGCGCAGCAGGAACAGCAGCAGCAGGAAAACCTGCTGACGGAACAGGTGCTGCCGCTGGATCAGCGGATGAGTACGCTGCAGCAGCACCTTGCGGAGCAGCAGCAGGAGAACAGTCGTCTGCAGCAGCATGCCGATCAGACCCAGGCCAGCCTGACGCAGCAGATGCAGCAGGTCGCGGGCTGGCAGCAGGCGATTACAGAACAGCATCAGTTACGCGAGCAGCTTGCCGATCTGGCGCACTGGGGCGCTTCGCTGCCGGTATGGCAGGAGAATTTTGCTTTGCTGGCACAGCGTGAGGCGACGCTGGCGGAACTGACACAACAGCGCGAGCAGCAGCAGCAACAGATTGATGCGCAACAGGCGAAACAGCAGCAGCAGGCACAACAGGCACTGCCGCGCCAGCAGGCGGAGCAACAGGCCCGCCAGGCGCTGTTGCAGGCGGAGCAGGTACTCACTTCGCTTCATGAACAGCATCCACCGGCTGCACTGCGCCAGGCATTAAGCCAGTTGCAGAACAGTCGTCCGGCGCGTCAGCAACTGCTGCTGCTCTCAACGCAGTGGCAGCCGCTGCACCAGCAGCTGGACCAGCGCCAGCAAAAGCTGAGCGCACTGGTAAAAGCGCATCAGCAGAGTGAAGCGGAACTTCAGACCCTGCGCGAGACGTGGAAACGCGAAAAGCAGCAGCTGGATGACGTCGAAAAAATCTGCGCGCTGGAGCAGCAGATTGTCGACCTCAGCGATTACCGCGCCCGGCTCACCGCCGATCAGCCCTGTCCGCTGTGCGGCTCCTGCACCCATCCTGCGGTCGAGGCCTACAGCACACTGGAAGTAAGTGCTAACCAGCAGCGCAGGGCTGCGCTGCAACAACAAACCGAGGCACTGCGCGAAGCGGGCACGGCAAAAAACGAACAGCTGAAGCAATCAACGGTGCAGCAGCAGACTCTGCGCGAGGAAATCGCCGGGATGCAGCAACAGCTTGATCAGCTTGAGCAGCAATGGCAGGCGCTGAGCGGTGAGCTGGCACTTACCTTCCCGCTTGCCGATCGCGAGTCCTTAGCCACGTGGCAGCAGCAACAAAGCGACCGTGAAAGTCAGCTTGAGCAGCAGCGACAGGCTCAGGAGGCCGCTGAACAGGCGCGTCAGGCTGCGAAAGATCACCATCTTCATCAATTGCAGGCCTGGCAGCAGCACCAGCAGGCCGGACAGCTGGCGCAGCAGTCGCTGACCAGCCTGCAACAGACGCTGGATGCGCTGCAACAGCGTCAGCAGCAGGAACAGCAGGCCTGGGCGCAGTTGCAGAGCCGTCTGGAGCAGCAGTTCACTGCACACAGTCTTGCCCTGCCCGATGCCGCCCATCGCGATGCGTGGCTGGCGGAGCAACAGCGGCGCTGGCAGCGCTGGCAGGAAAGTGAGCAGTTGCTCGCTAACCTGCAGCCGCAGCTGTTAAAAGGGGAAACTCAGCTCACTGCCCTGCAGCAGCAGGCTGAACAGGAACAGCAGCAGCTCACGACCCGTCAGCAGCAGCAGCAGCAGAGCCAGACGCAGCTCAGCGAGATGCGCCGTGCCCGTCTGGCGCTGTTCGGCGATCGCGAGGTTACCCTCGCCCGTCAGCAGATGCAGACCCGCGTTCAGCACGCTGATGAACAGCTGGCACAGCAGCTCACCGCCCTGCAACAGGCGCACGCCGAGGTCAGTCGCCTGCAGGGTGAGCTGTCGGGGCTGGAAAATCAGCGTCAGACCCTCAGCGGCAAACTGGCAGAGGCGGAAAGCGCACTGCAGCAGGCACTGGAGAGCGCCGGATTTGCCGATGAAGCCAGCCTGCGCGAGGCGCTGCTGGATGAACAGACTGCACTGCAACTGCGCCAGCAGCTGCAGCAGCTCGATCAGCAATGCCAGCAGCAGCAGGCGCGACTGGCGGATCTGCATCAGCGGCTCAGCGCGCATCAGCAGGCGAAGCCCGACGCGATGCCGGAATCTGCGGAAGCGCTGGCGCAGCAGCTGGAGCAGTTGCGGCTGGCCCTGCGCGACAACGCCAGCCAGCAGGGTCAGATTCAGCAGCAGCTGTACAGCGACGCCAGTCTCCGCGCCCGACAGCAGAGCCTGATGACGCAGATTGAACAGGATGGTGTGATACTGGCGCAGTGGAGCCTGCTCAACGATCTGATCGGCTCCGCCAGCGGCGACAAGTTCAGGCGCTTCGCGCAAGGGTTAACGCTGGATCATCTGGTCGCGCTCGCTAATCGCCAGCTTGATCGGCTACATGGCCGTTATCTGCTGCAGCGCCGGGCGCAGGATCTGCTGGAGCTGGATGTCGTCGATACCTGGCAGGCCGATGCGGCGCGCGATACCCGCACGTTATCAGGTGGCGAGAGCTTCCTGGTCAGTCTGGCGCTGGCACTGGCGTTATCGGATCTGGTCAGCCACAAAACGCGCATCGAATCGCTGTTTCTGGATGAGGGGTTCGGCACGCTGGATGCGCAGACGCTCGACACCGCGCTGGATGCCCTGGACGCGCTGAACGCCAGCGGCAAAACCATTGGGGTGATCAGCCACGTGGAAGCGATGAAAGAGCGCATCCCGGTGCAGATTAAAGTGCGCAAAATGAATGGCCTGGGTTACAGCCAGCTGGAGCTGCCGCAGGGATAACGGGCGCCAGAGCGCCCGTCTGAGTCTGATCAGCGGGCGCTGACGACCTTGTAGCGAGGGCCGGTGAGTAATCCGCCCTGCTCGTTCTGTGCCAGCAGACGATTGCTGGTCAGTCCGGCCACGGTATGGGCTTTGTCACTGACGTTGTCGGAGATCTGCTTGATCGCCGCGCTGACCAGAATACCGATCACGCCGTTATTGTTATTGTTGCCCTGATCATTGTCGGTAGCGGTGGCGGAACCCTGCCAGATCTCTTTGCCGCTGCGTAAATCCACCAGCCGTGCTTTGGCGGTCACCGTGGTCACGCTGTCAATGACACGATAGCTGCTGCCATAGTCGCTGATCGAGATATAGAGCGCGCTGTCGGCGTGGAAAATCTCATTCAGACGCTTCGCGCTGACCGCCTGGGCGTCGCTGGCGCTGGACAGGCCGTTCTGCTGAAAGGTCTCTTCAACCACCGCTACCGGGAAGACGTAGTAACCGGCCTCGGCCAGCGGACGCGTCACCAGCGAGTTCAGGCTGTGCGCAGCGTTGATATCCGGCGAGGTGTTAGCGGCAGGCAGCACCAGAATCGAGGCAGGCTTGCTGGCATGAAACGCCGTGTAGTCATACGGTTTTTTCGGCTGCGCACAGCCAGTCAGTAACAGCACGATCAGCGCGCCGCTCAGAGCAATCCATTTTTTCACTGTACCCCTCCTTGTTTTTTACTCATCAGAAAATCCATGTAAGGTGCCGATTCGGGAAACAGCTGCTTCTCGGTGGCGAACTGACCAAACGCTTTATTGGTATCACCGGTTTTAGCGTAGAGCAGGCCGAGCTGCGCATGCAGGCCTGGCGGCACTGGCTGACCCGCAGCACGGGCTTTTTCCACATCCAGATTCAGCGCATCGATCTGCTTCAGCGGATCGCCGCTTTGCTGATAGTAGCTATAAATCTGTTCCTGATAGTCGCCCCAGTAGTAGATCGTTTTCGGCGCTTTTGGCGCACAGCCGGCCAACAGCGCCGCTGCCATCAGCAGGCTGCTCAGTGTCATCATTTTCATTTACTGCTTCCTTATTTAGCCGGGCGCCATGCGCCGTTGTTGATTCCATCCACTAAATGATCAACCGCTTCGCGAATCGCCAGATCCATCACTTTACCGTTCAGCGTCGAGTCATAGCTGCTGGTGCCGCCAAAGCCGATCACTTCGCGTGCCGAAAGCTGGTACTCGCCCGCACCCTGGGTGCTGTAAACCACTTCAGAGGTGGCGACATCCACCACGTTGAGATTCACTTTGGCATAGGCGATCTGAGTTTTGCCGCGGCCCAGAATGCCCCACAGCTGCTGATCGCCTACTTCTTTGCGGCCAAACTCGGTGATATCACCGGTGATGATGAAGTTCGCGCCTTTGATATTCTGCTGGCTGCGTTTGAAGTCTGACTCCTGCTGCAACTCTTTCAGGTTGCTGCGATCCAGCACGCTGAAGCGATTGGTCTGCTGCAGATGGGTAATCAGAATGGTTTTCGATTGATTACCCAGCCGATCGACGCCATCAGAGAAGATGCCGTTCATGTACGAGGAACGGTTATCAAACTGACCTACCGCAATCGGGCTGCGCACGCCCTGATAAACCGGCTGGCTGGCTGCGCGAACCTGCGGCGCCTGAATTGCACGGGAAGATTCGGTGGCACAGCCGCTGATCAGCGAGGTGGTTAACAAGGAGAGTGCCGCAAAGGCATATTTTTTCTGCATTTCTAATCCATGAAGTGAAAAGAGACATCATCCGCACAGGGGCGGTAAATTCTGGTTCTGCCGACAGTCGGAGGAATGCCATAGCATTCAGCATGCCGGTCTGTAGACTGTCGGCAGCAGACCGGAAGATCTTTAGAAAAAAGTGGCTAATTTAATGAATTTAATTAATACAATAGTGAGAATGTTGCCGGGTGTGATTATTGCTTTTTCGCTCAGTGCCTGTCAGCAACCTTTGTCAAAGCAACGTGATAGCGTGGCAAACCTGTGTGAGCCTGCGAAGGATCCGGACAGTAAATCCTGTCACTGGACTAATCAAATGCAGCCGGTACTGAATCGGCAGTTTACTGATGCGGTACGTTATACGGGTCAGCAATGTCTGGTACGGATGGAGTGGCAGCAACATAGCAGACATTATGCGGTGACGCAGACTCAGGGGGATGAGGCGCTCTGCCTGCGTGCCTGGCAACTGGTGGCACAAACGCGCGATCTGCCACCGCCACCGGAGCCTGGACAACCGGCGTGGTTTGGCTTTGCGCCGCGTGGTTAGCTGGCCAGACCTTCCTGACGCCACTGGCGCGGACTGATGCCAAACCAGCGGCGAAATGCGCGTGAGAACGCGCTGACTTCCGAGTAGCCCAGCAGCAACGCCATCTCCGAGATCGGCAGCTGCTTCTGCTGCAGATAGTGCGTCGCCATCTCGCAGCGCACCTGATCCACCAGCGCAGTAAAGCTGCTGCCCTCTTCGCGCAGCCGTCGCTGCAGTGACCAGCTCGACAGCCCGAGTTTATCCGCCACCTCTTCCAGTACCGGCTCGCCCTGCATCAGCGATAAATTAACCTGCGAACGCGCCTGCTCAATCATGCTCTGTTGAGACGTCCCACGGTTCAGCCGCCGGATCGCATCCTGCATCACCATCAACAGGATCGGATCGCTCTCCGGCATCGCGCGCAGCAGATCGCGTTTCGGGATCACCAGCGAATTAAACGGCTGATCGAACCAGACCGGCGCATCAAATACTTTGCAGTGATCGTGCCACTGGCCGGGACGGGGGTGTTCGAAATGGACTTCACGTGGTGCCCAGTGTCTGCCAGCGACGTGGCGGATCAGATTCATAAACATTCCCAGCGTCAGCTCGGCATCCTGACGGCGCGACAGGATCGCGCCGTGCCGTACCTGATAGTCGAGCCGCCAGCACTCTCCCTTATCCACCAGCCGGGTTAAGGTGTCGTGCTGATGCCAGGGAAATGCGTTAACCACATTGTGCAGCGCCTGTTCCAGCGTATCGGAGCACAAGCCAATGTAGCCGATCAGACCTAATGACTGCGGTTTAAACTGCCTGCCGTAGTGCAAACCGAAGTTATCAAAACCGGAGTGACGCGCCGCCTCTTCCAGTACCCGACAATAGTTAACCAGCCCCAGGCTCAGCGTCGGGCTGGCCAGGCGCTCCGGATCGATGCCGCTGATGCCAAAAATGCGATCAACATCGCCGCCCTGAGAATGAATAAACTCGCTTAAACCGGTCGCCGCCGCAGCCAGCACGCCGTGATTGCCTGCCCCCGCCGCTGCAGAGCAGGCCGCAAATGCATCAGGCTTGATCAGTGTCGGATTCATGGTCGCCTCAGTCAGAAGTCAGGTGGATCACCCGTTCCTGAGATCAGAGCAAATTCCATACCAGGTTCCCAGGCCCCGCCGCATCGCCTGCGGGTGGTCCAGACTGCGCGCGGACACGGCATCCGGCACTGCGGCGGCGCAGCTACGCCCGCCGCTGGTGCATCAGACGCCGACCGGCAGCGGTTTACCCGCCAGATAATCGCGGCAGAGGCGGACCGAGTGACTGGCCCACTCCGGGCCGAGACTGCGCGCCATTTCGGTTTCAGCATGCGATCCTATCCAGGCGGTGAGCTGGATACGACGCTGGATCAGCAGCGCGGGCAGCATGGCCATCTCGGCATCGCTGATATGCGCCACCTGCTCATAACCGCGTATCCAGTGATCGATCCACTCTGGTGCGCGCGGATGATGCTCAACAAAACTGATCGCCGCCGCCAGATCGTGCAGATACCAGCCAAGTCCGCAGTCATCGAAGTCGATCACCCGCGTTTCGCCCTTGTGCAGCAGCAGATTGGTCAGCCGCAGATCGGCGTGGATCAGACCATAGCGATCCGATCCCTTACCAAACTGCGCCATCGCCGCGCCGACCTGCGCGATCGTCTGTTCGACGACGCCGTGATCGGCGGAAGGCAGATTGGGCGCATCCTGCCAGCGTCCCCAGTGACTCTCAGCGCTGGTCATGGTGTGGTGATCCCAGATGATGCGCTGGAAACCCGCGGGTGGCTGCCACTGCTTACTGTGCTGATGCAGCCGCGCGGTAATCTGTCCCAGCTGCTGAAAGGCGCGGGGATCAACGTCGGTGGTCGGCATCTCCCCCTCGATCCAGTGAAACAGCACCACGTAGCGCTCACTGCCATCCGGCAGCCGCAGCGTCAGCACCGTTTCGCCCGCGTTGTCCGGCACCGCTTCCGGCACCATAATGCCGGTTTCGCGCAGCGCGTCGAGCCACAGCAGTTCGCTAAGGATATCCGCTTTCTGATGGTAATCGCCGCGATGCAGCCGCAGCGCATAACGCCGGCCTGCCGCTTTAACCAGGAACGTGGCGTTCTCTGAGCGGCACAGCAGGCTGAGCTGCCCCTGCAGCGCAGCGGGATAACAGGCCAGCGCCTGCTGCGCCATCAGGGTGAGTTGGGAATCAGTCAGGTTGTCATATTGTTTTGCGCTCATCATCCGGCTCCTTTTCACTTGCGTTATCTCAGCATGTGTTGCCAGAAGGTGAGTTGCTTGACCTCAGAAGAGACAAAGTTGACCGCAGCGTGCATCCGGCCCGGTTGTTGCCTGTGAGTTGACCGTGGAGGACAGAAGTCACTGCGCCCGCGTCAAGTCGTGGTGAGTAATGCAACGGCATTATCCCCTTACTTTAGTAGTTATGGCGGTGTAAGGCCGCGTGAGACCAACAACGACGGGGATAGCAGAATGACAAACAGACTCAAGCCCACTCTGGGCACCCTGCATCTGTGGGGGATTGCGGTTGGCCTGGTGATCTCAGGCGAATATTTTGGCTGGAGTTACGGCTGGGCCGTGGCGGGCACGCTGGGATTTCTGGTTACTACCGCGCTGATCGCCACGCTCTACACCTGCTTTATTTTTAGCTTCACCGAGCTGACCACCGCGATCCCTCATGCAGGCGGACCCTTTGCCTATAGCCGTCGCGCCTTTGGCGAAACCGGCGGGCTGATTGCTGGTCTGGCGACGCTGATTGAATTTGTCTTTGCGCCTCCGGCGATTGCCATGGCGATCGGGGCTTATCTGAATGTGCAGTATCCCGAACTCAATCCGAAAACCGCGGCGGTCGGCGCGTACCTGCTGTTTATGACGCTGAATATTCTCGGTGTAAAACTGGCGGCGATGTTCGAACTGGTTGTCACTGTACTGGCGGTCATTGAGCTGCTGGTATTTATGGGCGTGGTCTCACCTGGCTTCAGCCTGGCAAACTTTGCCGCACACGGCTGGGCGGGCAGTGACAGCTTCGGACTGCCCGCCTTCTCCGGCATTTTCGCCGCTATTCCCTTCGCTATCTGGTTTTTCCTTGCCATTGAAGGTGCCGCGATGGCGGCCGAAGAGGCGAAAGATCCTACCCGGACCATTCCCCGTGCCTGGATCAGCGGGATCCTGACGCTGGTAGTGCTGGCAATTGGCGTAATGCTGATGGCGGGCGGCGCAGGTGACTGGCGTAAACTGGCCGACATTAACGATCCGCTGCCACAGGCGATGAAAATGATCGTTGGCGAACACTCTACCTGGATGCATATGCTGGTGTGGATTGGGCTGTTTGGCCTGATTGCCAGCTTCCACGGCATCATCCTCGGCTATTCACGGCAGTTTTTTGCCCTGGCCCGCGCGGGCTATCTGCCGCCTTCGCTGGCAAAACTGTCGCGTTTCCAGACCCCACATCGCGCCATTATTCTCGGCGGCGTGCTGGGCATCGCGGCGATTTACAGCGATGGCGTGATTAATCTGCAGGGAATGACGCTGACGGCGGCGATGATCACCATGGCGGTGTTTGGCGCGATTGTGATGTACATCATGAGCATGCTGAGCCTGTTTAAACTACGCCGCAGCGCGCCGGAGATGGTGCGCAGTTTCCGCGCGCCGGGCTATCCGATTGTACCGGGCATCGCTCTGCTGCTGTCAGTCATCTGCCTGCTGGCGATGCTGTGGTTTAATCCGGTGATTGGCGCACTGTTTTTCGCCATTATGCTGGTCGGCTATCTCTACTTCCTCGCCACCAAAGCGCAGCGCGACCGGGCTCCGCAGGACACGATGCTGGTGGGCGAATAACCGCGGCGCGGCAGGATGCCGCGCCGGGGCTTAAGTTCAGCGCCAGAAACCCAGGCGCTGAACGTCAGCGGATGTGCGGGACACTCAGCCGTTAAGCGGCCAGAGCCACGCCGCACCGCGAACGCCGCTGGAGTCGCCATGCTGCGCCTTCAGCACCGGCGTTTCACACTCCCCGCCAAACACCCATTTCTTCATCAGCACCGGTACGGTCTGATAGAGACGATCCACATTGCTCATCCCGCCACCCAGCACGATCACGTCGGGATCGATCAGATTCACCACCTGCGCCAGCGATTTGGCCAGCCGCAGCTCATAACGGCTCATCGCCCGTTCGGCGATCGGATCCTGCTGCGTCAGCAGCGAAACGATCTCAGCACCTTTGCGATGCACGCCACTCAGCCGCTGATAGTCGATACCAAAACCGGTGCCAGAAACAAAGGTCTCGATGCAGCCCTGCTGCCCGCAATAACAGGGCACTTCCTGGCGGTAGCGCAGCTCATCTTCATCCATCCACGGCAGCGGATTGTGGCCCCACTCGCCGGCATTGCCGTTGCCACCGATGCGCGACTCCCCATTGATCGCTACACCCGCGCCCGACCCGGTGCCGATGATCACGGCAAACACCAGCGACTGTCCGGCACCCGCACCATCGACCGCTTCCGACACGGCCAGACAGTTGGCGTCGTTAGCAATACGCACTTCCCGGTTCAGCGCCTGAGCCAGATCTTTGTCCAGCGGCTGGCCGTTGAGCCAGGTAGAGTTGGCATTTTTCACCCGCTTACTGAAGGGCGAAAGCGAGCCAGGAATACCCAGCCCGACCGTGCCGGTCTCGCCGGTTTTCTGCTCCGCCAGTGTGACCAGATCGACAATCGCCTGCACCGTTGCCTGATAGTCATCACGCGGGGTATTCACCCGATGGCGGAACAGCTCCTGTCCCTTATCCGACAATGCAATCACTTCTGTCTTGGTGCCACCCAGATCTATGCCTATGCGCAAGGTTACCTCCTCGTTATTCGTTCAGGTGAGAGATACAGTAGAAGGCGGCTGCCTTAAAGGCAATGAAACCACTCCGATGTTTCGCTATCATGCGCGCTGACTCTCGCAGACTTGTGCGCCCGATCGCGCCACGGTAAGGAATCCCGATGTTGTGGTTTAAAAATATGATGGTTTATCGTCTGAATCGTGACATTCCGTTGTCCGCAGATGAGATGGAAAAACAGCTCGACGCCTTCACGTTTTCACCGTGTGGCAGTCAGGATATGAGCAAGACCGGCTGGGTCCCGCCGATGGGTAACCGCAGCGACGCGCTGACCCATGAGAACAAAGGCCAGATTGTGATTTGCGCCCGCAAAGAGGAGAAAATCCTGCCGTCGCCGGTCGTGAAACAGGCGCTGGAAGCGAAAATCGACAAGCTGGAATCTGAGCAGAGCCGCAAGCTCAAAAAGACCGAAAAAGATTCGCTGAAAGATGAAGTGCTGCACAGCCTGCTGCCGCGCGCCTTCAGCCGTTTCAGCCAGACTTATCTGTGGATCGACACGGTCAACAATCTGATTATGGTGGACTGTGCCAGCGCAAAAAAAGCGGAAGATACCCTGGCGCTGCTGCGCAAAAGCCTGGGTTCACTGCCGGTGGTGCCGCTGACGCTGGAAAACCCGATTGAGCTGACCCTGACCGAGTGGGTTCGTTCGGGCGATCTGCCTGCCGGTTTTGCGCTGATGGATGAAGCGGAGCTGAAAGCGCTGCTGGAAGATGGTGGCGTCATTCGCTGCAAGAAACAGGATCTGGTATGCGATGAGATCGCCAACCACATCGAAGCGGGCAAGCTGGTGACCAAACTGGCACTCGACTGGCAGGAGCGCATTCAGTTCGTGCTGGCGGATGACGGTTCGGTGAAACGTCTGAAGTTCAGCGACACGCTGCGCGACCAGAACGACGATATCGACCGCGAAGATTTTGCTCAGCGCTTTGATGCTGACTTTATTCTGATGACCAGCGAACTGGCCGCACTGACCAGCAATCTGGTGGAAGCCTTAGGTGGCGAAGCCCAGCGTTAATCAGAATCACCCGGACAGACATGGTTTGCCCAAAAAAAGGGCCGCTTAGCGGCCCTTTTTTTAATCTTTGTCTTTCAGGTAGCGGCAGAGATAGGAACTTGGCTCGCCGACCTGCAGATGAAATTCACTGTGACCCGGCACGTTAAACACCGAACCCGCTTCAAACCATTTCCACTCAGTCTCACCCGGCAGCAACACCTTAAGCGAGCCGCTGACGACGGTCATCTCTTCCGGCTGGCCGGTTCCAAATGTGTATTCACCTTCAGACATCACGCCCACGCTGGCACGACCGGTGCTCGCACTGTCAAAACCGATAGATTTAACTTTTCCGTCAAAATACTCACTTACGTTGAGCATAATAGTTCTCCAGAGCACATGTTGTGTGTCTGGAAGTGTAGAAGGGAACCCGCTGATCTGTCACGCGAAATGATGGTCGTTTGTGATCTCTTCCGATGGGAGAGCGCGTTAAGCAGGTGGTCCGGGCAGCGCTGTTTTGATTCGGCTATGGGGATTTGGGGAGTCAAACATAGAGGGAAAAGATCAGGCAACTTACGGGCAGATTAAAGCTGAGCAGCAGGCTGGCGTCCCTGCCAGCCGTGACGTGTTACTCTTTTTCGACGTCTTCGTAGCGCGCTTTAGCATCATGCGCTTCTTCTTCCGTCTCGTGCTCGCTGATTAATGAATTCGGTTTGGGATGATCAGCACGCAATTCGTAAGAAGTGACTTTATTACCTTCAGTGCCCTTTTCAACGGGCACAACTTTCGCTTCACGTGGGTACGGTGGTCTGGTCGGCATACTGTGTCCCTCTTGTCTGAATAACATTCCACAGGACAGGCCGCTGCCTGTCATAGAGTAAGTATAGACAATGCCATCCGAAGCGGGATCAAAGCGGGAAAAATCGGAGGGTTAGCTGGCGCGCGCCAGGGAAAGTGACAGCAGAATCTCTTCCACCACGCACGCCGGCGATTGCATGGCGTTGACCTGATGATGGGCCGCCGCCTGGTAGAGATGCGCACGTTCACGCAGCACATCACTCATCTCATCGGCAATCGGACGTCCGGTCAGCGTTGGACGCTGAGCCGCTTCAGGTTCGCTTTCCAGTCGTTCTGCCAGCACTTCGGGCGACGCGCTGAGCCAGATCACCCGGCCCTGCTCCTGCATGAAGCGGCAGTTCTCTTCAGCCAGAATCATACCACCACCGGTAGCAATCACGGTCCCGGGTGCTGTTACCGCTTTAAGCGATTCCGTTTCACGGGCGCGAAAACCTTCCCAGCCTTCTGCCGCAACAATCTCGGCCACGCTGCGCTGCGTGCTGAGTTGCAGATAGTGATCGGTATCTCTAAAGGCGTAGCCCAGCGCCTGCGACAACGCTTCGCCGACCGTGGTTTTGCCGCAACCGCGAGCGCCAATCAAAAAGATGGGTAGTGACATCAGGGCCATTCCTCCGCCTGACCGCGCGATGCGGCTGCATGGTGAGCTTAATAATGCGACGCATGATAACTGGAAATTATTATGGCCTCCACCTGTCAGGCATGATTTACGCATTTTCGTTACCTGAACAGCGATAACATTCGTATTTTCAACAGGAAAAGCATGCACGTTTTGTGCATCAGGGCGCTAACAGGACGATAAAACAACGCGTAAAGTAGCGTCCGGAATGCGCTGGCAATATTTGCTTACCGCCGCGATTTTACTTTTCTCACTGGCGCCCACATATACTGATAAACATTGCCACAGGAGAGTCATCATGCAACGCGAAGAACAACAACTGATCGAAGGGCTGTTCAGCCGTCTGAAACAGGCTGAAAGCCAGACCGTGGCACGCGATGCCGCAGCCGAACAACTGATTAATCAGCATCTTCAGGCGCAGCCGGGCGCGCCTTACTACATGGCGCAGGCGATCCTGATTCAGGAAGCGGCACTGAAAAAACTTAATGAGAAAGTGTCAGCGCTGGAAAGCCAGGTTGCACAGTTGCAACAGCAACAGCAACAGCAGCAGCAACCCGCACAGAGCAGCGGCGGCTTTCTGTCGGGACTGTTTGGCAGCGGTTCGCGCCAGCAGCAGCCCGTTCAGCAGCAGCAACAATCGTCGCCGTGGAACAGTGCACCGCAGCAACCGGCACAGCAGCAATATGCTCCTGCCCAGGCACCCGCGCCACGCGGCACCGGTTTCCTTGGCGGCGCACTGCAAACAGCGGTGGGCGTGGCTGGGGGGGTCGTGATGGCCGACATGCTGACCAGCATGTTCCACCATTCACAGCCGGAAGAGATTGTGAACATCATCAATGAGCCGCCATTGCCGGAGGTGAATGATAATCTCAACACCTTCAACGGTGGCGATGACAACGCCGATGCCTTTAACGGCGGTAATGATAACGCCTTCCTGGACCAGAACTCGGGCTGGGACAGTAATTATGCTGACAACAGCGATCTGAACGATTTTGGCGGCGGCGATTTCGACGACGAAGATAGCTTCGTTTAAGTAGAGCGTTTCTGCTGAGTGAGCCAGCTGTCCAGCTCATTGGCAAACTGCTGGCGGTCACGCGGACTCATCGTCGCGGGGCCGCCGGTCTGCACGCCGCTTGACCGCAGAGTATCCATAAAATCCCGCATCGTCAGGCGTTCACGTATCGTGGCCGGTGAGTAGCGCTCGCCGCGCGGATTCAACGCTGCCGCCCCTTTCTCAATCACCTCAGCCGCCAGCGGAATATCGGCGGTGATCACCAGATCGCCGGGCTGACAACGTCTGACAATCTCATTGTCCGCCACATCAAATCCGGCTGGCACCTGCAGGGTGCGCAGATAAGGCGATGGCGGCACACGCAGAAACTGGTTTGCCACAAAAGTGACCGTGGTGGCGGTGCGATCCGCCGCACGGTAGAGCACCTCTTTGATCACATTCGGACAGGCATCGGCATCGACCCAGATAAACATCATGATTCCTTACAGTCAGAGAAGCCTGAGATCTTGCCGGGTTCTCCCTGAATGGCAAATTTTATTTGCGGCACGCTTTCCAGCCCACACCCGGCTGACTTGTTATTCGGGCTGGCTGAAGTAAGCTAGCCCACTGAGAAAACCGAATAATGTCCTAAGGAGATGGCGATGCTGGCAAAAAAAATCGGGTTTATCGGCGGGGGAAACATGGCGAAAGCCATTATCGGCGGACTGGTCAATAGCGGCAAAATCGCCCCGTCTGATATCTTCGTTTACGATCGCAAAGCAGAGACCAACCAGGCGATGGCAGAGCAGTATGGCATCAACGCGGCTGAGAGCACGGATGCGCTGGCACGTGAAGTGGACATCCTGTTCGGCGCGGTAAAACCCAATGTGATCCTGAAAGTATTAAAAGAGCTGGCCGGCAGCCTGAAAAAAGAGGCGCTGGTGGTGTCGATTGCGGCGGGCGTGACGCTGGATTCGCTTTCATCGGTGCTGGGCTACGATCGTAAAATCGTCCGGGCGATGCCGAATACGCCTTCGCTGGTCAGCGAAGGCATGACCTCGGTCACGCCCAACGTGCTGGTTGAGCAGGCGGAGATCAACGAGGTCGTTGCGATTTTTGAGAGCTTCGGCAAAGCGGCCGTGGTGGATGAATATCTGATTCACTCCGTGGTCGGCGTCAGCGGTTCTGCGCCGGCCTACGTCTTTATGTTTATCGAAGCGATGGCGGATGCGGCCGTACTGGGCGGCATGCCGCGCGCCCAGGCCTATCAGTTTGCTGCACAGGCGGTAAAAGGAGCGGCGGAGATGGTGCTGACCAGCGGTAAACATCCGGCTGAACTTAAAGATATGGTCTGCTCACCTGGCGGCACCACCATTGAAGCCGTGAAGGTGCTGGAAGAGAAAGGGATGCGGTCGGCAGTGATTGAAGCAATGCAGCAGTGCATGGCGAAGTCCGAAAAACTGAGCCGCAGCTAAGCGTTCAGGCATTGCGCAGGGCGGACCAGCTCGCGGCCCGCCCTGCGCGCAGCTTAACTGATGTGCGCCTGACAGAGCGCTACCGCGTCGGCAAGCGTCATCGGTTGCTGCATCCGCTCCACCAGCTCAGCGGTCAGCGTGTACATACCGCATGAGCAGATCGCGGCCAGTTGCCCCTGCTGACCATAAAACGCCATAAACTTTTTGTCCTCCAGCGAGCCGATCAGCTCGAAATTATCCCATTCTGCTGCGTGGCCAACATACTCATAACGGGTGCCATACTGCGTCGTCCAGAAAAACGGCACACGATCAAAGGTGACGTTCTGATCCAGCATATTCCATGCGGCAGTCTGTCCCTGCTGATGCGCGACGCGATAGTGCTCAATGCGCAGCGGCCCCTGTGCCGACGGATACGTGGCGATATCACCCGCCACCCAGATATTGTCAGCGACCCGTAAATGCTCGTCTGCCTGCAGACTGCCATCCTCTGCCAGCGGCAGATCGTGGATAAAGTCGGTAGCCGGTTTAACGCCGGTAGCAAACAGCACAACATTCGCGTCCAGCTGCCGTCCGCCCTTAAGCTGCACGCCACTCACCTGCTGGTCGCCCTGCAGTGATGCGATCTCACCCTGCACCCACTTCACGCCATTTTGCTCATGCAACTGGTAGAAATAGCGGCCAATCTGATCGCCAAACCGTTTTGCAAAGGGCAGCGCCTGACGGGCAATCACTGTAACGTCGATGTCACGGTTACGCAGTGCCGACGCCAGCTCGGTGCCGATAAAACTGTTACCGATAATCACGATTTTATGGGTCGCATCCACCGCCTGAAGCAGCTCATCGGTCTGCGCTTTGCTGCGCAGCAGATAGACCCCGTCAAGATCGCTGCCCGGCAAATCGGGACGGACAGGCTTCGCGCCGCTGGCGATCAGCAGTTTGTCGAAGGCAAGCGTTTCGCCATCGTCGAAGATCAGCCGTTGCTGCTGCGCATCGAGGCGGCTCACGGTTGCCTGCACTCGTTCAACGTGATCCATCACATCCGCTTTCAGCAGCTGTGGCACCTCGCTGATGTCCATTTTGCCCGACGGCACAAATTTGGTCAGCGCGGTGCGGTCGTAAGGTGCGTCCGCCTCCCGCTCAACCAGAATCAGGCGGCCTTTGAAGCCGTCATGACGCAGACGCCACAGCGCTGCGCTGCCCGCCGCGCCACCACCCAGCACCACATAGACCGGCGCGGTTGCCCCGCTGCCAATGGGGGCAGCGGGTGACATCGCTTTAGGATTCACCAGCACCCGCCCCTGTTCGATGCGCAGCGGATACTGTTTGAGATCGGCTAGCGCCAGCGGTTCACACATTTTGCCGTCGGCAAGATCAAACGCGGCTTTGTGCCACGGGCAGACCAGCCGGTCGCCGCAGATGGCGCCCTGCTCCAGCGGCGCGCCCGCGTGTGGACATTTCGCCTGATACGCGCGTACGTTGTCCCCGTCGCGAATCAGTAAGACCTCTACCTCACCCAGCGTTTTTTTAACCGGCTGTCGCTGAGGCAGATCGTTCAGGTCGGTGGTAAATTGATAGTTCACGGCATGGCTCCTTTCGCTGTTTCTGGACTGATGCTGCGCGGTAAAACGAGGCCTGCGCAAATCCTCACAAACAGTAAGTGTGGCAAAGGAACCAGGAAGCCTGACGCCGAATGTTTGTCAGAAGGTTAACCTGCTGTTGTGAAAGATAATTTAATCGTCTTCAGGCGGGCAAGGAATCGGCAGGGAGAAGCGGCCACCTGCGTGGCCGTGAGGGATGATTAGCTTTTTTTCAGGCACTGGCTCATAAAGGTTTTACGCGCGTCGCCTGCCAGCTTTTTATCGCCAGCTTCGCCGTTACAGCTTTTCATTTTCATCTGCTGCGGCGTCATGTGCGACAGTTTGCTGTCCTTTTTCAGGCATTCACTCATAAAGGTTTTACGTGCTTCCCCTTTGAGATCCTGAGATTTGGCGTGCTGGTTACACATCGTCATTTTCTCCTGCTGCGGCGTTTTTTCCGCCGCACCCGCCATACCACTGACCAGCAGGCCCGCCATCATCATCGCCATTAAACTGACTTTCATCTTGTTATCTCCACAATGGATTGTCCCCTGTTATTCTGGCAGCGAATAAGCAAAGCGGAAAATGTTTCAGGTCAAAGTGACGTGAAGATCCCATTCCCGTCTGGGACTAACGGCGTTACTGGCGGGGATGCCGCAACAGCTTTTCGATGTAACTGCGCAGCAGGCGCACATCGTCATTTGCCAGCATTCATCAGGCAGGGCTTAACGGGGATCGACAAATCCGCGGCCCGGCCCGCCGCCATGTCCGCCCCAGCCACCCCCACCGCCGCCACCAGGAGGCGGGAAAAGACATCCACTTAATGCAGTCACTAATGCCACAACGGCAGCCAGCTTAACGATTCGTACCATATTTACCTCAGGGTGATGAAATCGGGCTGAGTGTATGAAGGCACCCGCATGGCGACAAGTGAGATTCCTCCGCTTCCGGCTGCTATTCATCTTTGCTGACCAGACTTAACGTTTTACAGTCAGTAAGCCGCCACATTCTCAACAGTGCGGCCCGCTTTCGGGGCAAACTATTTGTGCAAATCGGGATGGCGAACGCTTTACAGCCTGAACAATATTCCGCATTGTGAGCGCATCACATTTACAGGATATAACCATGACTCTCTCACAGGCTGCTTTCAGTGACATCCTCTCGCGGCGCGACTGGGAAAACCCGGTCATAACCTCGCTGCATCGGCTGGATGCGCACCCGCCTTTTGCCAGCTGGCGGGATGAAGCGGCAGCGCGAGATGACACGCCCTCCGCGTCACTAAAGAGCCTGAATGGGGAGTGGGGTTTCAGTTACTTTGTACAGCCTGAGGCGGTCCCGGCCAGCTGGTTACTGCAGGATCTGCCGGATGCCAGCACGATTCCGGTCCCGGCAAACTGGCAGATGCACGGTTTTGATGCGCCCATTTACACTAACGTGCAGTATCCGATTCCGGTTAATCCTCCGCTTGTGCCCAAAGAGAACCCGACCGGATGTTACTCGCTCACATTCAGCACGGACGCTGCCTGGCTCACTTCCGGGCAGACACGCATCATCTTTGACGGTGTCAATTCAGCCTTTCATCTGTGGTGCAACGGAAGCTGGATTGGCTACTCTCAGGACAGCCGCCTGCCCGCCGAATTCGACCTGACGCCTTATCTGCGACCAGGCAAAAACCGGCTGGCGGTGATGGTGCTGCGCTGGAGCGACGGCAGCTATCTGGAAGACCAGGATATGTGGCGGATGAGCGGCATTTTCCGCGATGTCACGTTACTGCATAAGCCGCAGGTGCATCTGGCCGACGTGCAGCTGGAAACCCGGCTCAGCCCGGAGTTTACCCGTGCCGCGCTGCGCGCCCAGGTCCGCGTCGCCCTGCCGCCAGAGGTCACCACGCACTATCAGCTGCGCCTGACGCTGTGGCAGGGTGAACAGCCGGTTGCGCAGTGTCAACAGCCGCTGGGTAGCGCCATTATTGACGAGCGGGGCCACTATCCTGAACGCGCCCTGCTCAGTCTGCCGGTGGAACGGCCTGTACTGTGGAGCGCCGAAATGCCCCATCTCTATCGCGCCACGCTGGCGCTGCTGGATGGGGATCAGCAGCTGGTCGAGGTGGAAGCCTATGATGTCGGCTTCCGTCAGGTCACCATCGACAACGGCTTGCTCTGTCTCAACGGCAAACCGCTGCTAATCCGTGGCACCAACCGCCACGAACACCATCCGGAGCGCGGTCAGGTGGTGGATGAGGCGACGATGCGCCGCGACATTGAGCTCATGAAGCAGCACAATTTCAATGCGGTGCGCTGTTCGCACTATCCCAATCATCCGCTCTGGTATCGGCTGTGCGACCAGTATGGGCTTTATGTAGTGGATGAAGCGAATATCGAAACTCACGGCATGCAACCAATGAACCGGCTCTCCGACGATCCCCGCTGGTTCGCTGCCTATAGCGAACGCGTGACGCGTATGGTGCAGCGCGATCGTAATCACTGCAGCATTATTATCTGGTCGCTGGGTAATGAGTCTGGACATGGCACCACGCATGATGCGCTCTACCGCTGGGTGAAAAGCAGCGATCCTACCCGTCCGGTACAGTATGAAGGCGGCGGTGCGGACACCGCCGCGACCGATATCATCTGCCCTATGTATGCCAGGGTCGATGAAGATCAGCCGTTCCCGGCGGTGCCGAAGTGGTCGCTGAAAAAGTGGATCGGTCTGCCGGGCGAAACCCGTCCGCTGATCCTGTGTGAGTACGCGCATGCGATGGGCAACAGCTTTGGCGGTTTCGCGAAATACTGGGAGGCATTCCGTCAGTTTCCGCGTCTGCAGGGCGGCTTCGTCTGGGACTGGGTTGATCAGAGCCTGACCCGTTATGACGATCAGGGCCAGCCCTGGCAGGCCTACGGCGGCGATTTTGGCGATAAGCCCAACGATCGCCAGTTCTGTATGAACGGGCTGGTGTTTGCCGATCGCACGCCGCATCCGGCGCTGTATGAGGCGCAGCGCGCCCAGCAGTTCTGGCAGTTTACGCCCGATCCCGGCGACCCGCTGAGCTTGACGGTCAGCAGCGACTACTTATTCCGTCACAGTGACAATGAAGTGCTGCGCTGGCGCATTGAGCAGGAGGGCCAGGTGGTGACGGAAGGTGAAGTCTCACTGGATATCGGCCCGCAGGGTCAGCAGCGGATCACGCTGCCGTCACCGCCCGCGTTACAGGGCGAATGCTGGCTTAACGTTGCGGTTCATCAGATTCACCCGACCCGCTGGAGTGCTGCGGACTGGTGTGTCGCCTGGCATCAGTGGGCGCTGCCTTCGCTGCTGGTGCTGCCCCCGCTGCCGGAAACAGCTGAAGTACCTGTCCTCTATGATGACGCCAGTGAGATTGTCGTCACTCACCAGCAACAGCGCTGGCATTTTTCACGCCACAGCGGTGAACTGACGCAGTGGTTTGTGAATGAGGCACCGACGCTGCTCTCCCCGCTTCAGGACTGCTTTATTCGCGCGCCGCTGGACAACGATATCGGCACCAGCGAAGCAGAGCGGGTGGATCCCAATGCGTGGGTTGAGCGCTGGAAAGCGGCAGGTTATGACCAGATGAGCAGCCAGCTGGTGTCGATAGCCGCGAATGCGTTGCCGCAGGCGATACAGATTGAGACGCTGCATAGCTGGATCGCTAATGACCAGCTCGCCTTTATCAGCCGTAAGCGTTATCTGATCAATGCGCAGGGTGAGTTGCAGTTACAGCTTTCCGTTGTGCAGTCTCGCGGTTTACCACCGCCTGCACGCATCGGATTGCGCTGCGCGCTGGCGCAAATCCCGCAGCAGGTAAGCTGGCTCGGCCTGGGACCGCATGAAAACTATCCCGATCGCCAGCTGGCCGCGCAGTTCTCACGCTGGCAACTGCCGCTGGATCAGCTTTCAACGCCCTACGTTTTCCCCAGCGAGAATGGTCTGCGTGGCGGCACCCGCCAGCTCGACAGCGGCAGCTGGCAGGTCAGCGGCGATTTTGCTTTCTCGCTGAGCCGCTTCAGTCTGGAGCAGTTGCGTGAAGCCTCCCACCGCCACCTTCTGCGTCCGGAAGCGGGCTGCTGGCTGCACCTGGATGCCTTCCATATGGGCGTCGGCGGCGATGACTCCTGGAGCCCCAGCGTCAGTCCTGAGTTTTTGCTGACTCAGCAGCGCTGGCAGGCTGAGCTGACGATTTGTCAGCCGACGCGGGCAGCACAGTCTTCGGACGCCGGTAAAAGCGTTTCAGGAACAGGACATTAATCAGCACTACAACGGCGGTGGCACAAAAGACCCAGCGGAAACCTGCCACCGCCGATACCGCTGCGCCCAGTAATGGGCCAGCAACATTGCCAAGATACATAAACGACTGGTTATAACCGAAGATCCGGCCGGTGATAGTGTCGCGCGAATGACGCACCAGCAGCGTCTGTACCGCAGGCATCATCGCGCCATCGGCGAAGCCCAGCAGAAAACGTAAGATGCCCAGCTGCGTGGCACTGGTGACAAAAGACATGGCGATAAACAGCAGCAGCGAGATAACCATCGTTGCGAGCAGAATACGCTGCGTGCCGATGCGATCGCCGAGTCGCCCCAGACGAGGCGCGGCCAGCAGTGCAGAGACGCCAGGCAGCGCGGCAATGACCCCGCTAAGAAAAGCGATATTCTCAGCGGTGGGTGCCAGTTCCCGCACAAAGAGCGTCAGGATAGGGTTCACCGATCCGTTGCACATCTGGATGACCATGGTGGTGAAAAACAGGCAGAGCATCAGCTTTGGGTTGTCCAGCGAACGAAAAACCTCGCGTCCGCTGAGTTTCTCTTTTTTACTCACCGGGGTGTAACCGGTCTCTTTAATCAGGAACAGCGTCACCATAAAGCTGACCATCAGCAGCGCCGCGGTGACGATAAATACCGTGCGCAAACCGACCCAGTCAGCCAGCAGCCCACCCAGCATCGGCCCCAGAATCACACCGCCAATCTGCCCGGTGGAGACACAGCTCAGCGCCCAGCCGCTACGTTCACGCGGCACCTGAGCCGCCACCAGCGCCATCGCGTTGGGGATATAGCCAGAGGTCAGCCCCATCAGGGCGCGCAGCAGCAGTAACTGCCAGGCTTCGGTGACAAAAGCCTGTAGCAGGATCACCACGCCCATACCAAACGCCGCGCGCAACAGCATCAGTTTACGCCCTTTGCGATCGGCCAGACTGCCCCACAGCGGGGCGACCGCCGCCGAAACCACGAAGGTGATACTGAAGGTGAGCCCCGACCAGAGACTCAGGGACTCGCCTCCGGTGACGCCAAGCTGCTCAAGGTAGAGCGGCAGAAACGGGATAATCTGGCTGATGGCCAGGCCAGTAAAAAAACAGCCAAACCAGACTGAGATCAGGTTTATCTTCCAGGGTTCAATAGTGCGTGGCATGGGCAGATGATTCAAAGAGAGGGAGTGCTTAGTTTAACGCGACGATTCTTAACGTGACCGACATAACATGGCACAAACGGCAAAAGACAGGATTCCTCTTGATTCAGCGCAATTACCCGCGAAAATTTTCTCTGACCAGCGGTTTACAGCGTGAATCCCGTGGCCGATGGCCTGCCCTGGCACCCTCTTCCTCAACCATGCCTCATCAATATGGAAAAATATGTCATTCTGTTACTGACAACGATTCACGCCGCTTCTATGTTTAAAAAATCGCCAGTCGTGGCGATGTGACGATCATTCTGCCTGGCGCGACGTCCTCCGCTAAAAAACGGTCCAGACCATCCGGCTACGCTGAGGCAGTTCAGCTTATGACGTGCATAGATGCCCTTACACCTGCGTAAGGGTCGGGGTAGCGTTTCAGCGGAGGTAGGGAAATGAGAGTGCAAACAAGCAGTGCCAGCCGCGCTATCAGTGACTATTTCAACAGCCCGAACTGGCGAATACCGCCAGAGTCCGATCTGCTGGCGGTTATTCTGCGTGAAATTATGGAGGCGGGAGAACCCGCGACCAGTAAGGCACTGATTGCGCGGGTGATCGACAAACTGGAAGTCGAAGGCGATGAGGCGCAGCTGCAGCGGTATCGCACCCTGCTGGCACAGCTCATCGACACGCATCCGGAGGTATAAAGCGTCGGTTTACTTCACCCAGCGCAGTTTATCCGCTTCGCTGACGCTGGCCCGTCCGCTGCTGAGCTGAAACAGGCAGAGCTCGCGTCCACGCCTGTTTTTCATATGCTGCTGGGGATAGCGCCCCTCCAGCAACAGTGCGCTGTAACCTGTGTTGTCGTCATACTCAATCGGCTCGCCCAGCACCTTTACTTTACTCAGATGGCTGGCATTAATACACGCCTGTGTCATGATCTGGCGGCTCTTCTGCCAGGCCTCTTCACTGGACGCCTGTGCCAGTGTGCTGCTGAGTAACAACGTGGGCAGCAGTGCCCCTATGCATTTCATCTTCTCCGCTCCTGTTCCGGCCCGAAGGCGCTAAAAAAATTCCCGCCGGGGCGGGAATAAACAAGACGAGCACTATTTATTGTGTGACGAGGAAGTTTCTTAAACGCGCTGCTATCCTCGCCTGCCGTTATGACAAGCCTATGACAGACCGGCCGTCAGCCACAATAAACTGAGCTGATATTGCCATTTTTGTCGGCCAGGAAGTTAAGCCGGTTAAGGTTGAAATCCATGGTGACCGCAGAATTATAGGGGATTGGACGCACCTGCTGTTCAAAGTGTTGACCCTGAAGCACGGTTAACGGTTTGCCGACATAGTTCTGAAACTGAGAGGCACCGCAGCGGTCGGCTTCAGGATCCTGCGGCACACTGGCGGTGTCAGGTTTACTGGCAGACTGACAGGCGGTTAATGCAAACAGACCCACTACCAGCAGCCCTTTTCCATAAAATTTCACGTTTGTTCTCCTGTTGGACGTGTAAAACCTGCCCCAAGAGTAGCAAAGCGTGCCTGCTGACCAGAAGCCGGAAAAGGTAAAGTTGTTACAGTGAGCGCGGATCCGGGTGTCCCACAGACTCTCTTTTTAAGATTAATCGCACTCACTGCCTAAAAAAACCACAGTGAGCCGCTACACTATCTTAAGACTATTCTTACCCCTGTGGAGGTCATGATGGAACTGATTATTTTTGTTGTCTGCGCAATGCTGATGACCGCCGTGGCGGTCAAAGTCCGTTAAACCGGCTCAGCCTGATTCTGCGTTGTTCTTTCCAGAAGCGTACTGAATGCAGCCAGCGGCATCGGCCGACCGAGGAAGTAGCCTTGCCCCTCTTCGCACGAGAGCTGTTTTAGCTGGTTCAGCTGCGCTTCTGTCTCAATTCCCTCCGCCGTGATCGTCAGGGCGAAGGCGCGTGCCAGCGCAATAATGCCCGCCACCACCGATTGCGCCTGCTGCGACTCCGGGAAATCTTTCATCCAGGAGCGATCAATCTTCAGACCGTTAAACGGGAAGGTCTTCAGATAGCCCAGCGCGGCATAGCCGGTGCCAAAATCGTCGACGGTTAACCTTACCCCCAGCGACCGTAAGCCCTGCATTACCTCCAGCGCATGCTGTGGATGTTCAAAGGTGACATTCTCCGTGATCTCCAGCTCCAGCCTTGTCGCTGGCAGACCACTTTTCGCCAGCGCATCTGCCACCCGTTGCACCAGATCGCTGGTGCGAAACTCCATCGGCGAAATATTGACTGACACATAGCGATCGCCACCCCAGCCCAGCGCATCCTGGCAGGCACGCATCAGAACCCAGTCGCTGATAGTGGCGATCAGACCGCTCTCTTCCGCCAGCGGAATAAAGTGGTCTGGCGTAATCCACTGATCCGGGGCAATCTGCCAGCGAATCAGCGCTTCAGCGCCGGCCAGCTGACCGGTCAGCAGCTGATAACGGGGCTGATAGTGCAGACGGAATTCATTATTAGTCAGTGCTTTCTCAATGCGCCGCGCCATTTCACGCTTATCTTCGCGCTGGCTCGCCATTTCATTGGCGTACCAGACCCACTGATTACGTCCCGCATCGCGTGCTTCATTCAGTGCGATATCTGCCATCTGCAACAGCGCTTCCGGATGGCTGGCATCCTGTGGCGCACAGGCAATGCCCATGCTGATGGTGAGATAGTGGACATGCTGACCGGTGCTGACTGGCTGCTGAACCTCGTGCACCAGCTGAGCACAACGCTGATCGATCCGCTCACGGTTCGTTTCCCGCAACACCAGTACAAATTCATCACCGCTCAGCCGCGCCACCAGCTCCTGCGGGCCGATACAGTGCTTCAGACGCTGCGCTATCTGGCTCAGTACCTCATCGCCCGCCGCATGACCCCAGGTTTCATTAATTGGCCGGAACTGATCGAGATCGAGGGTAATCAGCGTCAGCGGCGCAGCGCCATCAGGCAGCGCAAGGTGCAGCGTCAGAAACTCCAGCAGCTGCACGCGGTTCGACAGACCGGTTAAAACGTCGTGACGCGACAGAAACTGAATGCGTGCCTCTGCTTCCATGCCCTGGGTGATGTCCGATACCGTGCCGCGAAATCCGATACGTCGCGCATCATGCCAGATGGTTTTCGCCACCAGTTGACCGATGCGGCGGTGACCCTGTGCGGACATAAACTGACAGCGCAGCGGCATCTGTTGCTCTTCCGCCTCCTGCCGCAGCAGCCAGGCGACCAGTGAATGGCTGGGATGGGTCAGCAAGTGATCGATGTGACGTCCCAGCCAGTGTGTGATGTCGTGGCCGGTAAGGGTATGAAAGCGCGCGGACAGATAGATCAGGCGACCCTCTTCATCCGTTTCCCAGATCCAGTCTGACGCCGCCTCAGCGAGATCGCGAAACCGCGCTTCACTGTTGGCAAGCTCCTGCTGACTGATTGCCAGCATGGCAAAGCGGCGGTCAGAGAGAATCGCATTGGAGAGCGCATGGCGGCTGACGCGATGAGTAATGATGCCGATGATGATCGCCGTCAGCAGCAGCAGTGGCAGCAGCAACCCGATCAGGCCCATGCCCGGCATTTTTGACGTCCAGCGCAGCACAATCGGCTCGCCGCCTGGCAACGGTAGTACCATTCGCGGTTCATGCAGGGCATCCTCTTCACTGGCGGGCAGACGCAGTTCGCGTATATCCAGCGTCGCGCCCAGCGCCTGTAATTTGGCGGGTGTAAACAGATTCACGAACACCATGATTGATGCAGGCCCGGCCATGGGCGGCACGTTCGGCAGTTTACCGCTGCTGATAGGTGCGGCCACCACAATCGCGGGCAGATGGTTGATCAGCGCATTGCGGGTCATCGCTTTATTATTGAGCTGACGCGCTGCCGCAATTAGCGTCCGTGTCTCATGACCCAGCCAGGCTTCCAGTGGCGTATCCGCCATCTGCCCATTAATCACGCTGTAGGTGGTGTGACCTTTGCTGTCGACCACGAACACGCCTTCATAGTGATACTCTTCGTAAAGACCCGGTCCGAAGTTCTCTTCGTCAAACGCCCAGACTTTGTTCACCCTGACATGGAGATTGCGCCAGGCTTCTCCCCAGAAGGCATAATCCCGGATATCGGTGACCATCGCCTCCTGACGATTTTGCCACGTCTGCTGCATCAGCATGCGGTCATGCTCAACCGATGCGCTGTTCTGACGCTGTGCAATCATCAGTACCATCAGCATCGAGAGCACCAGCACACCAGACAGCAGCAGCGAAAGCGTACGCAGGCTGCGCCGCGTAAAGCGGACAGTGCGATCTTCAGCGGCATGTCTGAATGGTGGCGACGGCGGCGCCGGAGGGTTAAAAGTCATTAAGAGTGCTCACTACACAGCCAGGGATTAAGATCACAGGCCTGCAATACAACATGCGTTGCTGGCCAGATTAGTTTCATCAGTTATCGGCCCGGGCGCTCCGGTGTTTAGTCTGCGGCTAACATTTTGCGCTTAAATAATGTGTAACAGGCTCACTCGACAGCGATCGGGTGCATTGCTACTATGCGCTTACCTTCGCTGGCTGAGTCGCCTATGAACACCAATTCCGACAGAGTGACCCTGACGCTGTTCTACGTCGGCAGCTTTGTGGTCTATTACCTGGTTACCATGCTGATCACGCTGTTCCCTAATTACAGCGTGCTGCGTAATGACGGCCTGCTGGTGCCCGTACTCTGCCTGTTTGAATTTGCTGTTATCTACCCGCTTTATCGCTTTTACTGCCAGCGTCGTACTGATTTGCCGCTGGGTGAGCTTTACACGCTGCAAACCCTGCTGTTTACCGGCGCGCTGTTTTTGTTGATGGCAGCACAGATGCAGTTCATGCAGCCGGAAGGCTGGCTGGTGATGCAGGCCCAGCAGGGACGCAATTCGCTGTTGATCCTGCTGCTGACCGCCGTACTGCTGGCGCCGGTGTTTGAAGAGGTGCTGTTCCGCGGTTTCCTGTTACAGGGTTTTCTGCTGTGGGCGCCGCGCAGCCGTTTCGCCTGCATGCTGCTGACCTCACTGCTGTTTGCGGTGATGCATACACAGTATGTGCACTGGCAGACCCTTATCGCTCTGACGCTGTTTTCGCTGCTGCTCTGCTATGCGCGGCTGCGGAGTAACAGTCTGGCGCTGCCCATCTTCCTGCACACCCTGAATAACCTGATTGCGCTGCTGCCCGCCTGGTATTTTGCTGGCTGACTCCCTGCCAGCGTCCTCGTCTTACCCAGCCCTCATCCTGCCGCAGGCCGCTGCCTGGCAGCGTCATAGCTCACACTGACAATGCCGCCCCGTCACGTTTGTCTATACTGGATGTTAAAAAGGGATAAAAAGCACCACAGTCCGGACCACCAGACCGTGTAAAGGAGAGGATCTATGTTGATAGGATTTGTGTTGTTAGTGAGCGCGTGTGGCTACGATGCCTGCGAAGCGCTGCCGGTCTCGGAGCGCATCTATCCGACGAAGGTGGACTGTGAAACGATGGCAAACCGTATTCATAAAGTCAGACCGAATGTGGTACTGCTTTGTGGTGAGGTCCATCGCTGATTCAGGACCAGATTCAATAAAGCAGGGCTGCAACATTGCAAGCTGGCGCTTTAACGTACAAAATATAAGCTGTTGTTAACCTTTACCGTAGTGAATCCCATGAAAACATCACGCCCCCGTCGTCCTGGTGGACGCTGGGTTTACTATCTTTTGTATGATGGCATTCTGTGGCCCTGCCCCGTCCGATGGGAGTGGGAGAGCAGCTATGGCGGCTGGTTGCCATTTTACTACACGCCAACCTTTGAGTTTTTGGTGGGTGATCCGCGTAAGGCTTATCGTATTGCGCGCAGCGATGTGCGGACTAAACGGCGCGAGGATGCTTTTGTCTGAGGGCGATTATCGCCACGGCAGCCATGAGGCTGTGAGCAGAAAATGAACCGCTTCCAGTACGATAATTACCATCACTAAGATGCCCAGCGAGTGGCGACTCATCCACTTCATCGGCTCAGGCCCAGATCATCGCAGCCCAGCGGATCAGCAGCAGCGCGCCGCAAATGCACAGCAGAACCAACACCATCTTCCAGTACTTTTTGGCCGCCCGGTATCTTGTCACCTCGGTTTCCCCTCTGTCAGAAAGCGAAGATGCGCCAGAAGGCGCATCTGTTCCGGTCAGCAACAGGACCGGGAGGCATAGCATAACGTCGGGGCCACCAAAAGGCGACCCGTTGCCGGCATCAATTGTTCAGGGTGTAATCCAGCGTAATTTCCGCGTTCAGTACCTGAGAAACCGGGCAGCCCGCTTTGGCTTTGTTGATGATTTCGTCGAAGGCCGACTCATCAATGCCAGGCAGAGAAATCGTGCTGGTCAGCGCCACTTTAGTGATGGCAAAGCCGTCGCCTTTTTTATCCAGTGACACGTCAGCCGTGGTATCAATGCTTTCCGGCGTATGACCTGCATTGCCCAGCATCAGCGACAGTGCCATAGAGAAACAGGCCGCATGCGCTGCACCAATCAGCTCTTCCGGGTTGGTGCCTTTGCCGCCTTCAAAACGGGTATTAAAGCCATAAGGCTGCTGGCTCAGCACGCCGCTCTCGGTGCTAACGGTGCCTTTGCCTTTGATATCGCCTTCCCAGTGCGCCGAACCTTTCTTATGAATAGTCATGTCATTCCTCCTGTGGGTAAAGAAGCTAAGTATAGACAACACATTCATTTTCGCAGGCTAACTCACGGCGCCAGGACGTGACACGGTGCTTGTTGGTGTCAGCAGCGCCTCCGCCTGCACCAGCGAATCGCGGGTAATTTCACTTATCGATTTTGCGCCGGTCAGCGTCATGGCCACGCGCATCTCTTTCTCAATCAGGTTCAGCAGGTTTTCCACGCCACGCTGTCCGTGAGTCGCCAGCGCATAGATAAACGCCCGTCCCAGCAGCACGCTGTCTGCGCCCAGCGCAATCATCCGTACTACATCCAGTCCGTTACGAATGCCGCTGTCCGCCAGAATAGTGATGTCACCTTTGACCGCATCGGCAATCGCTGGCAGCGCACGGGCTGAGGAGAGTACGCCATCCAGCTGGCGTCCACCGTGATTCGAGACCACGATGCCATCAGCGCCAAAACGCACCGCATCCCGTGCATCTTCCGGATCGAGAATGCCCTTGATCACCATCGGCCCGTCCCAGAACTCGCGGATCCACTCCAGATCTTTCCAACTGATGGAAGGATCAAAGTTGTTCGCCAGCCAGCCAATATAATCTTCCAGCCCGGTCGGCTTGCCGAGATAGGCGGAGATGTTTCCCAGATCGTGCGGACGGCCCTGCAGACCCACATCCAGCGCCCACTGTGGATGGGTGACCGCCTGCCAGCAACGACGCAGCGCCGCGTGATTGCCGCTCATCCCGGAGTGCGCATCGCGATAGCGCGCACCCGGCGTCGGCATATCCACGGTAAACACCAGCGTTGAGCAACCGGCGGCTTTGGCCCGCTCCAGCGCATTGCGCATAAAGCCGCGGTCACGCAGCACATAAAGCTGGAACCACATCGGACGGTTGATCTGCGGAGCTACCTCTTCAATCGGGCAGACCGAGACCGTCGACAGGGTAAACGGAATGCCTTTCAGGGCGGCCGCGCGCGCCGCCTGCACTTCGCCGCGACGGGCATACATGCCACACAGGCCGACCGGTGCCAGCGCAACCGGCATCGACAGGGTTTCATTAAATAATTTCGTTTCGAGGCTCAGTTCCGACATGTTCTTCAGAATGCGCTGGCGCAGCGCCACGTCAGAAAGGTCCTCCACGTTGCGACGCAGGGTGTGCTCGGCGTAAGCACCGCCATCAAGATAGTGAAACAGGAATGGCGGCAGGATACGTTGCGCGGCGGCGCGATAGTCACTGGCAGCTGAGATAATCATCAGTCAGATTCCTTTGGGTTGCGTGTGTCGTTATCCGGTAAGCGGGTGATGCGCGCCTGGCGCGCTTCATCTTCATGGAGGCTTTTCAGGGTGGTGTGGACAAAGCCCAGATGCTGCATCGCCGCCTGACGGGCCGCGTCGGCGTCGCCCGCGAGGATCGCATCCAGCAGCGCCTGATGCTGTTCCGTCAGGCGGGCGAAAATATCTGGCTGGGTATACATGCGCTGACGACTCTGCATCACCGACGACTGCAGCAGCTCGAAAAAGCCGCGCATGGTCTGCAGCAGCACTACATTGTGCGACGCCTCGGCAATCGCCAGATGGAAGCGCACGTCTGCCTGGGCAGCGAGGTCGGGATCGTCACTCTCTTTCAGCTTCAGGGTGGCGTCAAAGGCGTACTGCAGCTTCTCTTTGTCGGCGTCAGTAGCCCGCAATGCCGCATGCCAGGCGGTGCTGGCCTCAATGGCATGGCGCGCTTCCAGAATGTCGTAGCGGTAGTCGGGATCGTCGCGCAGCAGCTGCCGAATCGGTTCGACGATGCGCTGTTCCGACCAGGGTGCCAGCTGCTGACGAATCCAGGTGCCGCCGCCGCGCCGGCTAATCAGCATGCCGCTGCTGATTAGCTGCTGTATCGCTTCACGCAGCGAAGATCGCGAGACGCCGAGTTCAGCAGAGAGCTGGCGCTCGGCGGGCAGACGCATGCCCGGCTCAAGCTGATGTTCGGTGATATAGGTCCGCAGGCGTGTCACCAGCGGATCGGCAGTGTTGCTCATGGGATCATCCAGGGGAAGACATAGGCCTGAAGCGTGGTAATCACACCCACCATACAGGTGAAAATCAGGCTGTGTTTAACCGTAAACCGGAACAGGTCGGACTCTTTCCCCACCAGCCCGACCGCTGCACAGGCGATAGCGATCGACTGCGGCGAGATCATCTTACCCGTCACGCCACCGGTGGTGTTGGCCGCCACCAGCAGAATATCGGAAACGCCGATCTGTTGGGCGGTGGTGGCCTGTAACGCGGCGAAAAGCGCATTTGATGAGGTATCTGATCCTGTCAGGAAGACGCCCAGCCAGCCCAGAAACGGCGAGAAGAAGGTAAATGCGTGACCGGTATGCGCCAGCGCCAGGGCAAGCGTGGCAGAGAGGCCGGAGTAGTTGGAGATAAACGCAAAGGCCAGTACCATCCCGATGGAATAGATCGGCAGCGCCAGCTCTTTCAGCGTTTCTCCAAAGGTCTGCAGCGCCGCCTTTGGCTTCATACGCAGGAACAGCATCGCCATAATCGCCGCAATTAAAATCGCGGTGCCGGTCGCAGAGACCAGATCCAGCTTATAGATCGCCGGATAAGGGGTCGCACTGCTGACCACCGGCGGCATCCGCGCCACCAGTTCATGCAGCATCGGCACCGGCATAGCCAACACCCACTCATAGAGCGCACCGCCTTTGGCGAAAAGCGCTTTAAACGGTGGGATACTCCAGAGCGTGACGGTAGCGGTGAGAAACAGGAATGGCATCCAGGCGCGGATCACCTGCCCCAGCCGATACTTCTGCGGTGGCAGCAACGGAGCACCCTGTTTCGCCTCTGCATCGGCAAAGCGGAAGATGCGCACCGGCTTCCAGACCCGCAGGAAAAGCGTCAGCGAAATCAGCGAGGCGAGCGACGAGATAATATCGGGCAGCTCCGGACCCAGGAAGTTGGAGCTGAGGAACTGGGCAAGGGCAAACGAGCCACCTGCCACGACCACCGCCGGCCAGGTCTCTTTCACGCCGCGCCAGCCATCCATGATCGCCATAATCCAGAACAGCACAATCAGGGTGAGCAGCGGCAGCTGGCGTCCGGCCATCTGGCCGATGGCAAAACTGTCGAGCCCGGTTACCTGCCCCGCCACAATAATCGGGATTCCCATCGCGCCAAAGGCCACCGGCGCGGTATTCACAATCAGGCAGAGCCCGGCGGCGTAGAGCGGATTAAAGCCGAGTCCCACCAGCAGCGCGGCGGTAATCGCCACCGGCGCACCAAAGCCCGCAGCCCCCTCCAGAAACGCCCCGAACGAGAAGCCGACAATCAGCATCTGCAGACGCTGATCGGGCGTAATCGACAGGATAGAGGCACGGATAATGTCGAACTGGCCGGTTTTGACTGAGATCTTGTAGACGAACACCGCGGCGACAATAATCCAGGCAATCGGCCACAAGCCATAGAGAAAGCCATACACCACGGCGGCCAGCGCCTGTGCAACCGGCATCTGATAGAGAAACAGCGCCACCAGCAGCGCCAGCACCACGGTGGTGGTGGCCGCCAGGTAGCCTTTCATCTTCAGCTTAATCAGCGCAAAGAAGAAAAAGAGAATCGGGATCAGTGCGATCAGGCTTGAAAGCCAGATATTACCCAGCGGATCGTAGTTTTGTTGCCAGAGCTGCATGCCAGTATCTCCAGAGGAAAAGGTGACGTGGCACGCAGCCGCAGCGCTGGTGCCATCTGCCCCGGATTGGTCAGACCAAACCGCTGTGTCGGGGCTTATGGCAACAGATAGTTAACGCATTGTTAACCTGTGGCAACAAAAGATGCGCGAATTTTCCCGGAGTGTGAACCAGAGAAAAATATTGCCGGGATTGGTCGGACCAAAATCAGGGATTGGTATCCCGAAAGGCGCGCTGATAGCTGTGCGGATGAAAACGCAGATTAAGCGCAATCAGCAGCAGCGTGATCGTCGCCTGCAGAATCCAGACGCTGGTGAAATTTCCGGTGAGCGCATGCAGCTGACCGGCGATAAACGGCATGCTGCCCGCGATAATAAAGCCGACGCCCTGCATAAAAGCCACCAGCCGCGCGCCAGCCTGCGGCTGCTCCAGATGATCCAGCGCCAGCACCAGCGTCAGCGGAAATGCCCCGCCCAGCCCGAAGCCCGCCATCCCTGCCCAAAGCCACGGTGCCAGTTGTGGCGCAAACAGGAAACCGAGCATGCCGCTGAACTGCATCAATAGTGTCAGCAGCAGCAGCGGACGGCGATCGCGGCCCCGCGCCAGCAAGGGCAACAGCAGCGCACCCGTGACCTGACAGCCGATCATCATGCCAAGCAGTGAACCGCCCGCCTGCGCGCTCCAGCCGAGTTGATGATAAAAATCGGGCAGCCAGGCGACACAGATGGCATATCCGCCGTTCACCAGACCGAAGCTCAACGCCAGCGTCCAGGCGCGGGTTTTCCGCCACAGCGAAGGCAGAGCGGCGGACTCCGTCCGGGCTGCACGTGGGGTGGTGATAAACAGCCAGAGCAGGATGGCCAGCACCACCGGCAGCGCCCAGCTGCTCAGTGCGCCCTGCCAGCCAAGCTGCCCATTCAGCCACGGCGAGATCGCCGCGCCAATCCCACCGCCGCCCATCAGCGCCGCTGCCCACAGTCCGGTCACGCCGGCACTGCGGCCGCCAAATCGCTGACGGATCAATCCCGGCATCGCCATCTGCACGATGCCAATGCCCGCCCCTCCCGGCACAGTACTCAGCACCAGCCCGCCTCCGTCAGCCACAAACAGCCGACTCACCAGCGCCAGCAACAGCAGCAACAGGCCACCCAGCAGCAGTTTACGCACCGTAAAGCGCTGCATCAGCGGGGCGCTGACTAACGCAATGGCACCCATCATCATCATCGGCACCGCAGGCAAGAGCGATGCCGCCAGCGGCGACAGACCGATGCTCTGCCGCAGCTCGCCGAGTAACGGACTGACCGAGGTCATCAGCGGTCGCATATTGAGCCCGGCCAGCACCAGCGCCGCCAGCAGCAGGTTGTTCTCTCTCTTCATATAAAATCTACGCTATTAAAAGTTGCCAGCCTGGCAGCAGTCGTTACTATCTGGAAATGAAATATTACTCTGCCAGGTAGTGGAAAAATGAATCGTCAGCCGATGTTTACTCCGCAACAGCTGCTCAGCTTTGTCGCGGTGTGCGAAACCGCCAGCTTTACCCGCGCCGCCGACCGGGTGCACCTGTCGCAGTCCACCGTCAGCCAGCAGGTGCGGCGGCTGGAGGAGATGGTCGGCAAAGAGCTGCTGGTCCGCTCCTCGCATCAGGTGCAGATCACCGAGGAGGGCGAAAAACTTTTAGGCTACGCCCGGCGAATTATTGCCCTGAACGGGGAAGCGCACGATGTGCTGAGTGACCAGTGGCGCGATGGCGTGCTGCGCCTTGGCGTGCCGGAAGATTTCGCCGCGCCCACGGCCGGTCTGCTGGCGCACTTCAGTCGCGACCATCCGCAGCTGCGGCTGGACGTGATGAGCGGCATGCAGGTGGAGCTGCGTCGCGCCTGGCAGCGTGAAGAGCTCGACATCATGCTGATTAAACAGCCGTACGGCGAGAGGCCACTGGCATCGCGTCCTGAACCGCTGTTGTGGCTCGACAGCGCAGAATGGCCCTGCTTTGAGCAGACGCCGGTGCCGCTGGTGCTGTTTCCCCAGTTGGGGCTCTATCGCGATGAGGTCTGTCAGACGCTTGATGCGCTGGGTCGAAGCTGGCGCATAGGTTACAGCAGCGCCAGCCTGGTCGCGCTGGCCGCCGCCAGTGCACAGGGGCTGGGTCTGACGTTACTGCCTGCCAGCTGCCGCCTGCCGGCACATCGGGTATTAGGTCCTGAACAGGGTCTGCCGGTGATTGATACCTTTGAACTGGCGTTGTTCTGCCGTCATCCGCATGATCCGCTGCAACGTGAACTGGCAGCGTCACTGGCGGCGTTTGGCAAGCTGCGCTGGCAGTGAGATAGCGAATAGCCATCAGTGGAAAATAACGCAGCAGAGTGAAGCGTCGTTTGTCAGATTAAAGCCTTGTTCTCTTTGCAGGAGCCTCTGATGCCTATTTCCTCTTCGCCGAGTCGCCGTGATTTCCTGGGGCAAAGCGTTCGCTGGACCGCTGCAGGCGGCTTGCTGGCCGCCGGTCTCGGTCAGGCCAGTGCCGCCATTCCCCCATCGTTGTCCGCCATCAATCCCGACCAGGCCGCCACTCTGCCCCGGCAGGATCACTATCTGCTGCGCAATGTGCGACTGGAAGAGGGCTTTATCCGCGAAGATGACGACGTCGTCGCGACCCGGACCGGTCTTTATGACATCAGCGTGCGCGACGGCAAAATTGACCAGCTGACCTCTGCGGGCCAGGGTAATAGCACGCTGCCCTCGTGGGATGCGCAGGAGGCGCTGCTGCTGCCCGCTACGCAGGACATGCATATCCATCTTGATAAAACCTTCTACGGCGGTCCGTGGCAGGCTCCACGTCCACGTCAGGGCAAAACCATCATGGATATGATTGCGCGCGAGCAGGTACTGATTCCGCAGCTGCTGCCGCACTCGCAGGCCCGCGCCGAAGGATTGATCGCCCTGCTGCATGCCAAAGGCACCACCCGTGCACGTAGCCATTGCAATATCGACCCGGTCAGTGGCCTGAAAAGTCTGGAACATCTGCAGGCGGCATTAGCCCGTCATCCCGCCTTTGCGTGCGAGATCGTTGCCTTCCCGCAGCACGGTCTGCTGCACTCGCAGGTTGATGGCTTGATGCGTGAGGCGATGCAGCACGGCGTTGAGTATGTCGGCGGACTGGATCCTACTAACGTGGATGGCGCGATGGAGAAGTCGCTGGATGCCATGTTTCAGATTGCGCTCGACTATCAGCGCGGCGTGGATATTCATCTGCATGAAACCTCACCGGCTGGCGTGGCGGCGATTCAGTATATGGTTGACACCGTCGCGAAGACTCCGGCGCTGAAAGGCAAAGTGACGCTGAGCCACGGTTTTGCGCTGGCGACGCTCACCGGCAGTGCGCTGGATAAAATGATTGAAGGGCTGGCAGAGCAGCAGTTCAGCGTCGCTTCCACGTTGCCGATTGGCAAGCTCACTATGCCAGTTCCACAGTTGCAGGCGGCGGGAATTAAAGTGATGACCGGCACCGACAGCGTGATCGATCACTGGTCTCCGTTTGGCACCGGCAGCATGCTGGAAAAAGCGAATCTCTATGCACAGCTCTATCGCGGTTCAGATGAGTTCTCGCTGTCGCGGGCGCTGGCCATCGCCACAGACGATCGGCTGCCGCTCTCTGCTCAGGGCGAACGTCAGTGGCCTGCGCCGGGCGATGAAGCGAGCATGATGCTGGTAGCAGCGAGCTGTTCTGCCGAAGCCGTGGCACGCATGTCACCGGTAGTCGCGACCTTCTCGCGCGGTAAACCGGTATTTGCGCTGGCATCGACCTGAAACAGCAGGGCTGCGGACAAAAACGCCGGGAGCGTTTTTGAACAACGCAACGCGTTGGCCCGGAAGGGCGCATCTCAGGGATGAGATGCGTACTAAAAACGCCGGGAGCGTTTTTGAACAACGCAACGCGTTGGCCCGGCTACGGGCGCACCTCAGGGATGAGGTGCGTAATCGCCCGCGCTGAGCCTTCTCAGCAAATGCGAAGAGATCGAGCCTGCTCAGGGAAATCGGTCAGATCGGAAAGACGCTTAAGCCATCCATGGCCGCTCGGCGCGTGCCGTCCCTTGCGCGGGACGCTTTCCTCTTCTGACCGGCTTCCCTGCGCTTTAAGCTTGCTTATTGCTGATAGATTCTCAGTGCCCGTGGTTTACCAGCAGCGGCCTTACTGCCCAAACCTGTTCCCTGCTACGGCCCCCAAAAACAACAGAGCCTCCACAAGGGAGGCTCTGCATTTACCTGAGCGGAGTGCGGGTTACGCGCTTTTGGCCCATTGATTATTCGACATTAGTTCCATTGCCAGCGCGTATAAGCGACGATCTTCCTGATCACAGGGCTCATCTTCCGCATAACAGCCGATCATGGATGCGATTTTATCCGCAGATAAACTCTCTCCATGAACATGCAGTGTCAGTACGGCGCGGCCTACTATTTTAAGCACATTTTCATGTGGTCCCTGGATGCTATTACTCAATGCAAATACCCTCTACCGGTCGTTGTACCAGGAATATGGCGCGATAAATATAAAGCAATTAGATCAGGATTTTTATCGGCACTAGTGGTGATATTTTTTAATGATTAATTCTATTACTGGAGTCATAGTTAAGGATTTGTCTGATTAACAATGAAATATTTTTTTAAAAACGGTCACTTATAAAATAATCATTGGTATTAACCGATCGTCAATCCGGAACACCTTCGTTAAGCCGGCATTAATCTATAAAAATAAACCACCTTTTTTCAGTAAACTTCAGCTTATTCCTAAGCGTACCGGCAGATATAGTTGCATACTGCTAACCATCGAGGTTCCCGTTGCTGTCAGGCGTGCTTTCTGCCAGACTTGCCCCGCAATAATGCCCTACACTTTCAGCCTCAGAGGCCGCGCCCGTGACCGCTTTTTCTACCCTCAATTCGCTTCCCGATAGCCAGCTCGATAACCTGCGCGAGATGGGCTACACCAGCATGACGCCCGTGCAGGCCGCTACGCTGCCCGCCATTCTGCAGGGACGCGACGTGCGCGCGCAGGCGAAAACCGGCAGCGGTAAAACGGCTGCCTTTGGTATTGGTTTACTGCACCATATCGACAGCACCCGCTTTCAGACGCAGGCACTGATCCTCTGTCCGACCCGTGAACTGGCGGATCAGGTAGGCAATGTCCTGCGCCAGCTGGCGCGCTTCACCCGCAACATCAAAGTCCTCACCCTGTGTGGCGGACAGCCGATGAGCGCACAGCGTGATTCACTGGTGCATCCACCGCATATCGTGGTTGGCACGCCGGGTCGTATCCTCGACCACATCAATCGTGAGAACCTCAAGCTCGACCAGCTCAACACGCTGGTACTGGATGAGGCGGATCGGATGCTGGAGATGGGTTTCCTCAATGATATGGAAACCATCATTGAAGCGACGCCTGCCTCGCGCCAGACGCTGCTCTTCTCCGCCACCTGGCCCGACGGCATCACAGCCATCAGCACCCGCTTCCAGCGTGATGCGCTGAGCGTCGTCACTGAAGATGTCAGTGAACTCCCGTCAATCGACCAGCAGTTCTTTGAAGCCAGTCACAATGAAAAACTGGGTCTGCTCATCGCACTGCTCGGCGATCGCCAGCCTTCATCCTGCGTGGTCTTCTGCAACACTAAACGTGAATGTGACGATGTCGCCGCGGCGCTTAACGCGCGTGATATCAGTGCTCTGCCACTGCATGGTGATCTTGAGCAGCGCGATCGTGAACGTGTGCTGATCCGCTTCGCGAACGGCAGCGGTCGCGTGCTGGTCGCTACCGATGTCGCTGCGCGCGGACTCGACATCAAATCGCTGGCGATGGTAGTCAACTATCAGCTCGCATGGGATCCTGAAGTCCATCTCCACCGCATCGGTCGTACGGCGCGGGCAGGCGAACATGGCGTTGCCGTCAGCCTGGTCGCGGCTGATGAAATGGCGCGCGCGCACGCGCTGGAAGATTTTCTGCAGCAGAAGCTGCCGTGGGTCTCGGCCAGCACGCTGAAAAAGGGCAGCAGCAAGCCACTGCCTGCCGCCATGATGACGCTATGCATTGATGGTGGCCGTAAAGCCAAGATACGTCCGGGAGATATTCTGGGTGCACTGACCGGTGAAGCAGGTTATCGCGCTGAGCAGATCGGGAAAATTGTTCTGACCCCGACCCATGCCTATGTAGCGATTGAGGCAAATCAGGCCAAAGCGGCACTGGTGAAACTTAAGCAGGGCAAAATCAAAGGTAAAACCTGTCGGGCGATTCTGCTGAAAGACTAAGAAAAAAGGGCGAGGTTATGACCTCGCCCTTTTTGTTATGGCTCTTCGATGCGGGACACATGCAGCGTGGTTTTATCCCCTTTGCCCTGTACCTTACCACTGACGCGCACTTTGTCCTCAGCGGTGTAGGTTTTACCATTAAAGGTTTTCTTTGGGGCGATAATGGGTAACGTGCCGGTGTTGTCACGGAACTGATACCGCTCGCCCTGCTCTTTCTTCAAAATGTAACCTTCCAGCGTCACATACCCGCCCTGACGGAAATCGCGGATCTGATCGATGTGGGTCTGACCGGTATCTTCAGAACCTTTATAGCCGGCATCCTGCTTGTGTTGCGGCGGCGGCGTATCACCAGCTTTGTATCCGCCCTCTTCAGCTGAAACGCCCGCGCTCATCATCACCAGCAACGACGCTAAAATTACTTTTTTCATTTCACACTCCTTTATTGGAAAGGTGTCCATGTTGAACCTTCAGGGTTAAGCCTGGCACAATAATTGGCATCCGTTTTATTTCACCCTTCTCTTCTCACCTTTTTCCGTTTGCTGCCGATAACCTGTTCACACCCTATTTCACCAGCTGCGTTAATGCAGAGGCAACCATGGATAATTTTCAAAAAGAGATCGATGAAAGAGCGAACCTCGCGTTATCGAACAAGTTTGAGCTGCTGCTGTTTCGCTTAGGTTCCGATCAGCTGAAAGGCAAGTCTGAACTGTTTGGCATTAACGTCTTCAAGCTGCGTGAAATTGTACCGATGCCGACCATCACTAAAGCCGCGGGCATGCGTTCGCCGCTGCTGGGTATGGCGAGTATTCGTGGTCAGTTCATTCCGGTGATCGACCTGCCAGCGGTAGCCGGCTGTGTACCTGAAACCGGTCTTAACCTGCTGCTGGTGACCGAGTATGCCCGTAACACCCAGGCGTTTGCCGTGGAGTCAGTAGAGAACATCGTGCGCCTCGACTGGAGCCAGGTGCATACCGCCGAAGCCGGTATCGGTGGCCGCAATATTACCAGCATCGCCTGCCTGGACAGCGACAAGCAGAGCAACGAGCTGGCGATGGTGCTGGACGTTGAGCAGATTCTGTATGACATCATCCCTTCAGTGCGCGGCGTTGAACCGGAAGCGGCCAGACCGCGTGCCTTCAACTATCGCCCTGGTGCGGTCGCCATTGTGGCAGAAGATTCCAAAGTGGCGCGTCAGCTGCTGGAACAGGGCCTGAAGAGCATGGGCATTCCGGCGCTGATGTTTAACACCGGTCTGGAAGCCTGGGAAAAAATTAAGCTGATGAGCCAGGAAGCACAGGCTGCAGGCGAGTCGATTCACGACAAAATTGCGCTGGTCCTGACCGATCTGGAGATGCCAGAGATGGATGGCTTTACGCTGACCCGCAACATCAAGCGGGACCCGATTCTCAAGGTTCTGCCGGTCGTCATTCACTCCTCACTCTCTGGCAGCGCCAACGAAGATCATGTGCGCAAAGTGGGTGCCGACGGTTATGTGGCGAAGTTTGAACTGAATGAGCTGTCAGACGTGATTTTCAACGTTCTCGACACTGCCCGCTAAACAAATCCGGGCCGCAAAGAATGCCCGGTATGTTTTTACTTTTTAGCCAGCAAAATAGCTGGCCTGACCAGGAACCGACTATGCACATTGAAACTTTACCTGTTACACCGGCACCTGCTACCCCTGCTCCTCAGAAAGCACTGCGTGGCCGTTTACGCCAGCTGGCCTGGATTACCGCCGTCACGTTAAGTGTCGCATTCTGGACAGGCCTCTACTTCTTAGTTTTCTGAATCCGGTCATGCTTGTCTGGATCGGGCCGTCAGCACTCCTGCTGACGGCCCTTTTTTTTGCCTGCGCTTCCCCCTTTGTTTATTTGTTAACCTTTTCTGAAGCTTTTCAGTGACTATTTATTCACGCACCGTTATTACTTAAAAATTATTAAAGGTACATGTTCGTATTCCGATAACTGTATGCGCGAGATCACCTTTTTGCCTGCGGCTGTGACCACAGACATCAGCAAGGCACTGCGCACAACAGCAGAGAACCTGAGCGTTGCTAACAAATTGATTAATAATAAAACGGGGAAGAAAACATGTTCAGTATCAAGAATATGAAGGTGGGAATGCGGCTCGCAGCAGCCTTCGGTATTATTGTGACCTTACTGATAGTGATTGGCGTAACATCCATTACCAGAATTAACAGTATTAATACCGCGATCTCATCGATCGTTGACGATCGCTATGTAAAAGTACGACTGGCATTTGATGTGCGCGATGGCGTCAACGATCAGATCAAATACCTGCGCGGCATGGTGATCGACACAACACGCCCGGAAATGAATGTGAAGCGTTATGGTCAGCTTGATGAAGCGACGCAACGCACTAACATCGCGATGAAAAAGATTGAGGATATCCAGGTCACGCCCGTAGGTAAGAAAAAGATCGCCGGTCTGCTGGCCTCTTCTCAGGCGTTTGAGAAGGTTAAAGCTGAGTTGATCACCCTGATTAAAGCAGGCGATTTTGATGCTGCCAGCATCTATGTCCTGGAATCGATGACCGCTACACAGAATAAGTTTCTTCAGGATGCGGTGAATTTTGCCAACTCACAGGATTCCCAGCTGCGCAGTGAAGGCCAGGGTATTGTGGAAAATGGACAGTCAGCCATCACCATCACCCTGATTTTCTCCGCGCTGGCCATTCTGGCCGCGATTATGCTGGGCTACTTCCTGACCCGCTCTATTGTCCGTCCACTGGTTGCAGCGGTTGACGTTGCTGAACGTGTTGCCGCGGGCGATCTGAGTACCCAGATGCAGGTAACCTCGCGTGATGAAACCGGCGTCCTGATGCAGGCGCTGCAGCGCATGAACGATAACCTGCTGTCGATTGTGACTGAAGTACGCACCGGCTCCGACACTATCGCGGTCGCCTCTAATCAGATCTCCAGCGGTAACCTTGACCTCTCAACCCGCACTGAGCAACAGGCCAGTTCGCTGGAAGAGACCGCCTCTGCCATGGAGCAGATGACGTCGACCGTGAAACACAATGCCGACAATGCGCGTGAAGCTAATCACCTGGTATCGACGACGTCCAGCGTAGCGCGTGAAGGTGGCGTGGTCATGGAGAAAGTGATCGAGAAGATGGAAGCGATCGCGCTCTCCTCACGCAAAATTGTCGATATCATCAGCGTCATCGACTCCATCGCCTTCCAGACCAATATTCTGTCACTGAATGCCGCCGTTGAAGCTGCGCGTGCGGGTGAACAGGGTCGCGGCTTTGCGGTGGTTGCGAGTGAAGTGCGTAATCTGGCACAGCGCTCAGCCTCCGCGGCCAAAGAGATTAAGGTCCTGATTGAAGATTCGGTCGCTAAAGTCGATGAAGGCAGCAAACTGGTAACCCATGCGGGTTCGACCATCGGTGAGGTGGTGAACAGCGTGCAGAGCGTGGCGAATATCATGAGCGAAATCACCATTGCCAGCAGCGAGCAGAGCAGCGGTATCAATGAGATCAATCAGGCGATTACCCAGATGGAAGCGGTAACGCAGCAGAACGCCGCGCTGGTTCAGGAAGCGTCAGCCGCTTCACAGGCACTGCAGGATCAGGCTGAGCGTATGGCACAGGCAATGAGCGTGTTTAATACCGGCAAGCTCGCACTGCAACCCGTGCTTCGCTGATTCCCTTTAATGGCCTGCTCCGGCGGGCCTTTTCAGATCGGTGACAGTAAACGAACAGGTTACAGATGGTTGACCAAAAAGTTGCGCAGGGAAGCTAAGGTATTCCGGGGGTTATAGAAGAAAGGATTAGGGATTGCGGATGGAAACAGCAGAAACAAAAAAGGCTGCCAGAGGCAGCCTTTTATTACTGTAAATGCAACAACGCTATAAAGCTCACTAGCCTTTATCAGAGAGCGCGAAGCTGGCTCTGAATTGCAATCCTCGCCGCGTTCACCTGAACAACGACAGATTTGCAGAAAATGCATTTCGCTCCATGCGGGTTGGCTCTTGTAACATCAAAATGTGATGTACGAAACTGTGAGCCATTACAGTGAGGACATTTAAAAGTAATTTTCAGTCCTTAGAGACCAACAACGTTCGCAGCAGCTGGGCCTTTGGCGCCATTTTCTACTGTGAATTCAACTTGCTGACCTTCGTCTAATGAACGGAAATCGGTGCCCTGGATTGCAGAGAAATGTACGAATACATCTTTGCTGCCGTCTGCAGGAGAGATGAAACCGAAGCCTTTCTCTGCGTTAAACCATTTAACGGTACCGCGAATTTTGTTAGACATGCTTAAATCCTTAATATATCGAGCCTTCCGGCATAATGGCCTGAGAACAGATTTTAATCAGAACGTAAGAGAAGACTCAAAAAGAAGGGATGTCTCGCGACAAACTTAGAGATGAGAACTGCTTTGGTTACTTACTTTGATAGTGTCTGTTAATCAAACCGACAATTCATTAGGCCACACTTCACCAGGCGACGCAAGCCGTAATTAAAATTAAACTCAAATAGCGTTGCCCGAAAGCCGCACAGCGACGTTGCTATGTTACAGCCTGCTCTGCCCCACACTGCGGCCTGAAAGAAAAGATCACTCTGCTACGTCACCCTCCAGCCGCCTGAACAGCACGTTTCGCATCTTTGCCTCATCTGCTGGAGTGAGATTAAGCCAGGTCAGCGTCTGACGATCTCTTTTCTGATCGTAGTCAGAGTAAACACCATGAATCTCCCCTTTCTCCGGAGAGTAAAGGAGAGCAATAGATTGTGCCGGACAGTTGTGTGGCTTACAGCCGGAGAGTAGCTGCCAGGTTTCACCCTGGAGGGTAACTGTACTGGCCAGTGTACTGGTTCCGCCCTGCTTAACGCAGGCAGGGAAATCATGTCCGGCGATAAGCTGGTGATACGCCTGGCTGGTCTGTTTATTCATTATGAAATCAGAAAGATAAGTCTGATTTGCAGCATTTACTAACATTGGCATGCCAGCTAATACTGCTACCAGTAAACCTTTATTCATCGCGCGCCCCTCTTACCCGCTGAGTTTTGCCTGTGTTAAACAGGACATTATCGGCTTTGCCACTGTTTGTCAGGTGGGGAACACTTGCCATTGAAGCTTCAGAGAGGCAAATCAAAAAAAGGGCGAGGCCGGAGCCTCGCCCAAAACATGCCGAACATCAATCGTAGTAAGGAACCTTGCGGTCAACGCCGTTGATATTGATCAGCACAAAACCGGTTGGCGCGGTTTTATTGGTCGGTGTACCCGCCGCAGTAGCGAGCGTAACGACCCCTTTTTCATTGGCACCGATGCCCGCCAGTCCATTGTGCATGCCGAAGCGTGCAGCGGGTTTCAGAGTGCCAACTTTGGTAATGTCCGTCACCACCGACATATCGGACTGGAACAACGAGCAGGAGCCGGTATCGAAGCGGGTCGGACCGGTCGTCTTCAGGTTGAACATGGTCTCGCCACTGCTGGCTTTCAGCTTGACCCATACCGCTGCATAGGTGGTTCCTACCCGGCTATAACGGATGTCCAGCACGGAAGGCTGCCCCATGTGGTAAGCATCCGCCCAGACCGTTTCCAGCCGCTGCAGGTTGATCAGCGTTTTACCGGTAGCAGGCATATTTACGGGTGAAGCGGCGGTGCCGGACGGCGTAGTGGCATCCGCTTTCCCGATCAACTCCATCACCCATTGCTGGTTAGGCGCCGGGAAAAAGAGCTGCCCCAGCCGATACCAGTTATCGGTATCGGTGTTGTTCACCACTTTATAGCCGCTGTAATAGCCGGCACGCAGCGAACCCGTCATGAACGTGCCGAAGTTCTCATCCCGACGATAGCCATATTCAAAGGTCGATAACCACTTACTTCCGGCCAGATCATTGGTAATTTTCGCCCCCGCCTGCAGGTTAATCTGACGCATCACCACGCGGGCATTGTTAAGATTGAATGGTGCGGCACAATCCTCAATGTTGAGCGTATCAATGGTCCACCCACCATCCGACAGGTCTCCCGGGTTGGTCGTGTGCTCAATCCAGACGTTTCGCATGATACCCTGCGTGACGCGCGGCATGTAGAGTGTGGCGTCGCCATAGCCCGACTGGAAGTTGGCATTACACAGCTCAATGGCGGTTGAGTGGTCCCAGTTCCCCTTCGGTGTGTTTGACCAGCCGATATCAAACACCCGTGAATAGGTCGAGGAGCTGTAAATCTGATCGAACTTACTGTCGAGCGTATCCTGCAGCTTAAAGACGGTTCCACCGGTACTTTGCGCCTTGAAGCAGAAGATATTGACGATCTGGCCGCCGACAATCGTATTTTCGAAGAACGGCTGCACGTTGCTGCACTGTTCAGGCGTAACGGTGACTTTTTGAGTGGTGTCGACAGTCCCGGCATTAGCTTGTCCGTGCCAGCAGATGCCTTTGATGACGATTTTGCGTGCATTAACTTTAAACACCGCACTCGCGCTTTTATCAGAGACAATGGTGGTGCGCGGTGACGATCCGAGTTCGATATCATCACCTGCCAGACCAAAAAACGGCAACTCTGTATCGCTGATATCAATGGGTGAAATCAGGAAGCGGCCCCCCGGAAAACGCACCGGCATCGCTTTCGCATAGGCGTTATAGGACTGCGTCCATGCCAGCATCCGCTTAAAGGCTTCAGTGTCATCGGTCACGCCATCCCCTCTCGCGCCAAAGTGCAGAACATTCACTTCAGTAGGGTCATTGATGGTGCGCTTCCAGTAGAAACCGTTACCCACTGCCACCGTACCGCCATCATCTTTCAGCGTAGTAGTGGAGAGAAAACCAACAAAGTCAGCACCGCCACGGAAGCTGGAGTCTTTGTCGTAATAGCGTTTCAGGCTCGCGACTTCACCTGATTTTGGCGGGACCGTGGTACGCAGTTCAGCAAAAGAGTTAACTTCGATCATAGAATCCTCCTCAGGATCAATGTGATATCGCGCTGATTGTCAGCGCACTACTTAGCCGCAGCCGGATGGCCGCAAAGGGTGTCCCACATATCGTTGTGGGTATTGATGGCGCGCACTGTCCTGACGTCCATTTTTTGCGCGTCATCGCCGTAGGTATAAAGAGGGGAAAAAAGTACGCAGGCAGAGTCGGTGATCGCCACCGGCTCAGGGTTTGTGGTATTTCGACTGCTGCAGCTTGTCGCGAGCAGCAGCGTCATCAAGGCTGTGGTTATTGGTCGCCACACGGTTAGCCTCCTCGCGGTTATGTTGTTGTTGCTGCGCCACCGCGCTGACGCGGGACGCCTCCTGTTGTGCGTTATCGACGTCAGATCGCGCTTTTTGCTGCACTTTGCCGATTTTCCTGCCGCCGAAATAAGTGGCGCCCAGTGCAGCAATAACGCCTGCCAGTGCAGCAAGCCAGTGCCAGCTGCCGCCCAGTAAGGTGGTAATCAGAGTCATGGTTTCGCTCCTTCAGCCTGCTCCTTCGCGTTGAGCAGGTTTTTCTGACGAACAAACTGTGCAATCACCCCCATCGCCACCATGAATGCGCCCACCAGCCCCAGGTAGTCGTGCGGCAGAATCGTTTTCACGTCCTCCGGCAGTACGCTCCAGGCATCAACGGCAGCAGAAGGAAACGACTGCGCCCAGGCGCTGAGCATCGAACCCAGTGACGCGAGCCAGACGGACCAGGTTTTGAAGAGGAGCCGGGCATGAGAGACAAACTGCAGGGTAGTGAAGCGCTGTAAGAGCAGCAGGATGACGATCGCCGCCAGCACGGCAACGAGAAACATAAGCCATCTCATAGCAGCCCCCTGTAAACCGCATAGGTTCCGCTGCGCATCATCTCCGCATGACGTCGGGCGCGGCCCGGTGTCTGGCGGGCCCAGAGGCTGTTCATCATCGCGTCAGCCGCTTCATTGAACTGTTCAGCCGCGATGGCGGTAAGCATGTTTTTAAACTGCATAACGCCTTCGACGCCCAATTGATACGTCATGCTCAGCAACACATCCGTTCGGGCGTCATTACACTTCGCCAGCGCATTACGCAGCAGATCCCTGCCCTGCATCTCCTGAACTTTGTTTTCAAGAATGCACTGCTTCCAGACGTCCCCGACGCGCCGCGGCACGCGGAAAGTGTAATTACTCAGTGATGCCCCCTTAGGTCCGATGCGGATACCGCCTGCCACCGTGGGAAAGCCCAGCGTGTCGAGGTAAGGCGTGTCGACATACCCCTCTTCAAAATTCAGCACTGCAATTATCTGGCTCATAACGACTCCTTAATGACGGGTTAAAGCAATTCACCATTGTGAAAAGAAATACATAACGCCTGCTGATCATTACCCGTTCAGGCGCAGCAAGAGGCCTTACTGACCCTGCAGCAAAACTGAACAGTAATTCAGCACATTGCGTCCAGTGAGAGCTGGAGATAACGAAGAGTTAGCCGGAACGGAAAAGCATGCTGTCTTCGCGCTTCAGCTCACGACGTAGAGATGAACGTGGGGAAGACAGCAATTGTCGAAACTGGGTGTTTCCTGACTGGTGACGCGGGGTGCGGTGATTGCGCGATCAACACGCGGGGCGACCTGACGCTGGCAGATTTGCTCTGCACGTCTCAGGACAGGGGGTTCAGTTGGAAAGTTAAGGGCCTGGTCGATGCTCTGAGTCAGGCTGCTGAGAGGTTGGCGCCGCCGATGGCGACGAGTACGTGCGTTGCCCACAAAAACGCTTTTGCCATAGTGAATTATCGCCATAACTCCTCCTGTGAATGAGTCTTTGGCGATGGGGTGGCAGGCGCGAGCTTTCGGTGATCCGAACGGGCCCGAATGACGTGTATCGCGCTCGCACGCTCGCCGCCCGGCTGCGTTAGCAGCCAGGTGGAAAGTAAGCGAGGGGGAAATAAACGGCATCTGACGACGCTGCATTTTGCGCATCCACCCCATCCCAAAGTTCACTGACTTTTGGGTGGTATGATTCGCGCTTGTGCAGCGCCTCAATTGTTTAAGAGCGGCTCATCCGTGAAAGAACTGGTTCGTTCATCCATATCCAAATTATTAACAGGTTCTTATGCTTTATCAAACACTGTTGGTTAATTTTTTATTTACCGCTGGTTAAATTTATGAATTTATGTCGATTATTTTTTTGCAGCCCGTCTGAGAAAGGCAGCAAAAGCGGCCTTAGCCGAGGATTTGATAGTGACGCGCCTGACTCATGATCACTTTTGCCAGGACCTTCAGGCTGGTGACGTCATCATGATTGAGATACCAGGTTTCATAGCGTTTATTGTCTGAAATCACAGCAATTTTCTTATGCTGCAGCTGCAGGCGCTTGAGATAGAGTTGCTCATCAAGGGTAAAAATGTAGATGCCATCACCGTCGAACATCCGCACGCTGATATCCACAAACAGCTGATCGCGCGGTGCAAAGGTGTCAGCCATAGAGTCGCTATTGATGGCAATTAACCGGATGTTCTCCGCCGGACGCCCATTGAACAGCACCCGCGCCTCATCCAGACCATATTCGATCGCCTGGATGGTCTCCACAAACTCATCACGCGCGGGCAGTCCCGCAGCACTTCGCTGCCCGATATCGAGGCTATCAACCCGAAACACATTCTTATGGCCGGTGAACGTGCTCAGCGTTACCGGGTCAGCGGGTTGATCCATACCGTATTGCAGCCACTCTACCCTGACTCCCAGCAGCTGACTGAGCGCCAGTAAATTGCCGCCATCAGGCACTGACTGCGCGTTAAACCACTTCCACACTCCCGGCGTTGAAATCTTGCAGCCTTGCTGCTGCAGGGCTCTGGCAACCTGTTTGTTTCGTCCATGTCCGGCAATGCCGGCACTCTCACAGGCCGCTATCAGCCTGGTGGTGAAAGCTTGTCTTGTACTTTCTTTTTTAACCATTAGTTAATAATCAGCCATAGAAGAGATACTGGATGTTATTTTCATTATTGCTACCAGTTCATTTTATATTACCGCTCGTTTACTACCTAACCGCTTTATCAAGCATTTCTAATTATCATTATCCGCTTCGGTCTGCATCTGAACAAAAAATATTGCCTCAGGCCGCATACAGCCCCGGCTTTCAGGAATGTTCCGTAAGAAATTGCGTAAAATTCAGCCAGCTTAACGGGCGACGGTGGCGGGATCGGAATGAAATTTAATCAGACAGAGAGAAAACTCTACCTTTCACTGGATCGAAAAAGCGGGCTAAAAAAAACGGGAGTCTCTGAAAGACTCCCGTTTTGTTAAAAATTATCGTCGTTATGACCTGAGTGTGTCGTCGCCCCAGGCAATCCATTTATAGGTGGTCAGCGCCTCTAATCCCATTGGCCCGCGTGCATGCAGTTTCTGGGTACTGACCGCCACTTCCGCACCCAGGCCAAACTGCCCACCATCGGTAAAGCGGGTGCTGGCGTTAACATAGACCGCGGAAGAGTCGACCTGACGGACAAAGCGCGCGGCGTTGCGGGTGTCGCGGGTCAGGATAGCATCCGAGTGCTGCGTGCCGTGCGTGCGGATGTGATCGATCGCCTCATCCATATCCGCCACTAATTTGACGTTAAGATCCAGCGACAGCCACTCATCATTGTACTGCTGTGGATTGACCTGTCTGACAGCCGCCGGACCCTGCTGCAGCTGCGCCAGCACGTTACTGTCCGCATGCAGCGCAATCCCTTCCTGCGCCATACGCGCGCTGAAGGCGGGCAGGAAGCGTTCGGCCATCGCCTGATTCACCAGCAGCGTTTCCAGCGAGTTACAGGCGCTGGGACGCTGTTTTTTGGCGTTAACGATCAAATCAAGAGCCGGTTCAATCTCCATCGTCTCATCAATGTAGATGTGACAGACGCCGATGCCGCCGGTAATCACCGGAATAGTGGAGTTTTCCCGGCACAGCTTGTGCAGCCCGGCTCCGCCACGCGGGATGAGCATATCGACGTAGCGATCCAGCTTCAGCAGCTGATTCACCAGCTCGCGATCCGGATTTTCAATCGCCTGTACGATAGCCTCCGGTAAACCGTGCTGCTGCAGCGCGTTCTGAATGACCCGGACGGTGGCCGCATTGGTGCGCCAGGTCTCTTTGCCACCGCGCAGTATGGCGGCGTTACCGGTTTTCAGGCACAGGCTGGCGACGTCCACCGTAACATTGGGACGCGCCTCGTAGATCACGGCCACCACCCCCAGCGGCACGCGACGGCGTTCAATGCGCAGACCGCTGTCGAGCTGACCGCCGTCGATTAACTGTCCCACCGGATCGGCCAACTGACAGACCTGGCGCACATCGCTGGCGATGCTGCTGAGGCGTTGCGGGTTGAGTGTCAGCCGATCTAACAATGCGGCGCTCATGCCGTTCTGACGCGCATCAGCTAAATCCAGCTCATTGGCTGCCAGAATGTCTGCGCTTTCCGCCTCAAGGCGATCGGCAATGGTCATCAGAACCTGATTCTTCTCAGCCGTCGACAAATCGGCCACGGTGTAAGCTGCGGCACGCGCCGCTTTTCCCATCTCTTCTAGCATTGTCCGCTCCTTAACTGACGATCATGTCGTCGCGGTGAACGGCCACCGGGCCATATTCGTATCCCAGAATTTCGCTGATCTGCTGGCTGTGATGACCGGCAATCATGCGCATCGCGTCGCTGTTGTAGCGAGAAACACCGTGAGCAATATCCCGGCCCTGCAGGCTGCGGATGCGGATCACTTCACCGCGCGAGAAATTCCCCTGAATAGCGCGAATGCCCTTGGGCAGCAACGAACTGCCGCGTTCAATGATGGCAGCCAGCGCACCGTCATCGACGGTGAGTTCGCCTGCCGGTGGCGCACCGAAGATCCAGCGTTTACGGTTCTCCAGCGGCGATTGCTGCGCATGAAAGCGCGTTCCAACCGGCTTGCCGTCAATCACATCACTGATCACACCGCTGCGACTGCCCGAGGCGATAATCACGTCTATTCCTGCCCGGCAGGCAACATCCGCCGCCTGAAGCTTGGTCGACATGCCGCCGGTGCCCAGGCCGGACACGCTGTCACCCGCGAGCGCGCGTAACGCATCATCAATCACATGGACATCGCTGATCAGCTCAGCTTCTGGATTGTTACGCGGATCGGCAGTGAACAGTCCCTGCTGATCGGTCAGCAGCAGCAGCTTGTCGGCACCGCCAAGCATCGCTGCCAGCGCCGAAAGATTGTCGTTGTCGCCCACTTTGATTTCGGCAGTCGCAACCGCATCGTTCTCGTTAATCACCGGCACAATGTGGTTATCCAGCAACGCGCGCAGCGTGTCGCGGGCATTAAGGAAACGTTCGCGATCTTCCATGTCAGCACGGGTCAGCAGCATCTGACCAATATGGATGCCGTAGATAGAGAATAACTGTTCCCACAGCTGAATCAGACGGCTCTGCCCCACCGCAGCCAGCAGCTGCTTTGAGGCGATGGTCGGTGGCAGTTCGGGGTAGCCCAGATGTTCGCGTCCTGCGGCCATTGCGCCAGACGTAACAATCACAATGCGGTGGCCGGCTGCGTGCTGCTGCGCGCACTGACGAACCAGTTCCACCATGTGCGCCCGATTTAACCGGCGAGAGCCGCCGGTAAGAACGCTGGTACCCAACTTGACCACTAAGGTCTGACTGCCACTCATATTTCCTGCCGTAGTGAAAAATTTTTACGAAAGGACGTTTTAACAGGAGTCGATACGGAAGCCAACAGCCAGCGGGGGAAAAGCACGAATTTACGCGGACAAGGCAGTAGACCAAAAGTTCAGCATTAACAAGAAATCCGGAAAAGTGTCATAAAAAGTTCATCACGGACGGGTAAAAAGTCGGTGTTTTACAAAAACTTTCATTTTTTTACGGCGTTCACATTGGGATTGATAGCAAATGAAGAAAAGCACACTGGCCATGATCGTCTCCACGCTGACGCTGGCTTCTGCCGCGCACGCTGCCGAAATCTATAACAAAGACGGCAATAAACTGGATTTATATGGCAAAGTTAAAGCTGAGCACTACATCAGCGATAATGCCAGCACAGACGGTGACAAGTCTTATACCCGTATCGGCTTTAAAGGCCAGACGCAGATTAATGACCTGATGACCGGTTACGGTCAGTGGGAATATCAGTACAACGTTAATAACTCTGAAGGCAGCGACGCCAATAACGGCAACAAAACCCGCCTTGGTTTTGCTGGCCTGAAATTCTCGCAGTATGGTTCGGTGGATTATGGCCGTAACTATGGCGTGCTGTATGACGTTGAAGCCTGGACAGACGTGTTCCCGGAATTCGGTGGTGATGGCACGGCACGCTCTGATAACTTTATGACCCAGCGCGCCACCGGCGTCGCGACTTACCGCAATAACAACTTCTTTGGTCTGGTCGATGGCCTGAAATTTGCACTGCAGTATCAGGGCAAGAACGACGCCACCAGCGCCAACAGCCGCACCGATATTAACCGCCAGAACGGCGACGGCTATGGTGCTTCACTGGGCTACGCGCTGGGTGATAGCGGCGTGAGCCTGATGGGTGCCATCACCTCATCTGATCGCACCAACCAGCAGCAGGCGCGCGCCTATGGCGGCGGTGACCGTGCAGATTCCTGGGGCGCAGGCGTGAAGTATGATGCCAACAGCGTTTACCTGGCGGCGATTTACACCGATACCCGCAACATGACGCCAATCAGCGGCACCAACCGTAATACCGGCGCTGCCGTCGCGGGCGCAGCCAACAAAGCGCAGAATATCGAACTGGTGGCGCAGTATCAGTTTGATTTCGGCCTGCGTCCTTCTATTGGTTATGTGCAGACTAAAGGCAAGGATATCGAAAACGGTATCGGCGATGCGGATCTGGTGAAATATATCGATGTGGGTGCAACCTACTACTTCAACAAAAACATGTCCGCCTTCGTGGATTACAAAATCAACCAGCTGGATGATGACAACGCGCTGTCGATCAACAACGACGACATTGTGGCGATGGGTGTGACTTACCAGTTCTGATGTCAGGCTCATGCCGCATAGCATGAGCGACAGAATTTGTGAGCATCGAAAAGGGCGAGTTTTTCAACTCGCCCTTTTGTTATTTCAACCATCTGGCCCGGTTTGCTGTGAGATCGAGCCCGCTCAGGTAATCGGGTCAGAACGGAAAGGCGATTACGCCAATCCATGGCCGCTCGGCCCGCGCGATTACGCACCTCATCCCTGAGGTGCGCCCGTTGCCGGGCCAACGCTCTGCGTTGTTCAAAAACGCTCCCGGCGTTTTTGTCCCTGCCGCGGGACGCTTTCCTTTTCTGACCCGATTACCTGCGCGTTGAGCTTATTCGTTGCTGCCAGATTCACCCTGATTGAGAGTTGTCAGCAGTTTGTGGGCGAGCGTTTTAACTCACCCTTTTATCGCTAAACACCCTATCAGGCGCTCAGCTTCACCGGTTTCTCATCGAAATCACTGGCCGGGATAAGGTCCAGATCTAACTCCTTCAGCATCGCCTTCAGGCGGGTATGGAAATTCCGTAAGGTCTCTTCCACGCGCGCCGTGTTCTCTTTGCCCTTGATGGTTGCCACCGACCAGTCACCCTCTTTATCGAACAGACCGATATGGTAGACATAGGTAAAGTGGTCAGCCTGCGCTTCCAGCTCCATCCACCAGCCCCAGAACTCACGAAGTTCCGGTGCCGGTTTCACATTGACGCAGGCAGCCAGACAGTCGAAGAAGAACCGGGTTTCGTCACATTTCCCATCGCGAATATAAGGCCCAAGCTCGGTAAAACGCTTAAGCAGGCGACTGCGGGGATGACCACTTGGTAACGTCATGCTGATTCTCCATAGGTTTTGACCGCTATACAGCCCTGATTTCCGGGCGGCCTGATTACGTCATAAGCCTTTATAGGGCAGCCCGGAAGAATTCCGCTACTAGTTGTAGCAAATACTGTAAATTTTGCCAGTTACCTTTTTAAACGCTTCTCCAGCCAGTCGCAAATCTCATTCAGCGCTTTATCGAAGCTGGCCATCATCGGCTTCACCGGAATCAGCAACGCTTTGCCGTCAGACGACGAGTTAGCGATCAGCTTGCTCTCCTCTTCCGGGCTGAAGAGATCGTTCTGCCAGTAGCCCGACAGCATCGGCGTCGGCGTCCGGCGGCCCAGCAATCCCTGAGTTTTAAGCGAATAGCGATTGAGTTCGGTGCGCAGCGCGCTGTCGGAAGCGGTCGCCATGCCTAACCGGCTGGCCAGCATATCCATGTACATATCCGGGATCTCATCCTGCAACGCCGTCTGCGTCAGCAGCGCATGCACAATCGGGCCAAGACAGGCGACGCCGCGCAGCCGCTGCGATTCCAGATAGGCCAGCCGCACCGCCACGTTCGCGCCAAAGCGATAGCCAAACGCCGCCACGCGGGTGTGGTCAACCCAGGGCACATTTTTCAGATCGCGGAGCACCTGCTGATGCAGAAAACTGGTGTCCTGATTCAGCGTCCATTTCACCGAGTTACCCACCGACGGCACATCAATGGTCAGCATCGCAATGCCGCGCGGGGCGAGATAGTCATGGAACAGACGGTAATGATCGCTCTGTAACGAGTCGAGCGCGCCGCAGAACAGCACGGTGGGATAAGGCGCTTCAACATCCGGCGGTATGTGCAGAAAGCCGCTGACCGGGCTGCCGCCCGTGATGGCAAACGTCAGGGATTTCAGTTCGCCTGGCAACCGCTGAGTGGCCTCTTCATAGGCGCGGTTGGCCAGCGTCTGTGCCTGGTCAGCCAGCTCATCGCCTTTTATATAGGGATAAGCGGCAACGCTATAAAGGTGCGCCGCGTGCAGCCAGTAGTCGCCCGCCTCACTGTCTTCGGTCGCCTCCAGCGCCTTCTGCTGCCAGATGCCTGCCTGTCTGCACCATTCAAAATGCCAGTTGCCGCCGCGGAAACCAATCACCGTGTCGAGCAGCATCTCATCAGTATGTTCAACGTTGCTGATGGCGATACGCGCCAGCACTTCACTGATCTCCTGCGGCGTCAGGCCGCGCCATGTCCACATCAGCTTATTCAGCATGCGATACCAGCCACGCTGGCTATCACCGTCCAGGGCTGAGTGGACATCCGGGGTAGCGTGATGCTGGCGGCGAACCAGGGAAGAGGTTTCAGGATGCTTAAAGCGCGGCTTGAATAGCTCCTCGCTGAGATTTTTGCTCGACATACTCACTTCTCCTGCAACAAAACGGCGATGGCTAAGTGTACTGTACGCCAATTCGGGGTGCGAGGCTCAGAAAGCACAACGCCCGGAAAACCGGGCGTTGTCTGATGTGTATCAATCAGTTTTTTACAATCGGCGGGATGTAGACCACACCCATATCCCACGGCTGCTCAATCCAGGTATCCTGCGGAATATCGACGATATAATCATCAACCAGTGAGCGACCAGCCGGTTTCGCGAAAATGGTGCAGAAACGCGCTTTCGGGTACATCTCGCGGATCGCCTGAGCGGTGCCGCCGGTGTCTACCAGGTCATCGATCACGATAAAGCCTTCACCGTCGCCTTCTGCGCGCTTCAGCACTTTCATTTCGCGCTGATGATCGTGGTCATAGCTGGAGATGCAGACGGTATCAACGTAGCGGATACCCAGTTCACGTGCCAGCAGCGAAGCCGGTACCAGACCGCCGCGGCTCACCGCGATAATGCCTGTCCACTGCTCAACAGGCAGCAGGCGCTGGGCCAGTTTACGGGCATGAATCTGAAGCATGTCCCAGGTAACGACGTATTTTTCGCTCATAGAATAGAAATCCCAGCCAACCGAAGTGGCGTAAAAATGTGCAACGGGGAAAAGGTTGCGCGAGATTATAAGGAGTTGACGCACTAAAAACCAGCACCCGCGCGCTGGTTGCGGCTTTTTAGCGCGTCTGAGAGCGCACCCGGTAAAAAACAGTGATATTCTCAGGCCTGGCTCGTCAGATTCTCTGACGGCGATTTTTCACTGGAAACTCGCGATGTCCGGCCTCGCCGGTACACTGACACAGGAGACCTGTCGTGTCTGAATTGTCTCAACTCTCTCCACAGCCACTGTGGGATATTTTCGCTAAGATCTGCTCGATTCCCCATCCCTCTTTTCACGAAGAAGCGCTGGCGAACTACATCACCGGCTGGGCTAAAGAGCAGGGCTTCTGGTGTGAGCGCGATCAGGTCGGCAACATCCTGATTCGTAAGCCCGCCACCGCAGGTATGGAAAACCGTACTCCGGTTGCGCTGCAGGCGCATCTGGACATGGTGCCGCAGAAAAATAACGACACCGTTCATGACTTCACCAAAGATCCGATTCAGCCCTGGATTGACGGCGAGTGGGTAAAAGCGCGCGGCACCACGCTGGGCGCGGACAACGGCATCGGTATGGCTTCTGCGCTGGCGGTACTGGCTGACAACAGCCTGACGCATGGCCCGCTGGAAGTGCTGCTGACCATGACCGAAGAGACCGGCATGGATGGCGCTTTCGGTCTGCAACCCAACTGGCTGCAGGCTGAAATCCTGATCAACACCGACTCCGAAGAAGAAGGTGAGATCTACATGGGTTGTGCAGGCGGTATCGACTTCGTCTCTACCCTGCCGCTGACCCGTGAAACCCTGCCTGCTGAGTTCCAGACCCTGAAGCTGACGCTGAAAGGACTGCGTGGCGGTCACTCCGGCGCTGATATTCATATGGGCCTCGGCAACGCCAACAAACTGCTGGCGCGCTTCCTGGCGGCACACGCGGCTGATCTGGATCTGCGTCTGCTGGCGTTCAGCGGCGGTACGCTGCGCAACGCAATTCCGCGTGAAGCCTTTGCCACCGTGGCGGTCGAGAGCCACAAAGCGGATGCGCTGAAATCCGCGGCGGCGCACTTCCTTAGCGCCATCAAAAACGAGCACGGCATTAAAGAGCCAAACATCGCTCTGGTCACCGAGCCGCTGGCGCATCAGGGTGATGCCCTGAGCACAGACAGCCGCGATCGCTTCCTGAACCTGCTGAACAGCACGCCAAACGGCGTGATCCGCAATTCAGACGTGGCGAAAGGCGTGGTCGAAACCTCACTGAATATCGGTGTGGTGACGATGGAAAACGATCACGCAGAGATCAACTGCCTGATCCGTTCGCTGATCGACACCGGCCGCGATTATGTGGTGCAGATGCTGACCTCGCTGGGCCAGCTGGCTGGCGCGCAGACCAAAGCGAAAGGCGGCTACCCAGGCTGGCAGCCGGATGCGGACTCCGCCATCATGGCGCTGACCCGTCAGACCTATATCGCGCTGTTTGATAAGACCCCGAACATTCAGGTGATTCACGCCGGTCTGGAGTGTGGTCTGTTCAAAAAGCCTTATCCGGATATGGATATGGTCTCGATTGGGCCGACCATCACCGGGCCGCACTCGCCGGATGAGCAGGTTCACATCGAAAGCGTTGGTCTTTACTGGAAACTGCTGACCACCCTGCTGAATGTGGTGCCAGAAAAGTAATTCTGTCACAAAAAAAGTCAACCAGGCTCCGGCCTGGTTTTTTTATGCCTGTCATTCACGCCCAGCATAATCCGCTGCCTTTTCCGCGCTTTACCCCGCTATTCCGCCACGTTCCCGCGGTTCGCTGGTCACAGCCGCCATTATGTCCGGATGTCTGGATGGCTAATAAGATTTCGTGCTAGCTTATGCGCTTTCGGCTGTTGCCGCGCCTGAATGTTCAGGAAAAAATGCGGCCAGTGTTTCTTCAGGAGAGTAATGACATGCCAGGGTTAAACCGCCTTGAGATGCGTAACATCTCCATCGCTTTTGGCGGGTTTGCCGCGCTATCGTCGGTGGATTTCCGCAGTGACGGCCATTCAGTCCATGCGCTGACCGGCGCGAACGGCGCGGGGAAGTCAACGCTGATGGCGATCCTGTCCGGCGCGCATAGCCACTACAGCGGCGAGATCCTGCTGGATGGTGAGCCGGTCTCCATCCGCACGCCGCGTGATGCAAAACAGCTGGGTATCCATCTGGTTCAGCAGGAAGTGGATGTCGCCCTGGTGCCGCAGCTCAGCGTGGCGGAAAACATTCTGCTGGATCGGCTGGCAGAACCAGGCCACCGCTATCGCTGGGGCGAGATCCGCCGTCAGGCTCAGGCCTTGCTGACGCAGCTCGACGTGGCACTGGACGTCAACCGACTGGTGGAGCGCTGCACCCTGGCGGAAAAACAGCAAATTCTGCTGGCGCGGGCGCTGTCGCACCACTGCCGCTTCCTGATTCTGGATGAACCCACCGCCCCGCTGGATCAGCACGAAAGCGAGCGGCTGTTTGCCGTGGTGCGTCGTCTGCAGGCCAGTGGGATCGGCGTAGTGTTTATCTCTCACCGCATCCATGAACTAAAAGCCATCTGCGACCAGCTGACGGTGCTGCGTGATGGCCGCCTGATTGAAACCGGCCCGATGGCGGCGCTGAGCGGCGAACAGATCGTGGAGAAGATGCTGGGCCATCAGCTCACCGATATCTTCCCGGCCCGCCGTGCACAACAGGCACAACCACTGCTGCTGGCGGTAGAAGGCCTTCACGATGAACAGCTGCTGCAGGATATCTCGCTAAGGCTGCACAAAGGCGAAATTCTGGGCATCGCCGGTCTGGCCGGTGCGGGCAAAACCGAACTCTGCAAAGCCCTGTTTGGTGCCAGCAAAAGCCGCGTCAGTCGCGGGGAACTGCATGGTCAGCCGTGGCAGCCCCGCTCGCCGTACGACTCCGTCAGTCGCCGCATGGCGCTGGTGCCGGAAGAACGGCGCAAAGAGGGGATCTTTATTGATGAGTCGGTCGCGATGAACCTCAGCGTCAGCGCGGACGACAGCTTTTCGCGCTGGAGCCTGTTCGGGCATCGTCAGGCGTGGCGCTGGGCTGAGCAGGTTATCCAGCAGTTGCAGGTACGCACCACTGGCCCGGCACAGACACTGCGGCGTCTCTCCGGCGGCAACCAGCAGAAAGTGGCCATTGGCAAATGGCTGCGCAACAACGCTGATGTGCTGATTTTTGATGAGCCGACCAAAGGCGTGGATATCAAAGCCAAAACCGAGCTGTTCACCCTGATCGATAACCTGGCGCGCGAAGGGAAAGGCATTATCTACGCGTCGGGGGAATTTTCTGAACTGGTCGGCTTATGCGACCGGATTTGCGTGCTCTGGGATGGACGCATTGTGGCCGAGCTGGCTGCACGCGACGTGACCGAAGAGACGCTTTTGCTCTATTCCACCGGAGGAACCCCTGCGTGAGCAGTAAAGAAACCCGCCTGAACCTGACCCCCTCGCCGTGGCGTCACCAGTTGTTCGACTTTCTCTATAAATGGGGCATGTTGCTTACGGTGGTGCTCCTGATCGCTGCCTTTGGCCTGGCCTCCGACAGCTTCCTTGAACCCAACAACATCATCAACATTCTGCGCTCGATTGCGATTGTTACGGTGATTGCGATCGGCGTGTCCATCTCCCTGACGGTTGGCGGCTTTGATCTGTCGGTCGGCTCGACCGCCTCGCTCGCCAATGCCTTAGTGATTTCGCTGTTTGTCTGGTACGGCTTCGGCACGACCACCGCCATCCTGCTCACCCTGGCGCTCTGCACCCTGGTCGGGCTGTTTAACGCCTTCCTGATTGTGATCCTGCGCATTCCCGACATGCTGGCGACGCTGGCAACCCTGTTTGTGATTCAGGGTGTGGCAATGACCTACAGCTTTGGCGGGTCGATCACCGAGAATATGGTGCTGCCGAGCGGTGATATGGCAGAAGGCACCATTCCAGCGACGTTTGGCCTGCTCGGCCAGGTGCCGACCATCGTCATCATTATGCTGGTGGTGACCGTCGCCGCACAGCTGGCGCTGTCGCTGACTAAACATGGTCGCCGGATGTATGCGCTGGGCGGTAATCCGGAAGCGGCGCGCCTCTCCGGCATCCGCACCACCCGCTACCGGGTGCTGGCTTATGTGATTGCCTCTCTGCTGGCCGGTCTGGGCGGCATCCTGCTCGCCTCGCGTATCGGTTCATCGCAGGTCAACGCCGGAAGCGGCTATCTGATGGATGCGGTCGCGGCGGCGTGGATTGGCTTCTCGCTGGCCGGCTCCGGCAAGCCCAACGCGCTGGGCACGCTGGTTGGCGCGGTCATCCTCGGCGTGCTGCAGAACGGCCTGGTCATGCTCTCTGTGCCCTATTACGCCATGGACATTATTAAAGGGCTGGTGCTGGCGTTAGCATTGGCGATCACCTATATCCAGCGCCGCTGAGGCGCGTTTACCGGAGTTGATAACAATGCAAAAAATAACACTCTCGCTACTGGCCCTGAGCCTGCTGAACGCCAGCGCCGCCTTCGCAGACACCGTCACCCCGGTGCCTGCGGCAATCGCCAGCCATGATGGCCCGATTCGCATTGCGGTGATCCGCAATCTCGGCTCCGATGACAACACCACCCAGTTTGTTGCCGGTGCCATTCAGCAGGGTCGCCAGCTGGGCTTTAAAGTCAGCACCTTTCTCAGCAACGGCGACGATGCGCGCTTCCAGGATTTCGTAAATCAGGCGATCAGCCAGAAATATGACGGCATCGTGCTGTCGCACGGTAAAGCGCCTTACGCCAGCGGACTGGTGAAGCGTATTGCCGATGCCGGTATCAGACTATCCGTGTTTGATACCCCGGTGGATAATCCGATTCCGGGCGTCACCGTCACCGCGCAGGATGATGCTTCACTGGCACAGCTGTCGCTTGGCCAGCTTATTCACGATTTCAACGGCAAGGCGAATATCGTCAAGCTGTGGGTCGCCGGTTTCCCGCCGATGGAGCGCCGTCAGGTGGTGTATGAAAAACTGCTGAAAGAGAATCCGGGCATTCATCAGCTGGAGTCGATTGGCGCAGTGTCGACGGATGTTCAGGGCGATACGGCCAACAAGATTGGTGCGATTCTGGCGAAATACCCGAAAGGCAAAATCGACGCGATCTGGGGTGCGTGGGATGCCTTCAGCCAGGGCGCTTACAAAGCGCTGCAGGAGAATGGCCGTACTGAGATCAAGCTCTACAGCATCGATGTCTCGAACCAGGATTTGCAGCTGATGCGCGAGAAAAACAGCCCGTGGGTGCAGACGGTGGCGGTCGATCCTAAAACCATCGGCGCGGTGAATATGCGTCTGGTCGCGAAGAAGATTGCCGGTGAAGAGACACCAGCGACTTACCAGTTTAAAGCCGCGTCAATCTCTCAGCAGCAGCTCAACAGTCAGCCTGGCGCGGTGAACGTTGCATCGCTGAACAGGATTATTCCGGGCTGGGGCAGCAATGAGGATTTCGTTGCCCCGTGGTTTGCGACTCTGGCGGCGAAATATAAGAAGTAATCGGAGGTCAGCCTCATCGGGCGGTGAGGCTGATCGTTACAGACCCAGCAGCAGCTGACGCTCCAGCTGGGGATCCACCATGGTGACATGCAGTCCCACCAGCCGCACGCCACGCCCGGCACGACGCTCATCCCAGGTTTTCCGGGCGATGGCAATCATGTCCTCTTTATTCAGTACCGGCCAGATATGCTCCTGGGTCGTCTGCTGGAAATCGCTGAATTTCAGTTTCACGCCCTGCCGCGCCACCTGTTTGTCAGGTCGTATCTGCGTCAGCCGGCGATCCAGTTCAGCATAGAGAAAGTCGATAATCTCCAGGCAGGCGTCCCAGTCGCTGATATCTTCTGCCAGCGTGCGTTCCACCCCCAGCGATTTACGCTCGCGCTCGACGATAACTTCGCGATCGTCAATGCCGTTACTGCGCTCCCACAGCACCCGGCCAAACTTTCCAAAGCGCTTCAGCAGCAGCGCTAAATCTGCCTTCTGCACGTCGCCACAGGTGACCAGCCCCATCTCCTCCAGCTTTTTGGCCGAGACCTTGCCGACGCCTGGAATTTTCGCCAGCGGCAGGGTCAGCAGAAAACCGGCCATCTCTGGCGGGGTAATCACATACTGTCCGTCCGGCTTATTCAGATCCGAGGCGATCTTTGCCAGAAACTTAATCGGCGCGATACCCGCTGACGCGGTAAGCCCGGTTTCACGGTAGATGGTGGCGCGGATCGCCTGCGCCATTAGCGTGGCGGAGCCGTGACAGTGCGGACTGTCGGTGACATCCAGATAGGCTTCATCGAGGGAGAGCGGTTCGATCAGCGGCGTGTAGCGGGTAAAGATATCGCGAATTTGTGCGGAGGCTTCTTTATAGGCGTCGAAACGGCCTGGCAGCAGACGCAGATGCGGACATAACTTAAGTGCCATGCCGGTTGGCATGGCACTGCGCACGCCAAATTTGCGGGCCGGATAGTTAGCGGTGCTGATCACGCCGCGGCGTTCGCGGCTGCCACCAATAGCGATCGGGATATCGCGCAGCTGGGGATTATCACGCATCTCCACCGCGGCATAGAAGCAGTCCATATCGACATGAATGATTTTACGCATACCCCCTCCGGCACTGGATAAGTATACAGTTGGCAGGGGTAACTGCAATATTTGTCGCGCCCACAATTAAAGTTTACAAATTTGTGGCCGAATATCTTTCAGTAAATCGCGAATCTGGCTGTCGGCGTCTTGCTAAAAAAACAGACAATGTTTAATGTTGCGCTGCGGTAGCGGACAGTTCCGATAATGCAAACAAAGACGCACATTTTGCGTCATGTTCTCTTCACCTCAAGGTATACACAGCATGGGCAAAATCGCACTCCTGTTTGCGATGATTTTACTGCCAGCCCTCAGCATGGCAATGACACCCGAACCCGTCTCAGCGGCACCGGTCAGCAAAGAATTAAAGAAGCAGTTACTCGGTACCCCGGTCTATATCCAGATTTTCAAGGAAGAACGCACGCTCGAACTCTACGGCAAAATCGGTAATGAATTCCGCCTGCTGGATACCTATCGCATCTGTAACTTTTCTGGCGGCCTCGGCCCGAAACGTCGTGAAGGCGATTTCAAAAGCCCGGAAGGTTTTTACAACGTGAAGCTGAATCAGCTGAAGCCGGACAGCCGGTTTTATCGCGCGATTAATATTGGCTTTCCGAATCAGTACGATCGTAATCAGGGCTATAGCGGCAACTACCTGATGATTCATGGCGACTGTAAGTCGATTGGCTGCTATGCCATGACCAACGCCTATATGGATGAGATTTTTACTTATGTGAACGCGGCGCTGCGTAACGGCCAGCAGGATGTCAGCATCAGCATCTATCCGTTCCGCATGACCGACAGCAACATGCAGCGTCACCGCTACTCCAGCGATGCCAGTTTCTGGCAACAGTTGCAGCCGGGCTATGCGTACTTTGCGAAATATCACCAGCCGCCGATGGTCAATGTCGCCAGCGGGAAATATGTGATGAACAGCAGCCCGGCACCGGTGTTAGCCAGTCCCGAAGCCGCTTCACGTTCATTCCTGGCGCTCTCCAAGGCAGAATAACGCCCATTCACCTGGCGCAATCCGTTGCCAGGTTTCATTGGCCGTCAGTGGCTGCGTAGCAATCACCGTCACCACGTCATGCGGCGTGGTGTGCTGCTGAAAATCAACCTCCACATCCTGATCCAGTAACTGCGCCCGGCCAAACGGTGCCCGGCGGGTTATCCAGAACAGGTTGGTGGAGCAGAAGGCCATCAGATAGCGGCCATCTGACAGCAGCATGTTAAACACGCCCTTCTGCCGTAACGAACCGGCCAGCTCTCCGATAAAACGAAACACCGCAGGCCAGTTGCCCGGCGTGCGTGGATAGCGTGTCGCCAGCTGATGCAGGATCCAGCAGAACGCCTTCTCACTGTCCGTTTCGCCCACGGGCCGGAATGTACCGGTCTCCAGTTGACGATAGCCTTTAAGCTGACCGTTGTGCGCGTAGGTCCAGTTTCGGCCCCACAGCTCGCGGGTAAACGGGTGGGTGTTTTCCAGCGACACCTGACCACGATTCGCCTGGCGGATGTGCGCCACCACCGAATGTGATTTGATCGGATACTCCTGCACCAGACGCGCAATCGGCGAGTTAAAGCTCGGCAGCGGATCTTTAAACGTACGACAACCTTTATCTTCGTAAAAGGTAATGCCCCAGCCATCTTTGTGAGGCCCGGTTCCACCGCCCCGCTGAACCAGTCCGGTAAAGCTGAAACAGATATCCGTGGGAACATTGGCGCTCATCCCGAGCAATTCGCACATAGCCACCACCTCTGATTTTGCGGCCTCCCGTCAGGCAGGAGGCCAGCGCAGTTATTTCACCATCTCTTTTTCGATCAGCAGCATCAGGATGTGGATCACTTTAATGTGGATCTCCTGGATGCGATCGGCATAACCAAAGTGCGGCACGCGGATTTCAATATCGGCACTGCCTGCCATCTTACCGCCATCTTTACCGGTCAGGGTGATCACTTTCATCCCCTGCGCACGCGCAGCTTCAATCGCTTTAATAATATTGGCAGAGTTGCCGGAGGTTGAGAGGCCCAGCAACACATCGCCTGGTCGTCCTACCGCTTCCACATAGCGCGAAAAGACATAGTCATAACCAAAGTCATTACTGACGCAGGAGAGATGGCTGACATCAGAGATAGCAATCGCCGGATAGCCAGGACGATTTTCACGGTAGCGACCGGTCAGCTCTTCGGCGAAATGCATCGCATCACAATGTGAACCGCCGTTACCGCAGGAAAGCACCTTGCCGCCCGCCTTGAAACTGTCAGCCAGCAGCACCGCAGCACGTTGAATCGCATGAATATTGGCGTCATAGCTGAGGAATTTAGTCAGCGTATCAGCAGCTTCATTAAGCTCAGAGCGGATGATGTCCTGGTACATAGGGATGTCCTTTTTTAGGAGAGGTTAATCGCAGCAAGTTTAACGGAATGGCCGGTCAGCGCAAAGCGTCATGCCATGTCCGGCCAGATAGTGGCGGCGATGATCATTGCCACAGTTGATGCAAAAATGGGCTAAAAACGGTTTTTGTGAGGCAGGTTGTAATTGCGATGTAAACAAATTGATAAATCCCTTCAACTACTCTAAACCTCTCTACATAACAGGTCAGACCTCTTACTACTTGGAGCGGTTCATTATGATGGTTGTTTCGATACTTGCCACTGTGGCGCTGATTGGCGCCCTGTTCTATCACCGCCTGTCGTTGCGGCTCAGCAGCGCCATCCTGTTGCTGTGGACTGCGGCGATGGCTGTTGCTCATCTCTGGACGCCGTGGCTGCTGTTGCCGCTGGCGATCATCCTGCTGCCATTTAACCTGCCGTCACTGCGCCGCAGCCTGTTTTCAAAGCCGATCTTTCAGCGCTTCCAGAAGGTGATGCCGCCGATGTCACGCACCGAGAAAGAAGCGATTGATGCGGGCACCACCTGGTGGGAAGGCGATCTGTTCCAGGGCAAACCGGACTGGCAGAAGCTGCACAACTATCCACAGCCGCGCCTGACTGCCGAAGAGCAGGCTTTCCTCGATGGCCCGGTTGAAGAAGCGTGCCGCATGGCTAACGATTTCCAGATTACCCATGAGCTGGCCGATATGCCGCCGGAACTCTGGGCTTATCTGAAAGAGCACCGCTTCTTCGCGATGATCATTAAGAAAGAGTATGGCGGACTCGATTTCTCCGCCTATGCACAGGCCTGCGTGTTGCAAAAACTGTCAGGCGTTTCCGGGATTCTGGCGATTACCGTGGGCGTGCCTAACTCACTGGGTCCGGGCGAACTGCTGCAGCACTACGGCACCGAAGATCAGAAAAATCACTATTTACCGCGGCTGGCACGCGGCGATGAGATCCCCTGCTTTGCGCTGACCAGCCCGGAAGCGGGTTCAGATGCCGGTGCGATCCCCGATACCGGCGTCGTCTGCATGGGCGAATGGAAGGGTCAGCAGGTGCTGGGCATGCGCCTGACCTGGAACAAGCGCTACATTACGCTGGCGCCAATCGCCACCGTGCTGGGCCTGGCATTCAAGCTTTCCGACCCGGAGCATCTGCTCAGCGACAATGAGAATCCTGGCATTACCTGTGCGCTGATTCCAACGAATACTCCCGGCGTGGAAATTGGCCATCGCCACTTCCCGCTTAACGTACCGTTCCAGAACGGGCCGACGCGTGGCAACAATATCTTTGTACCGATTGACTATATTATCGGCGGGCCGGAAATGGCCGGCCAGGGCTGGCGGATGCTGGTGGAATGTCTGTCAGTAGGCCGCGGTATTACGCTGCCATCGAACTCAACCGGCAGCCTGAAAAGTGTGGCGCTGGCGACAGGTGCCTATGCCCATATCCGCCGTCAGTTCCGGGTTTCAATCGGTAAGATGGAAGGGATTGAAGAGCCGCTGGCGCGCATCGCCGGTAACGCTTACGTGATGGATGCGGCGGCCACGCTGATTACCGCCGGGATTATGCAGGGTGAAAAACCGGCAGTGCTGTCGGCGATTGTGAAATATCACTGCACCCATCGCGGTCAGCGCGCCATTATCGACGCCATGGATATTGCGGGCGGTAAAGGCATCATGCTCGGCAACAGCAACTTCCTGGCCCGTGCCTATCAGGGCGCACCGATCGCTATCACGGTGGAAGGCGCTAACATTCTGACCCGCAGCATGATTATCTTCGGACAGGGCGCGATTCGCTGCCATCCTTATGTGCTGCAGGAGATGGCGGCCGCAGCCAGCAACGATGTTAATGCGTTTGACGGGGCGCTGTTCAGCCATATCGGGCACGTGGGCAGCAGCACTATGCGCAGCCTGTGGCTGGGCTTAACCGCAGGGCGCACCAGCGCCAGTCCGACTCGGGATGGCACCCGCCGTTATTACCAGCACCTGAACCGCATCAGTGCCAATCTGGCGTTGCTCTCTGATGTGTCGATGGCGGTACTGGGCGGCAGCCTGAAACGCCGCGAGCGTATTTCGGCGCGTCTGGGCGATGTGCTGAGCCAGCTCTATCTTGCCTCTGCGACGCTGAAACGCTATGACGATGAAGGCCGCAACGAAGCCGATCTGCCGCTGGTTCACTGGGGCGTGCAGGATGCGCTGCATCAGGCGGAAGTGGCTATCGACGATTTGCTGCGTAACTTCCCGAACCGTCTGGTGGCGGGTGCATTGCGGATGACCATTTTTGCTGGCGGTCATCACTGCCCTGCGCCATCTGATCGCCTGGATCATCAGCTGGCGAAAATGCTGCAACAGCCGTCGGCTACCCGCAGCCGTCTGGGCCGTGGCATGTATCTGACGCCGAGTGAGCACAACCCTGCCGGTCAGCTGGAACAGGCGCTGCAGGATGTGATGGCGGCAGAAGTGATCCATGACAGGCTGTGTAAACAGACGAAACAGCACCTCTCCTTTACCCGGCTGGACGCGCTGGCGAAGCGTGCGCTGGAGCAGGGCTGGATTGATGCTAAAGAGGCTGACGTGTTGAAGCGTGCTGAAGCCAGTCGTCTGCGTTCGATTAACGTCGATGAGTTTGAGCCGGAGGCACTGGCCGTACCGGTGCCAGAGAAAGCCCCTCAGCCTGCGTCACGGGCAAGTGAGGCGGCATAAGATTCAGGGCCGATGTGATATCAGCATCGGGTACTGAACTTAAAGCGATGGGAGTCAGCACTGTTTTCAGAGGTCGACGCCTCGTCGGCCAAAAAGAGCTCACAATGACAAATCCAGGTGAATCTGACCACAATCGATTAGCTTAAGGCGCAGGGAGCAGGGTCAGAAGAGGAAAGCGTCCCGTGCCACGGACAAAAACGCCGGGAGCGTTTTTGAACAACGCAAAGCGTTGGCCCGTTTACGGGCGCACCTCAGGGATGAGGTGCGTAATTGCGCGGGCCGAGCGAGCCAGGGATGGCTTTAGCGACTTTCCGGTCTGACCCTGTTACCGGCGCAGGCACACTCTTACAGCCAGCCTTTGATTTACCTGAAAGCCGACATCATGTCGGCTTTTTTTATCCCGCCTGACGGATGCGGGCAATCAGCGCATCCACATCTTCGACGTGATCGGCTGCCAGAATCAGCGTACGTCCCAGGTTAATCGCATTGCGGATGCAGTCGGTACGCATTGCCGGATCGGCAATCAGCTTCATATCCGCCACGTGAGACATCCCCACCGTGCGGCGAATCAGTTCGGTGCCGCAGTAACCGATGGTATCGGCCCACACTTTACGCAGAAATGCTTGCGAATAGCCTGGATAAGCCAGCGCCTCATCGCGGGTCTTCTCTGCCGCCAGCGCCAGGAAGCCTGACGCAAAGGTCGTCCAGAGGGTGTGAACATCGCTGAGACGCTGCTCGCGTGCATCGGCGGCCTCACGCGGAGGCAGCAGACCCGGCAGGCCGCAGTAGTTAATCAGCAGGTTGCCGATGGCGGTGCCGACATCAAAACCGATAGGGCCAAAATAGCCAAATTCTGCATCAATCGCTTTCAGGCTGCCGTCCGCAACGAAAATCGAGCCGCTGTGAATATCGCCATGCAGCAGCGCTTCAGCATGGGCAAAGAAGCGATGTTTAAGGCCGCCCACCGCAATGCGCAACGCATCGTCATCACGCAGGCTGGCGACCAGGGGCTCAAGCGCAGCGGGATAGCTGTTGCGCTCATGGTTGGTGTAAGGATCGTTAAAGAAAAGATCTTCGGTGATTTCACACATTTCCGGATTAATGAAACGCGCCACTTCCGCCTTTTTTTGATGCGGATGCAGGATGAAGTCGGAAGTATGGAACAGGGTCTGCGCCAGATAGTCGCCTAACTGCTGCGCCGCTTGCGGGTAATACGCGCCTTTCACCAGCTCGCCGCGCCAGATGCGATGGCTGGAGAGATCTTCCATCACCATCACTGCCAGCTCCGCATCATAATGGGTGATCTTCACCGTATGCTGCGGACAATATTTGTAGTGTTCGACCAGGGTCTGCGCTTCCAGCCGCGCCCGATCCAGCGTCAGTGGCCAGGACTCCCCTACGCAGCGCACATAGGGCAGCGCCTGCTTGACCACCACCCGACTGTTGCCCTGATCGTCATAAATTTTAAACACCAGGTTAAGGTTGCCATCACCAATCTCTTCTGCGCTGCTCAGCGCGGCAGGATTGTCCACGCCGCCAAATTGTCGGGCATATTCCACAGCATCAGCAGCAGTAAAGGTACGGTATTGCGACATTGCCTGTTCCTTATCATTCGAAGGGGGTCACTCAGGGATAATAAGCCGTTCAGACGTCTATACATCCGTTCAGCATGTTGGCACAATACGCATCATTAACGCAACATGGATTTCACCCACAATGCAGACACTTCAAACCACCAGTTTACAGATTCGTGACAATCAGCTCTGGATTCTGGATCAGCAGGCGCTGCCGCAGCAGAAGAACTGGCTGCCCGCGCACAGCGTGCCTCAGCTGATTGAACATATTCACGCGCTGCGGGTGCGCGGTGCGCCGCTGATCGGCCTCTCCGCCTCGCTGCTGCTGGCGCTGCTGGCAGAACAGGGACTGACGCGCGCTGAACTGGCGCAGGCACTGGAGACCCTGCGTGCCGCCCGCCCTACTGCGGTCAATCTGATGAACAACCTGGATCGGATGAAAGTGGCCTTGGCACAGCCAGACTTTACCCCCGCGCTGGCTGAAGAAGCCTGGCGGCTGGTGCAGGAGGATAAGCTGCTGTGTGATGCCATCGCTGACGCGGGCTGCACGCTGGTGAAACCCCATAGCCAGTTGCTGACCCACTGCAATACCGGCGGGCTGGCCACCGCTGGCGTCGGTACGGCGCTGGGCGTGATTGCCCGCGCCCATCAGCAGGGGCTGATTAAGAATGTCTGGGTGGATGAAACCCGCCCGCTGTTACAGGGCGGCCGGTTAACCGCCTGGGAGCTGGGCGAACTGGCGGTTCCTTACACGCTGATCACCGATTCCATGGCCGCCAGCCTGATGGCCCGTGGAGAAGTGGATGCGGTGTGGGTCGGCGCTGACCGCATTGCCGCCAACGGCGATGTGGCGAATAAAATCGGCACCTACAGCCTGGCGGTGCTGGCGCATTATCATCAGATTCCGTTTTACGTAGCGGCCCCACACACTACGCTGGATCGCAGCTGTCCTGATGGCGCAGCGATTCCCATTGAGCAGCGCGCCGCCAGCGAAGTGACGGGCGTAGCCGGCAGTTTTGGCAGCGTGCAGTGGGCACCGGAAGCGGCAAAGGTTTACAATCCGGCGTTTGATGTTACGCCCGCCGCCCTGATCAGCGGCTGGGTGCTGGATACCGGCGTGGTCACGCCTGACCAGGTACAGAACGGCATCTTCCAGCCGCAGTAACGGTCTGCAAGGCGTTTACCGTGAGCGGCAAACGCCTTGCGAAAACGACGGGCTGATTACGCCAGACGCGGATAGGCATCCGCAATCTTATCGCCGGTAAAGTTCGCTACCCAGCCTTCCTGATTATCGAAAATACGGATAGCCGTGAAGTGCGGTGACGATCCCATATCAAACCAGTGCGGCGTGCCCGCGGGCACCGAGATCAGATCATTTTTCTCGCACAGGATCTGCAGGATCTCACCATCCAGATGCAAGCAGAACAGCCCGGCCCCCTCGACAAAGAAACGCACCTCATCTTCACCGTGCGTATGCTCATTGAGAAACTTCTCGCGCAGCACGGTTTTCTGCGGATTGTCGGCACGCATGCTGATCACGTCCCAGCTCTGATAGCCCTTCTCCGCCACCAGCCGATCAATCGCATGCTGATAGGCGTTGATCACCGTTTCGGCATCCGGGTTCTCACCCAAATCGCGATCGGCTTCCCAGCGCTCAAAACGGACACCTTTAGCATTCAGGCGGTCACGAATCGCTTCCGCGTCAGTGCTGTGCCACACCGGCTGGCTGGCTTCGCGGTCGGTAAAAATAGTCAGTGCGCTCATCCTAAATCGACTCCGGGTTAATCTGGGTAAAATCAGTCACCTGACGATGGCGGCTCTCGTCGTCCGCTTCGCCACGCAGTAATTGCATTGTCTGCCAGCCCGCCTCTGCGGCGGCATCCAGCTCCTGATGAATATCGGAGAGAAACAGCAGCTGTGCCGCTGGCCGACCAATTTCAGCGGCGATGGCGCGATAAGCCGCGACTTCGCGTTTGGCACCCACGCGCGTATCAAAATAGCCGCTGAACAGGCCAGTAATATCACCTTCGTCGCTGTAGCCAAATAACAATTTCTGCGCCGCAACCGAGCCGGAGGAATATACATAAAGTTCAATGCCCTGCGCCTTCCAGTGGCGCAGCGCAGGCAGGACATCGGGATAGAGATGACCGGTAAAACTGCCGTTCACGTAGCCGTCACGCCAGATCATCCCCTGCAGCGCTTTCAGGCCGGTGGATTTGCGATCCTGGTCCATAAAGCTCAGCAGAATGTCCGTCACCCCGTTCAGATCAGCCTGCGGCTGATCGGCCTCTTCACGCACCGACTGCAGCGCCGCTGCCACCTCGGGCTGGTGCGCATTGTTACGCACGAAGTCCGGCAGGTGCTGGCGGGCATAGGGAAACAGGATGTTATGTACAAAGCGGATATCGCTGGTGGTGCCTTCGATATCAGTAACAATGGCGCGAATCATGCTTTCTCCAGCAGGCGACGTTGACGTTCACATTCGAATAAAAATTCCAGACCTTCCAGATGACGGCGGGCTTCGCTGACATCCTGGCCCCAGCAGGTTAAGCCGTGGCCGCGCAGCAGGAAGCCATAACGCAGCGGAAAGCGGGCAGCGTAATCTTCAATTTCTGACGCCAGCGCCGTAATGTCCTGGCTGTTGTCGAAAACGGGAATCGCCAGGGTATCCAGGTGGGTGTGCTGGCCGCTTAACGATTTTTGCATCTCATAGCCATGCAGCAGCAGCGCCGCACCCTGCTCCACCCCCGACAGTACGGTCGAATTGACCGTGTGGGTGTGCAGCACCGCGCCTGCCTCCGGAAAGAGGCGATAGATCATCGTGTGCAGCCCGGTTTCTGCCGACGGCTTACGGCCAGAGAGCGACTGGCTGGTGGCGATATCGACCTCGATAAAGTCATCCCGCGTCAGCGTGCCTTTATCTTTGCCCGATTCACTCAGCAGGCAGACATGTTCATCACGGCGCACGGACATATTCCCGCCGGTGGCCGGTGCCCAGCCTTTCGCCCCAATCCAGTGACAGGCGGCGACCAGTTGATCTAACGGAAGACTCTGCGACATAAAGGTTCCTTGCGGTGAAATATAATTCCGGATAAGTATGGGTAGCCAACGCCGCCGACGCGCAGCTCATGACGCATGTAAATGCTAAATGGACCGTGTGTAACATGGCGCATGTAAATGCGAAATGATCCGCATCTCAGCGAGGCAGCAAGTGCGCGCATCCCCGTGAGCTGACACTTGTCAGTGACCGGGGTAAGCAAACGAAGCTAACGAAGCTGAGGTGTGGAGCATGACGCATTTAGCCGTCTAAGCGTCTTGATTGCCAAATACTACCATCCTGTTTATAGTGGCACAAACACCGGGTGACACCGCATCAATCTTCGCGCTTAAGGCCTGACACCATGACGCAGCACAACCTGATCCCCGAGAGTAAACTCCCTCTGCTCGGCACCACGATTTTCAGCCAGATGAGTGCGCTGGCGCAGCAGCACAACGCCATCAATCTCTCACAGGGCTTTCCCGATTTCAGCGGCCCGGACTATCTGCAGCAGCGACTGGCGTATCACGTCAGCCAGGGCGCGAATCAGTATGCGCCGATGACCGGTGCGCTGCCGTTGCGTGAGGCGATTGCAGAGAAAACCGCGCGACTTTATGACTATCGTCCGGATGTTGAGGCGGAAATCACGGTGACGGCGGGCGCAACAGAAGCGCTTTATGCGACGATTACCGCGCTGGTGCGGCCAGGCGATGAGGTGATCTGCTTTGATCCCAGCTACGACAGCTATGCCCCTGCGGTGGAGCTGTCGGGCGGCGTGATGAAACGCATTACGCTGCAACCGCCCGCTTTTCGGGTGGACTGGCAGGCGTTTGCTGCGCTACTGAGTGACAAAACCCGGCTGGTGATCCTGAATACGCCGCACAATCCTTCGGCCACCGTCTGGCAGCAGCAGGATTTCGCCGCGCTGTGGCAGGCAATTGCTCAGCACCCAATCTATGTGCTGAGCGACGAAGTGTATGAGCACATCTGCTTCGATGAGACGGGCCACGCCAGCGTGCTGGCCCATCCTGAACTGCGGCAGCGCGCCATTGCGGTATCGTCGTTTGGCAAGACGTTCCACATGACCGGCTGGAAAGTGGGTTACTGCATTGCCCCTGCGGCAATCAGCGCCGAACTGCGCAAGGTGCATCAGTACCTGACCTTCTCGGTGAATACCCCGGCGCAGCTGGCGATCGCCGATATGCTGCGTGAGCATCCGGAACACTATCTTGAGCTGCCGGCGTTCTATCGCGATCGCCGCGATCGACTGGCGACGGCACTGAGCAACAGCCGCTTTAAGGTGCTGCCCTGCGAAGGCACCTACTTTTTGCTGGTCGATTACAGCGCCATCTCCGATCTGGATGATGTCAGTTTCTGCCAGTGGCTGACCCGCGAAGTGGGCGTCGCCGCGATTCCCCTGTCGGTGTTCTGCGCCGATGCTTTCCCCTATAAACTGATCCGCCTCTGTTTTGCCAAACAGCCGGCGACATTAGATGCCGCCGCGGAGCGCTTATGTCAGCTTTAAAAATTACCGTTTTGCAGGAGACGCTGAGCTGGATGGATGGCGAGGCCAACCTGCGCCATTTTGACGCGCAGCTGGCCGGATTCACCGGACGCGATCTGATTCTGCTGCCAGAGATGTTTACTACCGGCTTTGCGATGGAGGCGGCAAAGAGCTCCCTGCCAGAGGCGCAGGTGGTTGAATGGCTGCATCAGCATGCCCGTCGCACCGATGCGCTGATCGGCGGCAGCGCGGCAATCCAGACCGAAAACGGCGCGGTAAATCGTTTCCTGCTGGTCGAGCCGGACGGCACGCTGCATCAGTATGACAAGCGTCACCTGTTCCGCATGGCGGACGAGCATCATCACTATCTGCCTGGTGAGCAGCGTCAGGTCTTTGAGTGGCGCGGCTGGCGCATCCTGCCGCAAATCTGTTACGACCTGCGCTTCCCGGTCTTCTCGCGCAACCGCAACGATTACGATCTGGCGCTCTATGTCGCCAACTGGCCTGCGCCACGCGCGCTGCACTGGCAGGCGCTGCTGTTAGCGCGGGCGATTGAAAATCAGGCGTATGTGGCAGGCTGTAACCGCGTCGGCAGTGACGGCAATCAGCATCACTATAGTGGCGACAGCCAGATTATTTCGCCGCAGGGCGAGATCCTTAGCGCAGCCGAGCCGCATCAGCGCGCCCGACTGGATGCTGAGCTGTCGCTGGACGCACTTAATGCTTACCGCGAGCGTTTTCCGGCCTGGCAGGATGCGGATCGTTTTTCGCTGTAAATCGCAGGCGCGGCCATCAGCCTTTAACTGCCGCGATAAGTTGACCACGACCAGGGCGAAATCAGAAACGGCAGGTGAAAGTGGCTGCCCGCCTCGGCAATGACAAAATCGATCTGCGCGCTGACGTAGAGCGCATCCCGACCGGCGACGGCAAAATAGTCGCCAATTTCCGCCGTTAAACGGTAATGACCCGGCGTAAGCGGCTCAGGCGTCAGATCTTTCAGACGTCCGTCGCTGTCCGTTTCACCCTGAGAAATCGGAAACCACCCTTCCGGGCTGTTCTGCTCCAGTGAAATCGCCACACCGCTGGCCGGTTTGCCCAGCGCCGTGTCAAGAATATGGGTCGTCACGGTACTCATTGCATCGTCTCCTTCAGGCGTAACAGAGTAATTTCACGCAGCTGGTCCAGCGCCTCCTGCTGCTCGGTAACCTCACTATTCTGCAACCGGCGCTGCAACTCTGCCAGCATCTGCTCGCCGCTGCGCCCTCTGGCGCGTATCAGGAACACCCGGCCAAAACGCGCTTCATATGCCTGATTGCCCTGCTGCATCGCCTGTTGCAGAGCGTGATCGGCCTGCTGCATTGCAGACTGCTCGCCGCGCGACAACGCGGCTTCTTTATCTGCACCGTTTGCGCGTTCACCGATGCGCGGATGTGCCGACAGTGCGGCCTCCAGTTCAGGCTGCTGCCACTGACGCGCCAGCGCATCGGCAGTTGCCAGTAATGCATCGGTGGTGGCAAAAGGCCGGGCCGCCACCAGCGCCTGTTGCCAGTGCGGGAGCGCCACACAGTGCCGGATGGCCGCCTGCGCTTCGTCAGCGGAAAGCTGATTAAATGCGGCTAATTCCATGTTCAGCTCCGTCCGGCAATCAGCGAGACCGCCTGTAAATAAGCCTGCAGCGCAGGTGCCACATCTTCCACCGCCACCGACTCCGCCGGATGATGGCTGATGCCGCGATGGTTACGCACAAATAACATGCCGACCGGCCAGCGTTCAGCGATGGCGATAGCGTCGTGCCCGGCGCCGCTCGGCAGCGACAGGCTGCGACCCTGCACCGTTTCAACCGCATGGCTCAGCGCCTGTTGCAGCGCAGAGTCACAGGCGGTGGCACCGATGCGATAATATTCGTTCGACTCGAAGCGAAGTCCACGGCGAAGCGCAATCGCCTCGGCCTGGGTTAACAGGCTGGAGAGTAGCGTCTCCAGCGGATTATCCAGCGGACCACGCACGTCCAGCGACAGTGATATCTCACCCGGAATGACATTGACCGCCCCCGGCGCGCAGTTAATCGTGCCGACGGTGGCGACCAGCTGCGGGTCCTGCTCACGCGTCGTCTGCTCGATAAACACCATCCACTCGGCAGCGGCGGCCAGCGCATCTTTGCGATGGGTCATCGGCACGGTGCCCGCATGGCCCGCTTCTCCGGTAAAACGGCAGTTGAGCCGGCGCGCACCGTTGATCGCCGTAACCACGCCCAGCGCCAGATCCTCCTGCTCCAGGCAGGGGCCCTGCTCGATGTGCAGCTCAAGATACCCGACGATATCCTCAACCCGCCGTGCCGCAGAGGCGATTCTGTCGCTATCGAGCCCGACATCGGCCATCGCCTGCGCTACGGTGATGCCGTTGCCGTCAGGATGGGTCACCCAGCTTTGCGGCCAGCTGCCAGTAATGCCACGACTGCCGAGCAGCGTAATGCCAAAACGGGTGCCCTCTTCGTCGCCGAAACCAATCACCTCAATCGCCAGCGGCAGGCGGCACTGATGTTCGTTAAGCCACTGCACGGTTTCAATGGCGCTGAGTACGCCCAGCATCCCGTCGTAGCGACCGGCGTTGCGCACCGTGTCGAGATGCGAGCCAAGCAGCAGCGCAGGCGCACCCGCTTCTGCCGCCTCGTAGCGCCCGCAGATATTGCCGACCGCATCCTGCCACACCTGCATCCCCGCCGCCTGCATCCACTCACCGACGCAGGCGTTGGCGCGCAGATGTTCTGGGGAGAGGTAGACGCGGGTCAGCCCCTCAGCCGTTTCGCTGATCGCCGCCAGCGCATCGCAGCGCGCCATAACGCGCTGTGCAGCGGCCTGGGCTTCGCTGGCGCTCATCATCATGCGTGGCTCCCGTAGTGATCCCAGGCGGCCTGCGCGGCGGCACCCTGTGGCGTGCGATAGCCGACATAGGTCAGCACCGTTTCCAGCGCGGACAGCGTCTGCATCACGCAGTCTTTGCGCGCGTTGTAGCCCATGGTGCCGATGCGCCACACCTTGCCATGCAGCGGGCCAAACGAGGTGCCAATCTCAATGCCGAAATCTTCCAGCATCAGTTTGCGCACCTGATCGCCATTCACGCCAGACGGGATCATCACGCCCAGCACGTTGTTCATTTTGTTTTTCAGGTCGCCGAAGGTCTCCAGCCCCATCCCCTGAATGCCTTTCAGCATCGCTTCACCGTGCAGTTTGTGACGGGCGATGCCGTTATCCAGACCCTCCTGCAGGATCAGACGGGCGCACTCGCGCGCGCCAAACAGCGCACTGGTGGCTTCGGTATGATGGTTGAGCCGCTCCGGGCCCCAGTAATCCATGATCATGCCGAGATCAAAATAGTTGGAGTAGATCATCTCCTCTTCGCCATCCTGATGTGCTTCGGTGCGGATCCCCTGCTCTACGCATTTGCGTTTGCGGATCACGGCTTCCATCTCTGCGCTCAGGGTGATCGGCGAGGTACCCGATGGGCCGCCCAGGCATTTCTGCATCCCCGCCGAGACGGCATCCAGTCCCCAGGCGTCCGTTTCCAGCGCGTTACCCGCCAGCGACGCGGTAGCATCGGTGTAGAACAGCACGCCATACTGTTTGCAGATTGCGCCTAACTGCGTCAGCGGCTGCAGCATGGTGGTCGAGGTGTCACCCTGCACGGTCAGCAGCAGGCGCGGTCGCACTTTTTTAATCGCATCTTCGATCTGGTCCGGGGTAAAGACTTCACCCCACGGCACTTCAATGGTGTGGACTTCCGCACGACAGCGGCGGGCAATTTCGCACAGCAGATGACCGAAGCGGCCAAACACCGGCACCAGCACTTTGTCGCCAGGCCGGATCGATGACAGCAGAATGGCTTCGATACCGGCGCGGGAGGTGCCGTCAATCAGCAGCGTCCAGCGGTTCTCTGTGCGAAACACGCCGCGATAGAGCGCCATCACTTCATTCATGTAGTGGGTCATCGCGGGATCGTACTGCCCCAGCAGCTGACTCGACATGGCGCGCAGCACGCGGGGATCCGCGTTGATCGGCCCAGGTCCCATCAGCAGACGCTGTGGCGGATTGAGTTGCGGGTAGTGATTGATATCCATCTTCCTTTCCTTTTTCAGAATCAGAGGCGAACCGAAGAGATAAACTGCTTAAGTTCCGGCGTCTGCGGCTGGGCGAACAGCGTTTTACTGTCGCCCTGCTCCCAGACACGCCCCTGATGCATAAAGACCACACGATCGCCCACGTCGCGGGCGAAGTTCATTTCATGAGTGACGAGGATCAGCGTCATTCCCTCTGCCGCCAGCTGCTCAAGAACTTTGAGCACTTCGCCCACCAGTTCGGGATCGAGCGCGGAGGTGATCTCATCACAGAGTAAAACTTTCGGCGTCATCGCCAGCGCACGGGCAATCGCCACGCGCTGCTGCTGACCGCCGGAGAGGCTGGCAGGATAGTAGTTAAGGCGTTCGCCCAGCCCGACCTTCTCCAGCATCTGCGCAGCCAGCGCCCGGCACTCGGCCTCGCTTTTCTTCAGCACACGGCGTGGCGCCAGCATGACGTTCTCCAGCGCCGTCATGTGCGGGAACAGGTTGAAGCTCTGAAACACCATCCCGACCGAGCGGCTGATTTCACGCGCCTGCGAATCGCGGTCGGTGATCGTCATCCCGCCGAGCTTGATGCTGCCCTCCTGATAGCCTTCCAGACCGTTCATGCAGCGCAGCAGCGTGCTTTTACCCGATCCGCTGCGACCGATGATTGAGATCACTTCGCCCATGTCGATATCCAGATCCACGCCTTTCAACACATGGTTGTCGCCGTAATATTTTTGCACCTGATTAATGGTGATGAGCGGCATTGAATTTTTTCTCCAGATACTGGCTGTAGCGAGACAGCGGATAACACATCAGGAAGTAGCCCAGCGCCACCAGCCCAAAGACTTTAAACGGCTGATAGGTCACATTGTTCAGAATGGTGCCGGCTTTAGTCAGCTCGATGAAGCCGATAATTGACGCCAGCGCGGTGCCCTTAATCACCTGGACCGCGAATCCTACGGTCGGGGCGATACCGATGCGGATTGCCTGCGGTGCCACCACCCGCCATAGCGTCTGACCGAAGGTCAGGCCGAGGCAGCGCGACGCTTCCCACTGCCCTTTCGGCAGGGCGCGGATGCTGCCGTACCAGATGTCGACCAGAAAGGCGCTGGTGTAAAAGGTCAGCGCCAGCGAGGCGGCGGTCCAGGGCGCGACATCAATACCAAACAGGCCGACGCCAAAAAACGCCAGGAACAGCTGCATCAATAGCGGCGTGCCCTGAAACAGCGCGGTGTAACCGCGTACCGCGCGTGTCAGCCACTTACGCTGCAGCAGTCGCAGAAACAGCAGCGGCAGCGTCACCAGCGTGCCGCCGACAAAGGCCACCAGCGACAGCAACAGAGTCCAGCGCGCCGCCAGCAGCAGATTGCGCAGGATGTCCCAGTCGGTAAAGGTCGTCATCATGATGCCTGCACTCCAAACCATTTACGGCCAATCGCCAGCAGCAGATGGCGCATCGCAATCGACAACGCCAGGTAGATCAGCGTGGTCACCAGATAGACCTCAAAACTTAAGAAGGTGCGCGACTGAATCAGGTTGGCTGCGAAGGTCAGCTCCTCATAGGAGACCTGCGACACCACCGACGAGCCCAGCATGACGATGATGCACTGACTCACCAGCGCCGGATAAATGCGCTGCAGCGCAGGCGGCAGCACGACCCGCAGAAAGGTCTGGCTGCGGGTTAATCCCAGCACCCGTCCCGCTTCCCACTGCCCTTTGGGCGTCACCTGGATCCCGGCGCGGATGATCTCGGTGCTGTAGGCGCCAAGATTGATCAGCATCGCCAGCAGCGCCGCCTCACCCGCAGTGAGTTTCAGCCCCAGCGCAGGCAGACCAAAAACAATAAAGAACAGTTGCACCACAAACGGCGTATTGCGGATCAGCTCGACATAGATGCCCCACAGACGGCTCATCCAGCTCGGTTTGCCGCTGCGCAGCGCGGCGCCCGCAATGCCCAGCGCCACGCCACCGGTGGTCGCCAGCACCGTCAGCTGGATGGTGACCCACAGACCGGAGAGCAGCTCCGGCCAGTAGGGCCACAGGGCGGGAAAGTTAAGTTGCCCGATCATGAATCCGTCCTCAGGCGCCGAGGTTCGCAGGCAGCGGTGCTTTCAGCCATTCTTCAGAGAGTTTATTCAGCGTGCCATCTTTAATGCCCTGCTCAATCAGTTCATTCACTTTCGCTTTCAGCGCAGGCTCATCTTTCTTCAGGCCGATAAAGCAGGGTGAATCTTTCAGCATAAACTGCGCGACGGGCGCTTTGGCCGGATTCTGGCGCGCAATGGCGGCGACGACCAGGTTGCCGGTCGCAACATACTGCACCTGACCGGAGAGATACGCAGACAAGGTGGTGTTGTTGTCTTCATAGCGTTTCACCTGCGCATCTTTCGGGGCCACTTCGCTGAGCACCATGTCCTCTACCGCACCGCGCGTGACGCCAATCGACTTGCCGCTCAGAGCCGACGCCGCTTTAATTTCATCGCCTTTCGGACCGAAGACGCCCAGAAAGAACGGCGCATAGGCGCGGGTAAAGTCGATCACCTTTTCACGCTCGGGGTTTTTACCCATGCTGGAGATAACCAGATCGACCTTGTCGGTTTGCAGATAAGGCACGCGGTTGGCACTGCTGACCGGCACCAGCTGCAACTTAAGTTTCATCTGCTTTGCCAGATATTTCGCCGTGTCGATGTCATATCCCTGCGGCTGCAGGTCAGTGCCGACCGAGCCAAACGGCGGGAAATCCTGCGGCACGGCGACGCGGATGACGCCGCGCTTCTGGATATCCTGCAATTGATCGGCCAGCGCACTGCCCGTTTGTGCCATCAGTAATGCCGCTGTCGCAACCGCCATCAAAACTTTTTTCATTATGCACCCCGGTGAGATTAACGTGAAACAAAAGATTCTTTGACAAGCAATCTGCAACTAATGTGCCAACCCGGGCGGCAACAGAAAAAGGGTTAAGCGACAGAGAGTTCTACGGAAATAGGGCGTAATCGGGGCAATCACGCCGCGGAAGAGGTGTTCTGAAATGGGGCAAAGCACCAAAACGGTGCCTGTTAACGGTGCTCCAGCTCGTCAAACTGCTGGTAAAGGTCGGCGATCTGATGAATCCGCTGGCGTCCCTGTGCCAGCATTTCATGCAGCAGCGCATTGGCGATCAGGTTAACCAGGCTCATGGCGGCACTGTAACTGTCGAAGGCGGAAACGCTGTCGAGCGGCGTACAGAGCTGCCAGCGTGCCAGCGCAATTACCGTCTGCGCCTGTGGCTCACACAGCGCCAGCAGCGGGATGCCAGCCGTCTGCAGCTGCTGCATCAGTGGGCGAATGATGCGCGGACGACGACGAAACGCCATCACAATGACCATATCGTCCGGCGTGATATCCACCAGCTCCTCAGCCAGCGTCTGGCCCGGCTGCGGCAGAATATGCACCTGCGAACGCGCCTGTACCAGCTGCTGTCGCAGATGCAGCGCTACCGGATAGGCGTTGCGCATGCCGATGATAAAGAGACGTTTAGCCTGCGCCAGCTGCTGAATCACCTCGTTAAAGTGCCGGGCATCCAGGCTGTTTACCCACTGCGTCAGATTAGCCATCTCCTGCTTGTAATGACGTGCCAGCAGCGTATTGCCCTGCACCGCATCCCGGTTATCGGTCAGCGGCATGCCGCTCTGGCGCAGGATGCGAAGCTCATCACGCATATCCTTGTACTTCTCATAGCCCAGACGCTTAAACAGTCGACTGACTGTGGCTTTCGACACGCCACTGAGCCGCGCCAGCTCGGCGCTGTTGTAGCTAATCAGATCATCGAAGTGGTCAAACACGAAGTCGGCAATACGCTGCTCCTGCGGAGAGAGCTGGGCATAGTGACTTCTGAGTCGTTCATCAAGCTGTTTCATAAGGCGTCCTGTAACTTTTGTTTCAGCAGAAGCTAGCACAATTTACGCCAGGTTAACCGGTGCATCGTCAGCGGAGCATGAAAACTGGAACAGCTCTTGCTTTGTTATGGGTTCTGTCACCCAAAGAACGAGAAAAAGATGATTCAAAGCAATATGGCCCCGCAGGGGATGGCGGTAACGCCACACCATCTGGCGAGTGAAAGTGCGCTCGCGGTGCTGCGTGATGGCGGTAATGCCATTGAAGCGATGGTAGCCGCTGCCGCGACTATCGCTGTGGTCTATCCGCACATGAACGGACTGGGCGGCGATGGCTTCTGGCTGATTCTGCCGCCCGGCGGCGGCCCTGTCGCTATCGACGCCAGCGGTGCCGCCGGTTCGCTGGCTCACCGCGATTTTTACGCCGATCACCCGAAGATCCCCCATCGTGGGCCGAAAGCGGCGCTGACGGTGGCCGGTACGGTCAGCGGCTGGCAGGAGGCCCTGACGCTCTCTGCGGAGATGGGCACCCCGCCACTGCCGCTGGCCCGTCTGCTGCGGGATGCGATTCGCTACGCCGCCGACGGCATTCCGGTGAGCGCCTCACAGACCGCCGCGACCACGAACTTCCGCAGTGAGTTGCAGCATCAGCCCGGCTTTAGTGCCCATTTTATGCCCGACGGCGATGTGCCGCAGCCGGGCAGCCGTTTTACCCAGCCCGCGCTGGCGAATACCCTGAGCCAGCTCACCGAAGAGGGACTCGACAGCTTTTATCGCGGTCCGCTGGCTCACCATATGGCCGACGACATGGCGACGCTGGGCATGCCGGTGACGCTGTCCGATCTGCAGCAGCATCGCGCCCGTCGCACGACTCCGCTGCATCTCGCCCACAGCGAAGGCGACATCTGGAATATCGCTCCGCCGACCCAGGGCGTCGTGTCGCTGGCGATCCTCGGCATCACCGATCGCCTGGAGATGGCCGAGGCTGACGACGCACAGACGGTGCACCGCATCGTTGAAGCCACCAAAAAAGCCTTTGCCCTGCGCGACAAACACATCACCGATCCGCGTCACGTCACCGAAGATTTGCAGGCGCTGCTGGAAAGCGATCACCTCGCCACGCTCGCCAGCCAGATCGCCGATGGCGAGGCCGCCGCCTGGGGCAGCGGACGCGGACCGGGCGATACGGTCTGGATGGGCGTAATGGACAGCAGCGGTCTGGCTGTCTCTTTTATTCAGAGCATCTATCACGAGTTTGGCAGTGGTGTGGTGCTGCCCGGCACGGGCGTTACCTGGCAGAACCGGGGCGCGGCGTTCAGCCTCGACCCTGAGCATCTGCTGGCCCTTGCGCCCGGCAAGCAGCCGTTTCATACCCTGAATCCCGCCGCCGCACGGCTGAAAGATGGCCGGACAATGGTGTATGGCGCGATGGGCGGCGATGGACAGCCGCAGACCCAGGCGGCGATTTTCACCCGCCATGTGATTCAGGGCCTGCCGCTGCAACAGGCGGTCAGTGCGCCGCGCTGGCTGCTGGGCCGTACCTGGGGGCAATCGTCAGACTCGCTGAAACTGGAAGGCCGCTTTGACGATGAAACGGTATTGATGCTGCGTCTGTGGGGCCATGAGGTGGAAATGCTGCCGGATTTCAGCGAATCCGTGGGCCATGCGGGCGCGATTGTGCGCCACAGCAACGGCATGTTCGAGGGCGCAAGCGATCCGCGCAGTAACGGCAGCGCCGCCGGTTTTTAACAGGAGCGAATCATGAATCAACACGAGTGGGCCAGCTACATCGGCCATATGGAGCAGATCCTGCAACTGGAACTGGATGACGCGCGTCGCGCTGAACTGCTGATCCAGCTGTCGCGTATCGCGGTGATGGCTGCGCCGCTGATGGCGTTTCCGCTGGATGAACGACTGGAAGTGGCAGGAGTATACCAGGCATGAGATTAGGTGACGTTTCAATTCAGACGCTGCAACAGGCTATCCAGCAGGGTGAGATCAGCGCACTGGAAGTGGCAAAGCGCACGCTGCAGGCAGTTGAGCAGCATAATCCGGCGCTGAATGCCTGGACGGAGGTCACCGGGCCGCGCATGTTAAAAGAGGCCAGCGCCATTGATGCGCAGCGGCAGCGTGGCGACAAGCTGCCCCCGCTGGCGGGCATCCCGTATGCGGTGAAAAACCTGTTTGATGTGGCGGGTCACAGCACGCTGGCCGGTGCCAGCCTGTTCCGCGATCGCCCTGCGGCACAGGCCGATGCGTTTGCCGTCGGAAAACTGCGGCATGCTGGCGCGCTGCTGTCGGGCATGCTGAACATGGATGCCTACGCGTATGGTTTTACCACCGAAAACAGCCATTATGGTGCGACCCACAATCCGCGCGATCTCAGCCGCGTGGCGGGCGGTTCGTCAGGCGGTTCGGCCGCCGCGGTAGCCGCCGGGCTGGTCCACTTTTCGCTCGGCACCGACACCAACGGTTCGATTCGGGTGCCCGCGTCGCTGTGCGGTATTTTTGGTCTTAAGCCGACCTTTGGCCGGTTATCTCGCAGCGGCAGTCATCCGTTTGTTGCCAGCCTCGATCACATCGGGCCGCTGACGCGGCGGGTTGAAGACCTGGCGCTGGTATATGATCTGTTACAGGGCGCAGACCACACCGATACGTTTCAGGCCGATCGTCCGGTGGCCGCGACGCTGCCGGGGCTGTCACTGGGCAGCGAAGGATTACGCTGCGGCGTGCTGGGTGGCTTTTTTGCCCGCTGGTGCGATGAGGATGCCCGCGCTGCCGTCGCGGTGGTTGCGGCAGCGCTTGAAGCCCAGGAAGAGGTGCTGATGCCGGACGCAGAGGTGGCCCGCTCGGCGGCGTTTATCATGACCGCCGCAGAAGGTGGCAATCACTATCTCCCTGCCCTGCGTCAGATACCGGAGCAGTTTGAACCAAACTCCCGTGAGCGTCTGCTGGCGGGTGCCATGATGCCAGGTGCCTGGTACGTGCAGGCGCAGCGCTTCCGTCGTCATTTCCAGCAGCAGGTGTTACCGCTGTTTGATCGCTTCGATGTGCTGATCGCGCCGGCGACGCCCTGCAGCGCGATCACTATCGGTCAGCAGACCCTGACGATTCAGGGCGAATCGCTGCCTGCTAAGGCGAGCATGGGGATGCTGACGCAGCCGATCTCCTTCCTGGGATTACCGGTCTGTACCGTGCCGCTGGCGACCCGAAGTGGTCTGCCGATTGGATTACAGCTTATCGCCCGTCCGTTTAACGAAGAGGCGGTGTTACGTGCCGCCTGGACACTGGAACAACGCGGCATCACGATGCCGCAAATCAATATGGCAGGAGCCTGATGAACAGAGAGATTAATTTACCGCAGGTGCTTACCGAGGTGACGGCGCAGTTTTATCGCTACGAGCAGGCGCTGGTCAGCAATGATGTGGCCGAACTGGATGCCCTGTTCTGGCACGACCCGCGAACCGTGCGCCTTGGCGCGGGTGAGAACCTGTATGGCATTGATGAGATTCGGGCCTTCCGTGCCGCGCGTCCGTCAGCCGGGCTGAACCGGACGCTGCGCAACACCGTGATTACCACTTTTGGTGAGAATTATGCGGTCTGCAGCACTGAATTTACCCGCACCGGTAGCGATAAAATTGGCCGTCAGCAGCAGACCTGGGTGCGAATGCCCCACGGCTGGTGCATCGTGGCGGCGCAGGTCAGTCTGATGAGCTGACACTGTCCGGCGCTTCGCCCGCTCAACAGGGGCAAGCGCCGGAACCGGCTTACGGTGCCGGGTGCGTGGTGATCCAGTGGTCGGCGATCTGCTGGCGGGTACAGATCCAGACATCGTCATGCTGCTGGATGTGATCAAGGAAGTTCTGCAGCGCGCGGAATTTGCCAGGACGGCCCAGCAGGCGACAATGCATGCCGATCGACATCATCTTCGGCGCGGTTTCACCCTCTTCATACAGCACATCGAACGTATCACGCAGATAGGTAAAGAACTGTTCGGCGGTGTTAAACCCCTGCGGCGAGGCAAAGCGCATGTCGTTGCACTCCAGGGTATAGGGGATAATCAGGTGCGGTTTCACCGTGCCATCCTGACAGGTGACCTGGGTCCAGAACGGCAGATCGTCGCCGTAGTAGTCGCTGTCGTAGCTGAAACCGCCCTGCTCCACCACCAGCCGACGGGTGTTCGGGCTGTCGCGGCCGGTGTACCAGCCGGTCGGCGCTTTACCAAACAGATCCACCAGCACATCGACCGCCTGCTGCATATGCTGACGTTCAGTTTTTGCATCCATACCCTGATAGTGGATCCAGCGCCAGCCGTGGCTGACCACATCGTAATCCGCCTGTTTAATCGCCTCAACGACTTCCGGATGACGTGCCAGCGCCATCGCCACGCCAAACACGGTTAATGGCAGACCGCGTTTCTGAAATTCATTGTGGATGCGCCAGAATCCGGCGCGGGAGCCGTACTCATACAGCGACTCCATCGACATGTGCCGATCGGTATAGCTCGCTGCACCGATGATATCGGAGAGAAACTGCTCCGAGCCGGCATCGCCATGCAGCACGCTGTTTTCAGCGCCTTCTTCGTAGTTCAGAACAAACTGCACCGCCACACGGCTGTTGTTGGGCCAGGCGGCGTGTGGCGGATTAGCGCCATAACCGATTAAATCGCGCGGATAGTTTTTGTTAAAGCTGTACTCTTTCTTCTCTGCAGCGTCAGTCATCACTGGCTTCCTTTCGGGATTCGGGAAAGTTCCGTTAGTTTAGATGCTGAAACGCACCTGAGAGAGGTTTCTGCAAAGGCCAGGCCAGATCGCCATGTTTGCTGGTGCCAAAGCCAAGCGCCACCAGCGATTCGACCATTTTTACTGCTGCACTGACACCATCGATCACTGGCAGGCCCAGTTCCTGGGTCAGCGAAGCAGCCAGCGTCGCCATTCCGCCACAGCCCAGCACAATCGCCCCGCTGCCATCTTCCCGCTTCGCCTGAATGCAGCGCTGCCGCACTTTTTCCTGCGCCAGGCCGCTGCCATCCTCCAGTGCCAGTACTGGCAGATCGATGGCATGCAGCGCGGCACAGTGATGGGTAAAGCCATACTGCTGCAGCAGATGACGCGCAATCACCAGGGTGCGCGGCAGCGTGGTGACAATAGAGAAACGCGTCGCCAGCAGCGTGGCGGTGTGCATCGCCGCTTCCGCAATGCCAATCACCGGTCCGCTGGCCAGCTCACGTGCTGCCAGTAAACCCGGATCGCCAAAGCAGGCGATGACGTGACCGCTGACGCCCTGTTCCCTGCCGAGCCTGATCTGCTCCAGCACACCGATGGCGGCGATCGCCTCATCGAAGTGGCCTTCAATGGAGGGCACACCCTGCGACGGCGAAACCGCCAGAATTTCGGTACCCGGCGCGGCGACGGCACGGGCGGCCTGGCCGATGGTTTCGGTCATCGCCAGGCTGGTGTTGGGGTTAATCACCTGAATCAGACTCATGAGGCAGCTCCAGAGTTTGCGGCAAACAGTCGGGAGAAATCGGGCAGGGTTTCCCCGCTGCGCTCAAAGTGCAGGCTGGAGACGATATGCTCAAAGTGATGTTGTAGCGCCTGCGTCAGCGGTTCCTGCGCGCGCGCGCGCAGTAACTTCAGCAGATTGTCGTGATCGTCACAGCGGCAGCCGCGCTGCCAGGGCGCGCCATAGGCGGCGATCACCAGCGAGGAGCGCTGCGTCAGGCTGGTCACCATGCCGGTAAGCACCTGATTGCCGGAGATCGCCTGCAGCTGGATATGAAATGCCGCAGAGAGCCGGATCGCTGCCGGACCATCCTGATCGGCAAGCGCCTGGTTCTCCTGCTCGATGAGCTGCTCCAGCGCCACCAGATGGGGAGGCTGCAGATGCGCCAGTACCGCGGGCAGATTAGCGCACTCCATTAAACTGCGGGTTGAGAAGATGTCCCGCGCCTCTTCAACTCCGGGTGTCGCCACCTGCGCACCACGTTTGGGCGTCAGCGTCACCATCTGCACCGCCGCGAGGCGTTGCAGCACTTTACGGATGCCGGTGCGGCTTACACCAAAGACCCCGGAAAGGGCCTCTTCCGGCAATTTGCTGCCCGGCGGTAGCTGATGTTCAACAATGGCGTTCATTAACGCCTGATAGATCCCTTCATCCTTATCCTGCAGCCTGGTGGCGTCTCGCTGGCCTGTTTTACTCGTCATTACCTGCTCCGGTCACTCGCTGTGTGCTACATATCGTATACGTGAAAATTAAATATTGTATACAAGAAAAGAGATCTGGCCTGAATCCTGCAATACCGTCCTACCAGATTATTCATTCCACTTTCAGGTACAGGAGCAGGTTTCATGCCAAATCAATCAACGGTGGCCAGCACGGCCTCTGAAGCCAGTGCCCATTACAGCCCACGGCTCTGTAACGACGACCTGGCACCGACACGCGATCAGAACTGGTCGTGGTACAACATTTTCTCTTTCTGGATGTCCGATGTGCACAGTATGGGCGGCTATGTGGTGGCCGCCAGTTTCTTCACGCTGGGACTAGCCAGCTGGCAGGTGTTGCTTTGCCTGCTCGCCGGGATCTGCATCGTGCAGATCTGTGCGAATCTGGTGGCGAAACCGAGCCAGATGGCGGGCGTGCCTTATGCGGTGATTTGCCGTCAGGCGTTTGGCGTATTTGGTGCCAATATTCCAGCAGTCATTCGCGGGCTAATCGCCTTCGCCTGGTATGGCATCCAGACTTATCTGGCGGCGAACGCCCTGATGCTGGTGCTGCTGAAGTTCGTGCCTTCTCTGACGTCGATGACCGTGCCGCACTGGCTGGGCCTGTCGCTGCTGGGCTGGTGCTGTTTCGGGGTGATGTGGTTACTGCAGGCGATGGTGTTCTGGCACGGCATGAACGCCATTAAACGGTTTATCGATGTCGCTGGACCAGCGGTTTATGTGGTGATGGTCGCGCTGGCGGGCTGGATTGTATACAAGACCGGCTTTGACGGGATCTCCTTTACCCTGGCAAGCAAATCGCTGACCGCGGGCGAGCAAACGTGGCAGATGATTACGGCCACGGCGTTGGTGGTCTCCTACTTCTCCGGGCCGCTGCTGAACTTCGGTGACTTTTCACGCTACGGCAAGAACATGTCAGAGATTCGCCGCGGCAACCGCTGGGGCCTGCCGTTTAACTTCCTGCTGTTCTCTGTGGTGACGGTGGTGATTGTGTCAGGCACGCAGTCGCTGTTTGGCAAAATGATTACCGATCCCATCGAAACCGTGAGCATGGTTGGCAACGATCTGGCCGTTGCGATCGGTCTGCTGACCATGATTACTGCCACTATCGGCATCAATATCGTGGCGAATTTCGTTTCACCCGCTTTTGACTTCTCCAACTGTTCACCGCAGAAAATCAGCTTCCGTACTGGTGGCATGATCGCTGCCGTTGGCTCGGTGCTGTTAACACCATGGAACCTGTTCCAGTCGCCTGAGCTGATTCACTACACGCTGGATGTGCTGGGATCGTTTATCGGGCCGCTGTTCGGGATTCTGCTGACCGATTTCTATCTGATTAAACGTGGACGTATTTCGGTCGACGATCTGTTTAACGACACACCTGCAGGCCGTTACTGGTATCGCGGTGGCTTTAACCCTAAAGCGATTGGCGCGCTGCTGCCGTCGGTGGCAATTTGCCTGGTGATTAGCTTTATCCCTTCCCTGCATCAGGTAGCGAACTTCAGCTGGTTTATTGGTGCCGGTCTGGCGGCAGGCTGCTATCGCTTTATCGCCCGTGAAGATCGCGAGGCGGAGGATGTGACCCGCTGGCATAGCGAGGGAATGGCGCAGAAGAAGCAAGCCGCGGCTGAATAGCAGACAGCAAAAAGCCGATTCATTTCTGAATCGGCTTTTTTAAAGAGATTGGCGGAACGGACGGGGCTCGAACCCGCGACCCCCTGCGTGACAGGCAGGTATTCTAACCAACTGAACTACCGCTCCGCGCTTTGTTCCCCGTCGGGAACGAGGCGCATAGTAATGGCAGCCTGTTATGGCGTCAATGCTTTTTCCGACCGAACAAATCGTTTGCTGTTTTTTTCAGCTTGCCGCTGATTTTCTCAACAAAATCACGCAATTCAGCCGCGCCACAGACAGCTGCCGCCTTTTTTCATCACCAGATCCAGACGGGATTCATGAGCAACCACCTCTTCTTCGCTGGCCGTGACCACACGCAGTGCAGAAGCGGGACGCACGATGCGCTGGATGCTCTCTCCCTGAGCCTGTCGGGCGCTTTCACTCTCCGATAAAAAGGAGAGAGAGGTCTGCCCGCCGGTCATGGTCAGGAACACTTCTGCCAGAATCTCGGCATCGAGCAGTGCGCCGTGCAGGGTTCGTTTGGTGTTGTCTATTTCGTAACGTGAGCAGAGCGCATCAAGGCTGTTACGCTTGCCGGGAAACATTCGACGCGCCAGTGCCAGGCTGTCGGTAATTTTGCAGAAGGTTTCGGTTTTCTCAATGCCGCGATTCAGCTTTGAAAATTCGTAATCCATAAAGCCGATATCAAACGGCGCGTTATGGATGACTAATTCGGCACCGCGAATGTAGTCGAGAAACTCATCGGCGATTTCGCTGAAGGCGGGCTTGTCGGCCAGAAACTCATCGGCAATGCCGTGGACGCCAAAAGCTTCGGGATCGACCAGCCGATCGGGCTTGAGATACATATGGAAATTGTTACCGGTCAGGCGACGGTTAATCACCTCTACCGCACCAATCTCAATGATGCGGTGCCCCTCATAATGTACCCCGATCATGTTCATGCCGGTGGTTTCAGTATCGAGAACGATCTGGCGGTTATTTGCAGTGCTCATAAGACCCGTTTTATGTCAGACTTGGCGTTTTTTAAGAGGAAGTCTACCAGAGATGCGCAAACAGGTAGAGATATTCACCGATGGATCCTGTCTTGGAAATCCCGGTCCCGGCGGTTACGGGGCGATTTTACGTTACGGTCAGCATGAGAAAACCTTCAGCGCGGGCTATCGCCTTACCACTAACAACCGGATGGAGCTGATGGCGGCGATTGTCTCGCTTGAGGCGCTGACCCAGCCGTGCGATGTGGTGCTCAGCACCGACAGTCAGTATGTACGTCAGGGTATTACCAGCTGGATCCACAACTGGAAAAAGCGTGGCTGGAAAACCGCCGATAAAAAGCCGGTGAAGAATGTCGATCTCTGGCAGCGTCTCGACTTAGCCCTCAGTACCCATAAGATTCAGTGGGAGTGGGTTAAAGGCCATGCCGGACACCCGGAAAACGAGCGCTGCGATGTGCTGGCCCGCAGCGCGGCGGAAAATCCTGCTTTTGAGGATATCGGCTATAAAGCCGAGTCCTGATCCTCTGCTTTCCGGAACTGACGTGTGGCATTGACCGTCTGACGAATCTTGCTGGTACTCAGGCTCTTCTTTGCCCGGGTCGGCAGCAGCGGGAAGGTTCGCTTGCGCGCCACCACAATATTAAGACACCCCAGCGCCGGTAAGTGGGCGCTGATCAGTTTCCCGCCCTGCTGATGCCATGGCAGCACCTGAAATCGGGTGCGGTAGACCACCTCATAATTCAGTAGTCCCAGCCAGTCGAGCAATCGCATCTGGCTGAACATCCGCCCGCTCCAGGGGGCTTTACGAGTTAATCCCGGTACCATTTTACTAACGCCGAGCAGGCTGAAAGGATTGAAGCCGCTGATGATCATCCAGCCATCGTCGATTAATACCCTGTCTACTTCGCGTAACACCCGGTGAGGATCCTGACTCCAGGCAAGCGTATGGGCAAGCAGACAGGCATCAATCGACTTCGACTCAAACGGCAATTGCATCGGGTCAGCCCGCACCTGTAATAGCTCGCCTTCGCTGCCCACATTGACCTGATGTGAAATAGCACAGTTTTCGGTGTTGATTTCTGCGCTGAGGTTGCCAAGCTTAAGCATATGAAAGCCATAAAGCTTTCCGAGATAAGGCTGAAGCTGCTGCGTTAGCGCGTCGCGGAAATAATCTCCCCACGGCATGTTACGCCAGGACAGCGGTGCGTTCAGAACCTGGCGTGATTTAGCGGGCTTCATGCTTTACGCTCTTCCTTTTCCTACGACCTGCGAGAGGTGATGATGAATCTTACCAGTATTCCTGCGTTGCAGGACAACTACATCTGGACGCTGAATGATGATGAGGGTAAATGCCTGATCGTTGATCCCGGCGAAGCTCAGCCAGTGTTAGAAAAAATGGCGTCAAACGGCTGGCAGCCAGTCGCCATTCTGTTGACTCACCACCATAACGACCATACGGGCGGCGTGAAAACATTATGTGAGCACTTCCCTGACCTTGAGGTTTACGGCCCTCGGGAAACCGAAGCGAAAGGGGCCAGGACGATAGTCAGCGAAGGCGATAAAGTCACCGTACTGGGCCTGACCTTCAGAGTGATCCATACTCCTGGTCACACTTTAGGACATATCTCATATTACAGCTCGCCTTATCTTTTCTGTGGCGACACTCTCTTTTCAGGCGGGTGCGGACGCCTTTTTGAAGGCACTCCAGAGCAGATGTATGATTCCTTTCAAAAGCTTAACCAGCTACCAGGTGAGACTTTAGTCTGCTGTGCGCATGAATATACTTTATCCAATCTGAAGTTTGCTGCGGCTATTCTGCCCCATGACCCGCAAATAACGGCCGAATACCAGAAAATTAAGGACTTACGCGCCGAAAATGGCATTACTTTGCCAACAAAACTGGCGCACGAACGGTCAATAAATTTATTTCTTCGTACGCAAGATATTGATTTACAAAGGGCATTAAACGTTAACATTACTGATGAACCAGTATGGCGGACATTTGCCGTTCTACGCGAGAAGAAAGACGCTTTTTGATTTTTCGGGTTGTGTTGTGAAAAGTCGTCACGTATAGTTGCTCGTCTTTTAAGCGAACTATTGACACACACATGAAGGCTAAAGCGATCTTACTCGCCTCAGTCTTGCTGGTAGGATGTCAGGCGTCCAGGAACGATGCCAATATCCCCGAACAGCATGCACAGAGTCTGTCTTCAGCTGGTCAAGGTGAAAATGGAAAGTACGGAGACGAGTTTTTGTCGCCGCGATGGCAGGAAGATGGAACTGGCCTCGCAGCAGACGCAGATCTCTGGAGTTTCATTAGTGACGAGTTGAAGATGGGGATTCCGGAAAACCCGGCAATCCGCGAACAAAAAAGTAAATTTTTAAAAAATAAGAGCTATCTCCACGATGTAACATTACGGGCAGAGCCGTACATGTACTGGATAGTCGAGCAGATACAGAAACGTAAAATGCCGATGGAACTGGTACTGCTACCCATAGTGGAGAGCGCTTTTGACCCTCGCGCAACCTCATCCGCCAATGCCGCTGGTATCTGGCAGATTGTTGCAGCTACGGGTCGAAACTATGGTTTGAAACAAAACCAGTATTACGATGGGCGACGTGATGTAGTCGCATCCACGAAAGTTGCGCTGGATATGATGCAGCGTCTTAATACCATGTTTGACGGTGACTGGTTACTGACCATTGCTGCTTACAACAGTGGTGAAGGACGGGTGCTCAAAGCGATTAAGCAGAATAAGGCGCGCGGTAAGCCGACTGACTTCTGGCATTTATCGCTGCCACGCGAAACCACCGTGTATGTGCCTAAAATGTTAGCCTTGAGTGAACTGCTCAAAAATAACAAGCGTTACGGTATCAAACTGCCGACACCGAATGAAAGTCGTGCTCTGGCACGAGTGGAAGTGGGTCAGCAGATACAGCTGACGCAGGCTGCCGAAATGGCGGGTATGTCGCTCACGAAACTGAAGAGCTTCAATACCGGCTACAAAGGCGGTGCAACAGCGCCAAACGGCCCGCACTACATTATGGTGCCAAAGTCGAACGTCGCGAAATTGCGTAACTCACTGGCCTCCGGTGACATCGCAGCGGTACAGCCTGTGCAGCTTGCGAAAGCCAGCGCGAGTGGCGGGTACAAAGTGCGACGGGGTGATACGCTTTCAGGTATCGCCGCGAAACTTGGCGTTAGCGTCTCGACACTGAAGCAGGAAAACAACCTGCGCGGTGCTGATATCCGACCGGGTCAGACGCTGACCATCGGTTCGAACGGCACCCGACTGGCTGATAACGGCAACAGCATCACCTATCGTGTTCGTAAGGGTGATTCTCTTGACAGTATTGCCCGTCATCACGGTGTCAATATCAAAGACGTGATGCGCTGGAACAGTGTGCTGGACAGTGCGAAAGATATTCAGCCCGGCGATAACTTAACGCTGTTTGTGAATAATAACGCTACACCTGATACCTGATACGTTGAAAAGGCTGACAATTGTCAGCCTTTTTCTTTCATCCATCTGCCACGATTTACTCATTACCCTGCCCGCTTCTTCTTCTGCAGGCACATTCAATGCACCGGATTAGCTTCCTGAGCTAAACTCCACCAGTAACGGGTTATGATCGGAAGCGCGCGTCACCAGTACGGATGCCTCACTCACTCTGAGATCGCGATAGAAGACGAAATCCAGCGGGCGACCAAACGCTTTGCGGCGATGATCGGCCGTAAACATCACCTCTTCCAGCTTCATCCGCTGTGCAAACCGATAGAGCGCATTGATGCGCTGACGGCTCCAGGCATTGAAATCCCCGGCCATGATGACCGGTCCCTGATGATGCATGATCTGCTCGCCGATAGGCCCCAGCTGTTTACTGTAGACGTCGACACCCAGGCTGAAGTTAACCGCATGGATGTTAACCACCATCAGCATTTCTCCCGCAGGCAGAGGATAAGCCGTAACCAGCGCCGATTTTGACAGCCGCAGCAGAGGCTCACGTTCGCGTAAGGGGCAACAATAGACCGGATGGGCAGAAGCGAGGGTCATTACGCCAGAGGGATGCTGAGGCAGCACAAAGGCAGGCACCTGATCGGCAGCCAGATAATTGCTGGTGGCAAACTGCACCAGTTCAGGTGTGGTCTGCGCTTCCTGCAGTAACACCAGATGGGCATCCTTACCAAATCCTTCCAGCACTGACATCCAGTCTGCACGCTGCTGCTTGAAGATATTCCATACCAGAACTTTAAGGTTTGGATGCGCGGGCAACGGTGCGCCGGGTGGCAGTGCCTGGCCGAGATGGAGCATCGCGCCAGGTGGAAAAATCTGCTCCACTGGTTGTCCTGCTACATATCGCATTGCATAAGTTTTTTTACGCACTTTCCCGCCTGGCTGATAATTCAAAAATACAGTTAACACCTGTCTGTTATAGGGATTCTAGACCGATGTTTCAATGGATGCAGGTGAATGTCAGAATTCATCACGCTTTTCCAGAATAAGGCGTTACTTTAAGCTCGCTAAGCTAAACGAGGCAGAACCTGGCCACATCAACGGTGTCATCATTGAGGACGCCTGTACTGGAGTTATGCCAGTATAATCGTCCATAAAATAGCTAAATATCTGCGACATGACAGGGAGGAAGAATGAAGGCATCTTCTGACGAACTCAAAGTGTTTGTCAGTGTAGTCGAGAGTGGAAGTTTCAGCCGCGCTGCTGAGCAGTTGCAGATGGCTAATTCTGCCGTCAGCAGAACCATAAAAAAACTGGAAAACAAGCTGGGCATTGCTCTGCTAACCCGTACCACGCGACAGCTGGCACTTACGCAGGAAGGTGAACGCTATTTCCGCCATGTTCAGCATTTTTTGCAGGAGATGACGACCGCAGAAAGCGATTTGATAGAAAGCTTACAGGAGCCCAAAGGGTTACTGCGCGTTGATGCCGCGACACCGGTTATTCTGCATTTGCTGATGCCGATGGTTAAGCCCTTTCGCCAGCGCTATCCCGGGGTGACGCTTTCGTTAATCTCATCTGAGAGTTTTATCAATCTGATTGAACGGAAAGTGGATATTGCGATTCGTGCTGGCAATCTCACGGACTCAACACTACGCGCCAGATTACTGTTCAATAGTTTTCGCAAAGTTGTCGCCTCCCCTGCCTATCTCCATGAGCACGGTGTCCCACAAAAGGTGACCGATCTGGATAACCATCATTGTCTTGGCTTCGAAGAGTCCCCGAGGCTCAATCGCTGGCCCATTGCACGTGAAAGCGGCGAACTTTATGACATCGACTGGGCTATCTCTTCGAATAGCGGAGAGACAATTAAGCAGCTCTGTCTTACCGGCAATGGGATTGCCTGCCTGTCAGACTATATGATTGATCGTGAGGTCGCGGAGGGATCACTGGTGGAAGTGCTGGCCGATCAGCGTCTGCCGGTCGAGATGCCCTTCAATGCGGTCTACTACAGCGATATCGGAGTAAGCCAGCGTGTGCGGGCTTTTATCGATTTTCTCAGTGAGTGGACAGCTGCGCAGCCGTGGCGCACGTGACATCTATAAGAGCAGGCCTTATCGGGGTCTGTTGCTACAGTATGATCCTGGAGATCGAAGATAATCAGCGCGGATACTTTTTCCGCGATGAATTTGCTGCAATGGAAAAAGCCCTGACCGTTAAGTCAGGGCTTTCCAATTAAGTGGCGGAACGGACGGGGCTCGAACCCGCGACCCCCTGCGTGACAGGCAGGTATTCTAACCAACTGAACTACCGCTCCACCGATTCTTTCACGCTTATCAGCAACCGGCTGATAACCGCCTGTTCCCGTTATTTTCCCTGTCAGAGGAAAAGGAACAAATTTGATGCCTGGCAGTTCCCTACTCTCGCATGGGGAGACCCCACACTACCATCGGCGCTACGGCGTTTCACTTCTGAGTTCGGCATGGGGTCAGGTGGGACCACCGCGCTAAAGCCGCCAGGCAAATTCTGTCTCCGCGCCGCCCGTAAGGCCGCGCAGAATATCCGGAACAGGGCTGAAAATCGTGTCTCTCAAAAACGCCTCTGGCGTTGTAAGGTTAAGCCTCACGGGTCATTAGTACCGGTTAGCTC